>JBOHPP010000102.1:0-10014 GCA_050731755.1 Candidatus Rokuibacteriota bacterium | reverse complement strand
CGGCAGCCCCGGCCGCGCCACGCGCGCCAGCGCGCCGGCCGCCTGGACCAGGCACCCGACGACGGCCAGGACGCCGGCCGCGGTGACGGGCACGATGAACGGAAACACCGGAATGCGCGCGGTGATCGTCGTCCGGCTGGTGGCATAGAACTCGGCGGCCAGGCGCGCCATCTCGACGGTAATCACGGCCAGGAGTGCCGCCGTCACCACGGCGCCGAGGGCGATGAGCAGGTACTGCGCTCGGCGTCCAAAGCGTTGGGTGAGAAGGTCCACCGACACGTGGCCGTCAGTGACGTTGGCGTGGGGAAGCCCGAAGAAGATGATGGCGGCCAGCAGCAGTTCGGTCGCTTCGAACGTGCCGGGGAACGGCCGGGCCAGGAAATAGCGCAGGAGCGCGTCGATGACGGTGGCGAACGAGAGGGCGAGGAGCAACCAGCCGGCGAAAAGCGCGAGCCGCCGCGTCCACGCCACGGCGGCCCGCTCGAATGTCAGGATCGTCAACGGCTCATTCGGATTCGCCGTACTTCGCGGCCAGCTCGCGGGCCTCCTTCAGGATTGCCTTGCCGGGCAGCCCCTTCTTGTCGACCTCGCCCGTCCACTTGTCGTCGAGGCCCCGGACGGCGTCGCGCCACTTCTTTCGGTCTTCCTTGGACACCACGTAGACTTCGTTCTTGCGGTCGAGGACGGCCTTCTTGCCGGGCGCCTCGGCGCCGTCCCAGAGGGCGCCCACCTTCTTCCAGTACCCGGCCTTGGCCGAAGTCGTCTCATCGAGCACGCGACGGACGTCGGCCGGCAGCGACTCGTACTTCTTCTTGTTCATCATCGTGGCGAAGGCCGTGGTGTACATGCCAACCTCGGTGTGGTACTTCGACACCTCGGCCAGCTTCATCGGCGGGATGACTTCGTAAGGCACCACGAAGCCGTCGATGACCCGATTGGACATCGACTCGTAGACCTGGTTGATCGGCATCCCCACCTTGGCCGCGCCCATCATCTCCAGCAGGTCGCCGACGGTCGCCGTCGGCGTCCGGATCTTCATCCCCTTGAAGTCGTCGAGGGAGCGCACCGGCTTGTTGGAGGTATGGATGTGGCCGGCCGGGTGCACGTTCATGTAGAGCACGTGGACGTCCTGGTACTCCTGCTTCAGATACTTGTCCCACAAGTCGGCGAGCATCTGCGAGCCGGTGGCCGCCGTCCGCATCATGAACGGCAGCTCGACCACCGACGTCAACGGGAAGCGTCCGGGGCTCCAGCCGGTCACGGCGAAGGCGATGTCGGCGATGCCGTCGCGGGCGCAGTCGTATTGCTGCTGCGGCTTGCAGAGCGACGCGCCGGGGAAGATGGTGATCTCCACCTTGCCGTTCGTCCGCTTCTTGACTTCCTCGACCCACGGCACCAGCACGGCCACGTGGTGGTTGTGGGTAGGCGGCACGAAGTGCGAGAGCTTGAGCTTGATCACGTCCTGGGCGGCGGCCGGGATGGCCAGCCCCAGCGCCAGCGCGAGCAGTACGCAGAGGATCCGCATCATGATTGCATCTCCTCGTCCCAGAGCCCGAGCGCGCGAACGGCGGGCTCATCGGTGTATTGAAAGAGGCAGGCCGGCGCCGAGGGCGAGGGGTTGGTGTGCGCCACCCACGTCCAGGGCGGCGCCACGAAGGTGTCGCCCGGGCTCCACGCGAAGGTCGCCTCACCTACGCGGCTCTCGCCTTCCCCCTCGAGCACGTGGAAGACAGCGCTGGCCGTCCGCCGCTCGGCGCGCGTCCGCTCGCCGGGCCGGAGCCACTGAGCCTCGCACCCCATCGTAGCCAGGGGGGGAGCGCCGGTGCGCGGATTGACGTACCGGAGCACGACCGGCGCGCCCGGCGCCGCCGTGGCGGCCATGGTGGCCAGCGCCCGCCGCACCGTTTGCCACGGCCAGCGCACCTGCGGATAGCCGATCTCGGGATACCGAGAGGCCCGGGGCACCAGCCCGGCCGCGGTGAATTCATCGGCCGAGGAGTCGGCGTCCGTCACCGGGGCCTTCGCCGGGCGCATGCGCGAGGCCCAGCTGGCGTCGAAGGCGCGCACCAGCGGGATGTCGAGACCGTCCAGCCAGACGACGGGCTCGCGACCCTCGTGGCCGTGATCGTGCCAGCGCATGGGCGGCGTGATGATGAGGTCGCCGTGCTCCATGGCGCAGCGGACGCCTTCGACCGTCGTGTAGGCACCGCGGCCCTCGACGATCAGGCGGAGCGCGGCCGGCGTGTGATGGTGGCTGGGCGCCGACTCCCCCGGCAGGATGATCTGCAGCCCGGCGAACAGGGTCGAGGTGATCGCATAGGCTCCGCCCAACCCCGGGTTGCGCAGCACGAGCACGCGGCGCTCGGCGCGCTCCATCTCGACGAGGCGTCCCGCCTCCAGGAGTAGCGGGCGTACCTCCCGCCATGGCCAGCAGTGCGGCACCGCGCGGCTCTCGCGCTCGGGGGGCAACAGCGCGTGGAGCGCGGTCCAGAGGGGGCCCAGCGCGCGCTCGGCCAGCGCTTGGGAGTACGCGGCCGGCAGCGTCTCGTCACGCGTGGCGATGGCCGGATTCATCGTGGGGGGATCATACACCACGCGGGGGCTTGATTGTGCCGGCGCGCTCGCCTACGATCGCTCCATCATGTGGCAGGGTCAGGTCGTCTCGGTCCACATCGCCCCCGAGGCGGGCGCGCCGCTCCAGGTCGTTCCCGAGGTTCGCGCCGTGCCCGGTCGGGGGCTGGAGGGCGACCGCTACTTCCTGGGCCGCGGGCACTACTCGTCCCGGCCGAGCTTCGGCGGGCGCGAGGTCACCCTCATCGAGACGGAGACCCTGGAGGCGCTCGAGCACGGCGTGCTCGACGCCGCCGGCGAGCGGCTCGGCATCAAGATCACGGCGGCCGACACCCGGCGCAACATCGCCACCGCCGGCGTTCCCCTCAACCACCTGGTCGACCGAACGTTCTGGGTCGGAAACGTTCAGATGCGCGGCACACGGCTGTGCGAGCCGTGCAAGTACGTCGAAGAGCTCGTCGGTCAACCGCGCCTGATGACCGCGCTGGTCCATCGGGGCGGCCTGCGGGCTCAGATCCTCACCGAAGGCGTCATCCGGCCCGGCGACGCGATCCGCCCCCAGTCCTGATCGCGCGTCCGAGGCTCGCGCCGGGAGGTATCGCGCCATGGTCGAGCACAGCGAGTTCCGCCGGCAGCTCGAAGCCGCCGTCAACGCCCGCCACAGCCGGCTCAACCCGTTCACCGACAAGTGGGTGAAGGGCGAGCTGAGCCGGGCCCAGCTCGGCGCCTGGGCGGCCCAGCACTATCAGTACGTCTCGCAGTTCCCCCGCTGGTGCGCGGCCGTCTATGCCGAGTGCCCCTATGCCGACGCGCGCGACTTCCTGCTCGAGAACATCGTCGAAGAGGAGTCGGGCACCAAGCACGTGGACCTGCTCATCCGCTTCGCCGAGGCGTGCGGGGTGAGCCGCGGCGAGGTCGAGCGCACCGGGCAGCTGCCCACGACGCGGGCGCTGACGGCGTGGTGCTACGAGACGGCCCACCGCCCCTTCTACGAAGCGGCGGCGGGGCTGCTGGTCGGGCTCGAATCGCAGGTGCCCGGCATCTACCGCCGCACCCTGCCTCCGCTCCAGCCCCTCTACGGCTTCACCGACCACGAGGTCGAGTTCTTCGCCATCCACATCGAGGCCGACGAAGTTCACGGCGAGCGTGGCTACGAGATCGTCGAAACGTACTCCACGACGCCCGAAATGCGGCGGCGCGCCGTCGAGGCCGTACGCCAGGCCACGGAGATGCGCTGGCAGTACATGACCGGCCTCTACCGGGCCTTCGTCCTGAAAGAGGAGTCCTAGTGCCCGAAGTCCGGGTGGCCCGCCTGGAGGAGATCCCGGCGGGCCAGCTCAGGCGTGTGGAGGTGGGGGGAACCGTCGTCGTGCTCGCTCGCGTGGCCGACGCCGTGTACGCCTGCGGCGATACCTGCGCCCACCAAGGTGGCCCGCTCAGCGAGGGCCGGCTCAGCGGCACCCGCCTGGCCTGCCCCTGGCACGGCTGGATGTACGACGTCCGCACCGGCCAGTGCGTGCTGCCCGGCCGGGGCGCGCATGTGCCGAACTATCCGGTGCGCGTCAATGGTGGCGACGTGTGGGTCAACGTGCCATGACCCACGCGCGGGGGGCATGATCGCATGGCCCTGACGCTCAAGCACGCGCGTGAGTGCATCGAGCGCGGTCTGGCCACGGCCCGCGAGCTCGGCTTCGCAGTGGCCATCGCCGTCGTGGACGAGGCCGGGCACCTGGTGGCCGCCGAGCGCATGGACGGCGCCCTCTGGGTGACGCCGGAGATCGCCCGGGCCAAGGCCAACGCCGCCGCTGCCTTCCGGGCCACGACGCTGGATCTGGAAGAGCGCTTCACCAAGCGAATGCTCTTCGCCGACAACGTGGCGACGCTGGGCGACTACCGCTTCGTCTTCGGCAAGGGCGGCGTGCCGCTGGTGGAGGACGGCCGAGTCCTCGGCGCCGTAGGCGTCAGCGGCGCGGTGCCCGCCGAGCACGACCACGCCATCGCCGACGCCGCCGCCAGTCACCCACGGATTCCCAAGGGGCACTGAGCGCGGGGTCGGGGCGCGTGTGGCGCCGCCAACTGAACGGGGAGGTTTGGAGGGGGCGGCCGCTGCCCCCTCCAACTTGATGTAAGCTCACGGGCGTGCAAGTCGAGGTCGAGGTCTACCGCAACGACGCCGGGCAGTGGGTGGCCACCGCCGTGGTCTACAACGTGACGGTGACCGGGCGGACCGAGAAGGAGGCGCTGGCCCGGGTCATGGATGCCCTGGCCCTGCACTTCAAGAAGGCCGCGAAGTGACGCCCGCTCCCGCCCGGGCCCTCGCCGGGCTGCGTGTGGTCGACTGCTCCCGGCTGATCGCCGGCGGCGTGCTGGCGACGGTGCTCGCCGACCACGGCGCCGATGTGATCAAGGTCGAGAACCCTCGGGGCGGCGATCCTCTGCGCACCTGGCTCAGGGAGCGCGGGCAGCTCTGGTGGAAGGTCTACGCACGGGGCAAGCGCTCGATCACCCTGAACCTCGGCGCACCGCGCGGTCAGGAATTGTTGAAGCGTCTCGTCAGCGACGCCGACGTGCTCATCGAGAACTTCGTGCCCGGGACCTTCGAGCGGTGGGGCCTCGGCTGGGACGCGCTCTCCGCGGTGAATCCGCGCCTCGTCTTCGCCAGGGTGTCGGGCTGGGGCCAGGACGGCCCCTACCGCGACCGCCCGGGGTTCGGCACGATGGTCGAAGCGATGAGCGGCTTCGCCGCCACGACCGGCGCCGCCGACGGCCCGCCCACCCTGCCCTCGTTCCCCATGGCCGACATGTTCGCGGCGCTGGCCGGGGCCACCGCCGTTCTCGCCGCGCTCCGCCATCGCGATCAGGTCTCCGGCCGCGGCCAGGTCCTGGACATCTCCCTCTACGAGCCGTTGCTCTCGGTGCTCGGCCCGGATGCCGCCCGCTACGCGCAGGACGGCACCGTCCGCACGCGCCACGGCAACCAGTCGGACAATGCGAGTCCGCGTGGCACCTACCAGACGCGCGACGGCCGGTGGGTGGCGCTGTCGGCCTCGACGCCGGCGTCGGCCCAGGCGCTCTTCAAGGGGCTCGGGCTCGGTGACTTGCTCGACGACCCTCGCTTCGCCACGAATGACGCGCGCGTGCAGCACAACGACCAGGTGGACGCGGCACTGGTGAAGGCGATCGGCCGCCGCACGCTGGACGAGATGGTCGAGCTCTTCGAGACGATCGATCTCACCGCAAGCCCCGTCTACGACATCGCCGACATCGCCAAGGACCCGCACGTGGTCGCCCGGGGGATCCTGGCCGACGTGCCCGACGCCGAGCTGGGCCAGGTGCGCATGATCGCTCCCACGCCACGGCTGAGCGACTCCCCGGCGGCGATCGGGTGGACGGGACCGCCGCTGGGCGCCCACAACCGCGAGGTATACGGGGCGCTGGGGTTGAGTGATGCCGAGCTGGTCGCGCTCCACCGCGACGGAGTGATTTGAGATGTCGTGGCGCACGATCGGCGTCGCGGTAACCATTATATGGATGCTGGCCGCTATATGGATGCTGGCCGCCGGGCGGGCGGTGGCCGCGGACTACACGGGGCCGCTCATCGACGCCCATTCGCACGTGCCCAACGCCACCGCCATCGACGCCTATGTGGCGGCGATGAAGCGCCACGACGTCAGCAAGGTCGTGCTCCTCGGCGCGGGCGGCGTCCAGAAGGACGATCCGGCGTGGATCGCCGCCGCCGTCAAGAAGTACCCCGATCGCGTCATCGCCGGCCTGCCCCTGCCCGATCCGACGAGCGCCGCCGCGGCCGAGCGCCTTGCCGCCGAGCTGAAGCAGGGCGGCGCCCGGGTGATCGGTGAGGTCCACGTGCGCCAGGTCTCACGGAAGATCGATCGTGACCCCAGCCAGGCGGCGTTCCTCAAGGTCCTCGAGGTCGCGGCGCGCCACGAGGTCCCGGTGGTGATCCACGACGAGCTGGAAACCAAGGCGGTCACCGCCCTGGAAAAGGCCCTCTCGGCCCAGCGGCGCGCGCTGGTCATCCTCGCCCACGGCGGGAGTGCGACACCGGCGCTGCTCCAAGCACTGCTCGGGCGGCATTCGAATCTCCGCGTGGATCTCTCGGGCATGCACTTCCAGCGCACGCCGTATCTGGCCACCGAGGACGGGCCCCTGGATCCCGCCTGGAAGGCGCTGATCGAGAAGTTTCCCGATCGGTTCCTCATGGGGATCGACGTCTGGGCGGCGCGCCTGTTCGAGCCGGCCATGCTGGACCGCCTGATGAAGTGGACCCGTCGCGTCCTCGGCGAGCTCAAGCCGGACGTCGCCGAGCGTGTCGCCTACCGGAACGCCGCCGCGCTCTTCGGCGTCAAGTAAGGGCCGTGCCGGCGAACCCCTTCGGCGACGCCACCGTGGGCGCCCTGCTCGACGCCGTCGCCGCCCGTTGGCCGGAGCGCGAAGCCATCGTCTTCGGCGATGAGCGCGTGACGTTCCGGGAGCTCTGCGACCGTTCGATCGTCCTCGCCCGGGGGCTCCACGCCCTGGGCCTCGGCGCCGGGGACAACGTCGCCATCTGGCTCCCCAACCGCCCGGCCTGGTACGTCGCCCAGCACGCCTGCGCCCGGCTGGGCGCTCCAGTGGTGGCGCTGAACCCCCGCTACCGCGCTCACGAGCTGTCCTACATCCTCACGCAGGCGGACGCCCAGGCGTTGCTGCTGACCGACCACCTGGGCGGGATCGACTACTTCGAGACGCTCCACCAGGTCCTGCCCGAGCTGAAGCACGCTGCGCCGGGCGAGCTGGAGAGCCCGAAGTTCCCTCACCTTCGGCACGTGATCGTGGACGCCGACGATCCCTACCCCGGTTGCCATCGCCTGGCCGACATCGTCGACGCCGGCCGAGCGGGCGGCGCCACCGCCACCGTCGCGCCCGACGACGCCTTCACCATTCTCTACACCTCGGGCACCACGTCGTTCCCCAAGGGCGCCATGATGAGCCACCGCAACTGCGTGCCTCACGCCTGGAACTGCGGCGTCGCCTTGCGACTCGAGCCGGACGACCGTGTGCTCCACGCGCTGCCGGCGGCCGGCACCTGGGGCGGCGTCAACATCCCGCTCACGACGTGGTCTCACGGCGCCTGCCTGGTCCTCATGGACGTCTTCGACCCGTTGCGAGCACTCTGGCTCATCCAGCGCGAACGTTGCACCATCTGGAATGCCGTGGATCAGATGGCGCAGGCGGTCCTGGACCATCCCGACCTCGACCGCTACGACCGCTCCTCGCTCCGCACCGGCGGCTTCGGGGCGACCGGCGGCGGCGGCCACGGGCTCTTCGAGGCGGTGGTGGAGCGGATCGGCATCGCCCTCGCCTACCAGCCGTACGGGATGACGGAGGTCAACGCGATGGCGCTCCACCACGACCTCGACGAGCCGGCGGCGCTCCGCGCGCTCCCCGGGATCAAGCCGGCGCCCGGGCTCGAGGTGCGCGTCGTCCATCCTGAGACGGGGGCGCCCTGCCGGCCGGGAGAGGAAGGTGAGCTGCAGTTCCGTGGTCGCCTCGTGACCCGCGGCTACTATGGCAAGCCGGACGAGACGGCGAAGGCGTTCACCAGCGACGGGTGGTTCCGCTCCGGCGACCTCGGTGTACACACCGAAGGCCACACGATCTTCAGGG
The DNA here is from genome assembly GCA_050731755.1 of Candidatus Rokuibacteriota bacterium. Taxonomy (GTDB): domain Bacteria; phylum Methylomirabilota; class Methylomirabilia; order Rokubacteriales; family CSP1-6; genus JBOHPP01. The sequence continues at coordinate 1,776 of JBOHPP010000102.1, read as the reverse complement.
GACGCTTGCGGGAGGTCCTGCGCATCAGCCACCACATGGTGGCGCCTGGCGAGATCGAGGCGTTCCTCATGTCGCACCCCGAGGTCGATCAGGCCTTCGTCGTGGGCGTGCCCGATCTTCGGACGAACGAGGCGGCCGTCGCCTACGTGATCCCGAAGGAGGGTGCGCCGCTCACCGAGGAAGCGCTCCTCGCCTTCTGTCGCGGCCGGATCGCCTCGTTCAAGATCCCGCGCGTCGTGCGCTTCGTGAAGGACGTGCCCCGAACCCCGGGCCCCCACGGCGACAAGGTCCAGCGCGGACGCCTGCGCGAACAGGCGATGGACGAGCTGGGCCTCCAGGAGAGCCGACCATGACGTTCCGCACCGCGCTCTGCGATCTACTCGGCATCGAGTACCCCATTGTCCAGTCCGGTATGGGCAGCGTGGCCGGCCCCGAGCTGGTGGCCGAGGTCTCGCGTGCCGGGGGCCTGGGGATCCTGGCTGGCCTCAACGTCCCGGCGAACGACCTTCGCGTGCTGATCCGGCGAGTCCGCCAGCTGACCGATCGCCCGTTTGGCGTCAACCTCTGGCTGCACACGGCGCTGAGGCCGCCAGCCGATCCGGCGACGATTCCCGACGCGACCGTGGCCGCGGTGCAGGGCGCGCTGAACCGCTTCCGCGACCGCCTGGGCCTCTCACGCGTCACCACGCGCCCGCCAGAAGTCCCTGACCTGATCGACGCCGCCTTCAAAGTCATCCTCGCCGAACGCGTGCCGGTGTGGTCCATCGGGCTCGGCGACCCGGGGCCCGACATGACCCGCGAGTGCCATCGCCACGGCGTCAAGGTGATGGCGATGGTGGCGACGGTCGAGGACGCGCGGGCCGTCGCCGCCTCCGGCGTGGACGTGATTGTGGCCCAGGGCGCCGAGGCCGGCGGTCATCGCTCGACATTCGTCAAGCGGGAATCTCCCGAGGCGGCCAGCATCGGCACGCTCGCGTTGGTGCCGCAGGTCGTCGACGCCGTGCCGGTGCCGGTCGTCGCCGCCGGTGGCATCGCCGACGGCCGCGGCCTGGTCGCCGCGCTGGCCCTGGGGGCCAGCGGCGTCCTGTTCGGCACCCGCTTCGTGGCCACCCGCGAGTCGGCCGCTCCCGAGTTCTGGAAAAAGGGCCTCCTCGAGCGCGACGCCGACGCGACGACCGTGACCGATGCGTTCACCGGCCTCTACGCGCGGGCGCTTCGCAACACCTTCGCCGACGAATATGCGGCGTCGAACGCGCCCGTGCTGCCGCCGCTGGTCCAGCGGGCCGCCGCCAACGACATCTATCAGGCCACGCTCAAACGGGACGACGGCGAGTACTATCCGATGTGGTCGGGGCAGAGCGTCGGCCTCATTCACGACCTGCCCGGCGCCGCCGAAGTGGTGGAGCGCGTCGTCCGCGAGGCCCGCGCCGTGCTGACCGGGCTTCACGACCGCGTTCAACACTGAGCGCCCGGTATGAACCGAAGAGAGTTTTTCGAGCTCGCTTCCGCAGCCGTGCTGTCAGGCTCTCGGTCGAGCTGGCCTCGTTTTGGAGACCTCGATCCCGGCGCGACCGGAGAAAGGAAGTCATCGCGAGAGCTATGCCCTTGACTTCACCGCCCTCCCGGCTGGGCCTAGACAAGGGATCGACGCGGGAGGGTGATTTCCATGTCAAGTGATGACGCCCGGAAACTCTGGCTTCGCTTTTGGGACCACTTAGTTCATGAGCTGGAGCGAACCGATATCGAGACCTTGCGGGAAGCGTGGAAGAGCGGGAC
>JBOHPP010000101.1:0-12332 GCA_050731755.1 Candidatus Rokuibacteriota bacterium | reverse complement strand
CGAAGAGGTCCACCACCACCAACCACTCGAGGTTGCGGATGGCCTGGCGCGACATCTTGGCGTTGGGGCTGTCCACCGCCGGGTTCTGGCCCATGACGACGAAGCCCTTGACCTTGCCCTGGAGCATGGCGACGTGGAAGTGCTGGTGCGAGTAGGCGTCGGCGCCCTCCCGCTTGGGCATGTAGTCGTAGGCGAAGTCGTTGTCCTTGGTGGCGGCCGGGCCCCACCAGGCCTTGAGCAGGCTGACGACGAACTTGGGGTTGTTCACCCAGTAGCCACCCTTGGGCGTGGTCTTCTCCAGATACTCCTGCAACGTGGGGTGGGGGGCCTGGAGCGGGGCCGCCGGGTAACCGGGCAGCATGTGGTAGAGCGTGCCGAAGTCGGTGGCGCCCTGGACGTTGGAATGCCCGCGCAGAGCCACCACGCCGCCGCCGGGCCGGCCGACGTTGCCGAGGATCAGCTGCAGCATGCAGAGCGAGCGGATCTGTTGGACGCCGTTGGTCGACTGGTTAAGCTGCAGCGCGTAGGAGATGGTCCCGGTCTTGTCCGGCCCCGACGCCGAGCAGAAGGTGTCGGCCACCTGGAGGAACAGGTCCTTGGGGATGCCGCAGACCTTCTCCACCATCTCCGGCGTGTAGCGCGCGTAGTGACGGCGCAGGTTCTGCCAGACGGTGTTGGGATCACGCAGCGAGGGATCCTTCTTCGGGTAGCCTTCCTCGTCGAGCTGGAACTTCCAGGTCGACTGATCGTAGCGGCGCTTCGGCGCGTCGTAGCCGCTGAAGAGGCCGTCCAGGTCGGCCGGCGTCTTGAAGCTCGGGTCCAGGAGCAGGGGCGCGTTGGTGTAGGCCACGACGTAATCGTGGAAGTATTTCCGGTTCTCGATGGCGTAGTGGATCAGGCCCCCGAAGAACACGATGTTCGTCCCCGAGCGAATCGGCACCCAGATGTCGGCGGTGGCCGAGGTCCGCGTGAAGCGGGGGTCGACGTGGATGATCTTGGCCCCGCGCTCCTTGGCCTTCATCACCCACTGGTACGAGACCGGGTGACACTCCGCCCAGTTCGAGGTGGGCATGATGACGTCGGCATTGACGACGTCGATGAGGTTCGTCGTCATCGCGCCGCGGCCGAAGCTGGCGCCGAGGGCGGGCACCGTCGCCGAGTGGCAGAGCCGGGCTGAATTTTCGAGGTTGACCAGGCCCAGGCCCCGCGAGAGCTTGGCGATGAGGTAGTTCTCCTCGTTGTCGAGCACGGAGGAACCGAGCCAGGCCATCCCCTCGCACCGATTGACGGTGACCTGGTTGTCGCCGGCCTTGGCCCGCTCGACGAAGCTCTCGTCGCGCGTCTTTTTGACCCGCTGGGCGATCTGCTCCATCATCCAGTCCAGCGACTTCTCCTCCCACCGGTCGCTGCCCGGCGCGCGGTACAGACACTTCGTGAGGCGCCGCTCGTTCAGCGACAGCTGGTAGGTGGACGAGCCCTTGGGGCAAAGTGCGCCGAGGGTGTGGGGCGAGTCGGGATCGCCCTCGATGTCGATGATCTTGTTGTCCTTGACGTAGATGAGCTGAGCGCAGCCCACAGCGCAGTACGGGCAGACGCCGGGGAAGACTTTGGCCTCCTTGATACGGAGGGAGGTCGCCGCCGCCTCCACCGGGGCGAGATTGATGCCGTTGGTGGCGACGGTCGCTCCGGCCGCCGTGGCGCCGTACTTGAGGAAGTCGCGTCGCGACAGGCTCATAGGGATACTCCCCTTTCGCGATCGGGTCGGTGCATCGTGGTCTCCCCGCGTGTGACGGGGCGCGGACCGATCATCGCCCGCTCTGGCTCAGATCTCGGGGCTGGCCGTGTCTTCCCACGCGCGGCGCAGCACGACGATCCGCTCGGGCCGGTCAACCGCCGGCTCGATCTTCACGGTGTCGCCGGGGCTGAGGGCCGCCAGCCCGGCAGCGCCTTCGTCGGTGAGGACGACCGTCTGCTCGCCGCAGGCGAGGTCCGAGCAGGCGTCGGCCTCGCCGCGCACGCGCAGCCAACCCCGGGTGGCGTCGACATCCACGACGGTGAGGCGGGATTTCTGCAGCCAGTCCGTGAACCCTTGCGTCATCGCCCAAGCCCTCCTCGATGCCGAAGGCAAACAGGCCTCTTCCCTTCAGGTCGCGCGCATCCTACGGGTGGTCCGACCGCGCTGTCAAGCGCGCTGCGTCAAGGATTTCGTCTGTCGGAACCTGGACTTGTTCAACCGTTCACATGAGCTTACTCGTGGAAGGGTCCCGCCCCCCCGCGGTAGCGCTCCGGATCGGCGGCGCCCCCCTCGCCCGGCGCGTAGAGGGCCAGGCGTTCGTCCAGCAGGTGTCGGGCCTCGTCGACCCGGCCCTGGTCCACCGCCTGAAGGATCCGTGCATACGTGGCGCGGTCGACCAGGGGACCGTTGATCACTGGATTATAGAGACGGGTCAACTCGAGCAGGAGCGGCCGGGCCTCGGCCGGATCCTCCAGGCTCGCCCGGGCCCGCTCGAAGATCAGGAGGCCGGTGTCCTGGCGCTTGTGCTTACGCCAGTGTTTGCGGGCCTCGCGTTCCTCCGGCGCCGGGTCAGCCACGCGAGGCTCCGGCCGCCTCGGACAGGAGGCCATCCCCGGCGTAGACGTTGAGCCCGTCTGTGCGGACGTATCCGCACACGGTGATCCCGAGCTGCTCGGCCAGGGCGACGGCCATCTCGGTGGGCGAGGTGCGGGAAGCGACCACCGGCACCCCCATGCGTGCGGCCTTGAGCAGCATCTCCGACGAGATGCGGCCGGTGGAGAGCAGGATGCGGTCCTGGGTGGGGATGCCGCCCATGAGCGCCTCACCCTTGACCTTGTCCACCGCGTTGTGACGCCCCACGTCCTCGGCGACCACCAGCAGTCCCTCGCCGTCGGAGAGCGCCGCGCCGTGGATACCGCGGGAGGCCTTGTAGTGGACGGCCGCGCTGAAGAGGTCCTTCATGCGGGCGATGAGCTGGCTCTGGGGCACCCGCAGGGACGACTGCAGGCGCGGGAACAGGCGGTGGTCGATCCGGAAGGTGATCCCGCCGCCGCAGCCTGACGTGAGAATGCGCTCGGTCGGCAGCGACACCGGGTGCCGCAGGTCGACGTCGGCCCGGCCATCGACCGCCGACACCTCGAGGCGGGAGACCTCGTCGAGGTCGGCGATGATTTTCTCCATCCAGAGGTAGCCGACGACCAGCGCCTCCAGCTTCAGCGGCGAGCAGAGCAGCGTCAGGAAGCGCTCGCCGTTGACATAGAGGGTCAGCGGCTGCTCTCGCACCACCTCGCCGGAGACCTCCTCCGCCCGATCCCCGCGAATCCTCAGATACGTTCGCATCGCGTGTCGATTCTAACAGCCCACTCGCTCGTACAGCACGCGGAGCAGCGTCAGCCCATGAGGGGGGGCCGTCGGGCCGGCGCGCGTCCGGTCCCGCGAAGCCAGGACATCGGCCACCCATTCCGCCGACCGCGTGCCCCGGCCAACGGCGACCAGGCTGCCGACGACATTGCGCATCATGTGGTGGAGAAAGCGATCGGCGGAGAGCAGGATGCCCAGCCGGCGCTTACGGCACACGACGTGCGCGGCCCGCACGACGCACACCGGCGATGTTCCCCGCCCGGGGGCCGCGCAGAAGGCGGAGAAGTCGTGCCGGCCGCGGAGGTGGGCCAGAGCCCGCCGCATCGCCTCCACGTCGAGGGGGCGGCGAACATGCCAGGCATATCGTCGGAGCAGCGGATCCGCGATGGGGGCGTTGTCGACGAGATAGGTGTACCGCTTGCCGACGGCGGCGTGCCGGGCGTCGAATCCCTGATGAGCCTCGGTCACCGCGAGGACGCGGATGTCGGGCGGTAGCTCGGCGTTGAGGGCACCGAGGATGCCCGCCGGCTCCAGCGCGGCCCCGGTCGTCAGTGATGCGACCTGCCCCAGCGCGTGAACGCCGGCGTCGGTGCGGCTGGCGCCGACGATGCGCGAGTCCGGACCGAGCAGGGTCCGCGCCGCTGCGCTCACGAGGCCCTGCACGGTGACGGCGTCGGGCTGGACCTGCCAGCCGGCGTAGCCGGTGCCGTCGTAGGCCAGCACCAGCCGGAGGACGCGAGAGGACGTGATGCCGATCGCTACCGCCGAGAACTCCCCGGCGGGACGATCGCGAGCCAGACGACGGCCACGAGCAAGACCAGCAGGACGTGGACGGCGACCTCGCCCTGTGCGCCCCGAACGCCGATCAGCCGCCCCTTCGTCTCCAGCCAGTGCTGGCGGGCGAGGTCTTTGGGCTCGTAGGCTCGGGGGTCGTAGCCGCCCAGCGCGTCCACCAGGCGGTCCACCTGGGGGACGACGACGTAGGCGATGACCAGCAGCGTCACGACCACCGCGATGTTCAACCGGGTGTGATACCCGAAGTGGCGGTGGTACGCCTGCCTCAGCCCGATGAGGAAGCCCCCTGCCTCACGTCCGGAGCAGCAGCTCGGCGATCTGCACGGCGTTCGTCGCCGCGCCCTTGCGCAGCTGGTCGCCGACCACCCAGAAGTTCAGCGCCCGCGGATGGGACAGGTCCTCCCGGATCCGCCCCACCCAGCAGTCGTCCTGGCCTTCGACGAGCACGGGCATCGGGTACCGGTTCGCGGCGGGGTCGTCCCACAGCTTGAGCCCGGGGAACCGCGCCAGCACCTCACGCGCCTGCTCGGCGGTGATCTTCTCCTCGGTCTCGACGTTGATGGCCACGGAGTGGCAGGTGAACACCGGCACCCGCACCGTGGTGGGCGCGATGGGCAGCCCGGGCACCTCCAGAATCTTGCGGGTCTCGTGAACGAGCTTCATCTCCTCGCCCGTGTAGCCGTCGGGACCGAAGCGGTCGATGTGGGGGATGAGGTTGAAGGCGATCTGGTGGGCGAAAAACGTCGGCACGATGGCCTCGCCTCGGGCCCAGGCCAGCGTCTGCTGGCGGAGGTCCTCCAGGCCGTGCACGCCGGCGCCGGAGGCAGCCTGGAAGCTGGTGGCCACCACCCGACGGAGGCCGACGGCGTCGTGGAGCGGCTTGAGGGGCATCACGGCGACGATCGTCGTGCAGTTGGGGACGGCCAGGATGCCGTGATGCCCCCTGGCCGCGTGCGCGTTGATCTCGGGTACGACCAGCGGCACCTCGGGATCCATGCGGAAGGCGCTTGATTTGTCGATGACGATCGCTCCGGCCTTGCGGATCATCGGCACGAACTCTCGCGACTGCGCCGACCCCGCCGAGCAGAAGACCAGGTCGAGGCCCTGGAAGGCCGCCGGCTCCACGCGCCGCACGGCGACGGCGTCGCCGCCGAAGGTCACCGTCTTGCCCACCGAGCGCTCGGAGGCGAAGCAGCGCAGCTCGCGCACCGGGAACTTGCGCTCCTCGAGGACCCGGAGCGTCGTCTGCCCGGCGGCGCCGGTGGCGCCCACCACGGCAACGGCCAGCCCGCTGGCCATCAGTACCGAGCCTCCACCTCTCGCACGATCAGATCCCCCATCTGCCGCGTGCCGAGCGCGGGGCCGCCTCGCGGCGCAATGTCGCGCGTGCGGTGCCCCGCCTCCAGGACCGCGGCCACCGCCCCTTCGACGCGGTCGGCGTCCTGGGGCCGGTCCAGGGCATAACGCAGGAGCATGGCGGCCGAGAGGATCGCAGCGATCGGATTGGCGATGCCCTGCCCCGCGATGTCCGGCGCCGTGCCGTGCACCGGCTCGTAGAGACTCACGGTGCCGCCCAGCGAGGCCGACGGCAGCATGCCCATCGAGCCGGCCAGGATCGCCGCCTCATCCGACAAAATATCACCGAAGGTGTTCTCGGTCACAATGGTGTCGAAGTACGTCGGTCGCTGAACGAGCGCCATGGCGCAGTTGTCGACCAGCACATGCTCGAGCACCACGTCGGGATACTCCTGGGCCACGCGGCTCACCACGTCGCGCCAGAGCTGGGAGACGGCGAGCACGTTGGCCTTGTCGACGGAGGCCAGGCGCCGGCGCCGCTTGCCGGCGACCTCGAAACCGACCCGGGCCACGCGCTCGATCTCCCGCGTCGTGTAGACCATGGTGTTGACGCCCCGGGCCCCGCCGTCGGCGAAGGTCTCCACGCCACGGGGCTCGCCGAAATAGAGTCCCCCCGTCAGCTCCCGGATCACCATGATGTCGGTGCCCTCGACGATCTCGCGCTTGAGCGGCGAGGCGTCGACGAGGGTGGGAAAGCAGCGGGCCGGGCGCAGGTTCGCGTAGAGGTCCAGTTCCTTGCGCAGGGCCAGCAGCCCCCGCTCCGGGCGCTGCTCCTGGGGAGCCGCGTCCCACTTGGGGCCGCCCACTGCGCCGAACAGGATGGCGTGGGCCCGCCGGCACAACTCGAGTGTCTTGGGCGGCAGCGGCGTGCCGGCGGCGTCGATGGCACCGCCCCCGACCGGCGCCTGCTCGAACTCCAGGCCGAAGCCGGCGCTCTTGGCGACGGTCTGGAGGACCCGGACGGCCTCGGGGGTGACCTCCTGGCCGATGCCGTCGCCGGGCAGCACCGCGATGCGGTACGTGCTCATCGAGGCCTGAGACCCTTCTTCTTGGCCACGTACTTCATGAGGCCGCCCGCCGCCATGATCTCGCGGGCGAAGTCGGGCAGCGGCGTGGCGTGATACGTCTCGTTCTTGCTCAGGTTCCGAATCAACAAGTGGCTGTCCGCGAAAGACATGATGGCGATGGGTGCCGTGATGTCATTGCCCATCAGCATGGCGAGCCGGCAGTCGACCAGCTCGCCGGGGTGGACCTCGCGCTGGCCCGCGTGGTCGGCGAGGATCTTTTCGGTAATCGTCATCGCCGTCAGGGTCCGACCTCCTTCATGCGCTGCCCGGACTGCCGCACCAAGCGATTGAGCGCCGAGAGATACGCTCGGGCGCTCGCCTCGATCACGTCGGTGGACGACCCTTTGCCGGAGACCACGGTGCCGTCGAAGTCCACCTTCACCGCCACCTCGCCGACGGCGTCCTTACCGGAGGTGGCCGCCCGCAGCGCGTAGTCTTGCAGGCGCCCCTTCATCCCGGTGATGGCGTCGATGGCGTTGAGCACCGCGTCGACGGGCCCGTCGCCGACTCCGGAGTCCTGGTGAGACTGTCCGTCCTTGCGCAGCTTGACGGTGGCCGAGGGGATGACGCTGGTGCCGCTGATCACGTGCAGGTACTCGAGCTGGTAGGCGCCCTCGGCCTGGGTCGCCTCGTCGGTCACGATGGCCATGAGATCCTCGTCGTAGACCTCCTTCTTCCGGTCGGCCAGGTCCTTGAACGCCTTGAAGGCGCGGTCGAGGTCGGCGCCGGCCAGGTCGAAGCCCAGGTCCTTGAGTCGGGCGGCCAGCGCGTGGCGTCCGGAGTGTTTGCCCAGCACCAGCTTGTTGGAGGGCCGACCGATGTCCTCCGGCCGCATGATCTCGTAGGTCAGCTTTTCCTTCAGCACACCGTCCTGGTGGATGCCCGCCTCATGGGCGAAGGCGTTCTCGCCCACGATGGCCTTGTTGGGCTGGACGTGCACGCCGGTGATGTGCGACAGCAGCCGGGAGGTCCGGAAGATCTCTTCGCTGCGCACCCGGCTGTCGAAGCCGAAGAAGTCCTGGCGGGTGCGCAGCGCCATCACGATCTCCTCCAGTGAGGCGTTGCCGGCCCGCTCGCCGATGCCGTTGATGGTGCACTCCACCTGGCGGGCACCGTTCATGATCGCGGTCAGGGAGTTGGCCACCGCCTGACCGAGGTCGTTGTGGCAATGGACGGAGAGCACGACCCGGTCGGCCACCTGCACCTTGTCCCGGATGCGGGCGATCCGCTCGCCCCACTCCCGTGGGATAGCGTAGCCGACCGTGTCGGGGATGTTGATGGTCCCCGCCCCGGCGTCGATGACGGCCGACAGGACGTCGCACATGTAGTCGAAGTCCGAGCGCGAGGCGTCCTCGGGGGAGAACTCCACGTCCGCGCAGTAGCCGCGGGCGTGGCGCACCGCCTCCACCGCTGCCTTCATGACCTCGGCCCGCGACTTGCGCAGCTTGTACTTGAGGTGGATGTCGGAGGTGGCCACGAAGGTGTGGATGCGCGGCCGCCGGGCGTGCTTCACGGCCTCCCAGCAGCGGTCGATGTCGCCGAGCCCGACCCGGCTGAGGCCGCAGATGATCGGCGCCCCGTCCAGCGTCCCCACCTGCCGGGCGACCTCGCGGGTCGCCTCGAAGTCCTCGTCCGAGGAGATCGGGAACCCGGCCTCGATGACGTCCACGTTGAGGCGGGCGAGCTGACGGGCCATCTCCAGCTTTTCCATAGTGTTCATGGAGAAGCCCGGCGCCTGCTCACCATCCCGCAAGGTCGTGTCGAAAATCATGACGCGGTCCATACGTCCCCCCTCGTCCGTCTTCAGGATGACTCCTTCGTGCCCAGCTCCCCAACGGGGACGGGCGCCGGCCGGCCCACGACGAGCCGCCGCGCCGGCCCCGAGAGCGCGTACCCGGCGAAGAGCAGGAACAGAAACAGCTCATGATGCGTGGCCACGATCATGACACCCAGCACGACAACCAGCAGGGTCTGCACCGGCCGCCGGCGCGCGAAGTCGAACTCTTTGAAGCTCCAGTACCGGAACGTGGAAACCATCAGCAGGGCCACCACGTAGGTCGCGGCCGCCATTCCCCCCTGCATCCAGCGCTCGAGCGGCTGCCCTTCCAGCAGCAGGATGCTGGAGGCCACGATGCCGGCCGCCGCCGGCGTGCTGAGGCCGATGAAGAACCGCCGGTCCACGGTGCCGGTCTGGACGTTGAAGCGGGCCAGGCGGAGCGCGCCGCAGATGACGAACAGGAAGGCGCCGAACCAGGCCGGCCGGCCCAGGTCGCCCAGGGCGAACATATAGAGGAGAAACGCCGGGGCCACGCAGAACGAGACGACATCGGCCAGCGAGTCGAACTCGACGCCGAACTGACTGGTGGCTTTCATGAGCCTGGCCACTCGCCCGTCCAGGAGGTCCATGATCATGGCCACGAAGATCGCCAGCGCCGCCTCCTCGTAGCGCCGGTTGGCCGACAGCACGAGCGCGAAGAATCCGCAGAAGAGGTTACCGGTGGTGAGCAGGCTGGGCAGCAGGAAGATGCCGCGCCGCCGCTTCTCCCTGAGCTCCTGCCAGCGACGCCGGCGGAGACCACGCGCTCCTGAGCGCCTGATCACGCCAGGACCCCGAGGACGGTGATGCCGGCGACGACGCGGTCGCCGGGGCGGACGCGGACGGCGGTCCCCCGGGGCATCAGGCAGTCGGTGCGCGAACCGAAGCGGATCATCCCGAAGCGCTCGCCGGCGGCCAGCTTGTCGCCGGCACCGACGCGGCAGACGATCCGCCGCGCCGCCACCCCGGCCACCTGGACGACCGTGATCCGGGCGGTGTCTCCCTGCAGGTGGACGGCGCACCGTTCGTTCACCCGGCTGGCCTCCGCCTTCCAGGCGGCCAGGAACCGGCCCGGCGTATAGGTCGTGGAGACGACCAGGCCCCCGATGGGCGCGCGGTTGATGTGGACGTCGAGCGGCGAGAGGAAGATGGAAACTCGCACCGCCGGCCCCACCCAGTCGTCCACGTCGTCGACGACCTCGCGCACCGTCCCGTCCGCCGGAGCCAGCACCGCGTTGGCCGCCGCCGTCACCTCGCGCTCGGGGTCGCGGAAGAACCCGAGCGAGGCCAGCGACGCCGCCGCGAATGGCGCGGCCAGTCGCCGGTGGCCGGTCACCCAGAGCCCCGCGGCCACTGCGGCCGGCCCCAGGATGAATGGCCAGCCCTCACGGGCCACCGGGATACGTCTTTTCTTATTTTTCTTCCCCACTTCAACCTCATCCCATCCGAGGCGGCTTGATCCAGGACATCATGGCCCGGAGCCGCTTGCCGACCTCTTCGATCTGGTGCCCGGCGTCGCGGTTGCGCATGGCCAGGAACGAGGCCCGGTTGGCCTGGTTCTCCAGCACCCACTCCCGCGCGAACTGGCCGGACTGGATCTCGGCCAGGATCTTCTTCATCTCGGCCTTCGTCTCCTCGTTCACGATCCGCGGGCCCCGCGTGTAGTCGCCGAACTCGGCAGTGTCCGAGACCGAGTAACGCATGTAGGCGAGGCCGCCCTGGTAGAACAGGTCGACGATGAGCTTCATCTCGTGCATGCACTCGAAGTAGGCGACCTCCGGCTGATAGCCGGCCTCCACCAGCGTCTCGAAGGCGGCTTTAATAAGATGTGAGATGCCGCCGCACAACGTCGTCTGCTCGCCGAACAGATCCGTCTCTGTTTCCTCGCGGAAGGTGGTCTCAATGACTCCAGCCCGTGTGCACCCCACCCCTTTGCCATAGGCGAGGGCGACGTCCTTGGCCTTGCCCGACACGTCCTGCTGGACGGCCAGCAGCGCGGGCACGCCCGGGCCCTGGGTGAAGAGGTCACGCATGACGTGGCCGGGCGCCTTGGGCGCGATCATGGCCACGTCGACGTCGGGCGGCGGGACCATCTGGTTGAAATGGATCGAAAAGCCGTGGGCCACCATGAGGGTCTTGCCCTTGCCGAGCGCGCCCCGGATGGACTCCTCGTAGGTCGAGCGGTGGACCTGGTCAGGCAGCAGGACCATGACGATGTCGGCCATCTGGGCGGCCTCGGCTACCGGGGCCACCCGCAGGCCGTCCTTCTCGGCCCGGGGCCAGCTCTTCGAGCCCTTGTAGAGGCCGACCACCACGTCCTGTCCGGAGTCCCTGAGGTTCAGCGCATGGGCGTGGCCCTGGCTGCCGTAGCCGATGATCGCGATCTTCCGGCCCTTGAGGAGCCCGAGATCGGCGTCCTGGTCGTAGTAGATCTTTGCCGGCATGTCCTCGCGTCCTTTCCTCAGCGCGTCTTCGATTCGTGTCGGTTCAATCCGCGAAGCCGATCACCCGGGGATCCTCGGAGATGCGCGGGCGCTTGGGCCCCTCGGCCGGCCGGCGGCTGCGGTTCTTGGGACCGCGGGCGATGGCGACCTTCCCCGTCCGCACCAGCTCCTGAATTCCCATGGGCCGGAGGAGCTCGATGAGCGCCTCCAGCTTCTCTTCGTCGCCGGTGGCTTCCAGGGTGAAGCTGAGCGCCGTCACGTCCACGACCTTGGCCCGGAAGATGTCGGCGGTGCGCAAGATCTCGGCGCGATGCTGCGGTTCGGCGTTGACCCGGATCAGCATCAGCTCGCGCTCGACGTGGTCCTCGTCGGTCAGATCGTTGACCTTGATGACGTCGACGAGCTTGTGGAGCTGCTTCATCACCTGCTCGATCACGAACTCGTCGCCGTACACGACGATGGTCATCCGGCTCGCGCTGGGGTCGAGCGTCTCGCCCACCGACAGGCTCTCGATGTTGTAGCCCCGGGCCGAGAACAGCCCGGCCACCCGGCTGAGCACGCCGAACTTGTTCTCGACGAGGACCGAGATGGTGTGCTTGCGCGGCTCCGCTCCGTTGTGCATCAGACCGTCGGAGGGGGCCTCAACGGCCCCCTCCGATTCCTCCCCCCGAACAGATTGCGCCGGCGAAGCCGGCGCTCGGAACCGGGCCGCCGAGGCCGCGGTCGTCGCTCACTGTTTCTCATGACCGTCGACTCCTAGAACCCCGTCTGGGACTTGGCGGCCTTCTCTTTGGTGGCCCGGCTGGGGAGCTCGAGGATCATGTCCGTGTTGGCCCCGCCCGCCGGCACCATCGGGAAGACACACTCGTCCTTGTCTACGCACACGTCGAGCACCACCGGCGCCGGGGTGCTCAGCATCTTCTCCAGGGCCGGCACCACCTCGCTCGGCTTGGTGACGCGCAGTCCCACGCACCCATAGGCCTCGGCCAGGCGAACCCAGTCTGGAACCCCGGGCAGATCGATGGCGCAGTACCGCTCGTTGTAGATGATGCGCTGCCACTGCCGCACCATGCCGTGGCCGCTGTTGTTGATGATGATGGTCTTGACCGGCAGGCCCTCCGTGAAGCAGGTCGCCAGCTCCTGGCTGTTCATGGCGAAGGAGCCGTCGCCGTCGATGTTGACGACGAGTCGCCCGGGCTGGGCCGCCTGCACCCCCATCGCCGTCGGCAGCCCGTAGCCCATGGTCCCCAGCCCGCCCGACGTACACCAGCGCCGCGGGTGTGTGAACTTGTAGTACGGGGCGGCCCACATCTGGTGCTGGCCGACGCCGGTCACCACGAAGGCCTCGCCTTGCGTCAGGTTGGACAGCTCCTGGATGACGTACTGCGGCTTGACGACGTCGTCGCTCCACTCGTAGCGGAGCGGGAACCGGGCGCGCCAGTCGGCGATTTGCTGGGCCCACTGCTGCCGGGCCTCCT
>JBOHPP010000100.1:0-8862 GCA_050731755.1 Candidatus Rokuibacteriota bacterium | reverse complement strand
GCCGTCCAGCGGTAGACGATGTAGAAGAGCATCTGGGTGAACGCCAGGGTGAGGAGCGAGAAGTACACGCCGCGGCGCCGGAGGATGAGGAAGCCGAGGCCGGCGCCGAGGACGACGGCGACGCCGGCGCCGACCGCGAGCGGGGTCCACAGGCCCTTCACCAGATGGATCTGCGTCAGCGCCGTCGCGTAGGCCGCCAGCCCCACGAAGGCGCCGTGACCGAAGGAAGCGAGCCCCGTGTAGCCGAGCAGCAGGTTGAAGCCGAGCCCGATGAGGGCGAAGATCGCGATCTCCGTGGCCACCGACACCGTCGTGCCGAACCAGGGCACGACGAGCGGCAGCACGAGCAGGCCGAGGGCGAGCAGCGCCAGCGGGTGGCGCCAGTAGGGCGTCACTCGAACTGCTCCCAGCGCTCGCCGAGCAGGCCGCGAGGACGGAGCAGCAGCACCAGCGCCATCAGGGCGAACATCGAGGCCTCGGCGGCCGGCGGCCAGAAGAGGACGGTCAGGCTGCGGATCACGCCGACGAGCAGGCCACCGACGATCGGGCCCCAGAAGCTGCCGAGCCCGCCGATGACGACCACCACGAAGGCGGCGGTGCCGATGTCGGCCCCCATCGCGGGATGGATGCCGGCCAGGGGGGCCGAGAGCACGCCGGCCAGGGCGGCCAGCGCGACGCCGGCGCCGAAGACGCCGGTGAGCACCGGCTGCAGGCTGATCCCGCTGGCGCGGACCATCTCGGGGTCGCGCGTGCCGGCCCGCACGATCATCCCGTAGCGCGTCTTTTCCAGCGCCAGCCACAGGGCGACGATGACGAGCGCGGTCACCGCCAGCGCGAAGAGCCGGTAGCGCGAGTACACGAAGTCGCCGGCGGTGACGAAGCCTCCCAGCGCCGGCGGGATATTGAACGGAAGCCCGGTCGCCCCCCACACGATCCGGATGGCCTGCTCGCCGACCATCGCCAGGCCGAACGTGAAGAGCAGGCCCAGCAGGGGATCGCCACGGTAGAGCCGGCGGAGAAACGCGGCCTCCACCGCCATGCCCAGCAGCGCCACCAGGAGGGGCGAGACGACGAGCGCGGGGCCGTAGCCCAGGTGGCGCTGCGCCTCGATGGCGAAGTAGGCGCCGAGCGCGTAGAAGGCGCCGTGGGCCAGGTTGATCACCCCGCCGATGCCGAAGATCAGCGAGAGGCCGAGCGCGAGGGTGATGTAGTAGGAGCCGACGAGGAGCCCGTTCGCGATCTGCTCGAGGATGATCGCCGCCGACACCGTCGGCCCCTGGCGTGCGCGGACTGGCTACGCGCGGTGCCGTGAGTTGCGCCGCGGTTGGTGCCTCCGGATCAGGCCCGCCAAAGCTCGTAGAGCTTTGTTCGCTGCTCGGGCCCCCGGAAACACCGTGGCCACGTCGGGATCGAGCGTTATGACAATGCTCTTTTTTCCGTATTGCGAAGCGTACTTGTTCGGCCGAGCTCAGCGAGAGTATTCGGTAACATGCTTGATCCTCCCACGCCTGGACCGTCTCGACAAGATCGCCGCTGAGGCTAACAACAGCATGGCCAGCAGCGGCTCGCCGTAGACGACCGTGAGCACCTCCACCGCCGCCGTCAGCAGCTGGTTCTGGGCCCGGCCGGCTGAGAGCCTCTATAATCGCGGGGACTGGTATGGCTGATCCGGCTGGTCTCAACCCGGGCCAAGTCCTCGCCGGCGCGCTGGTCAACGAGCCGATGTGGGTGGAAACCGTCCGCCTCCAGGGCCCCGATGCTGGGGTGGTCGGGCTCGTGGTCACGGCCCGTGGACAGTCTCGTCGAAGAGAGACGACTCCAGGCGAGCGGTCCTAACGTGTACCTGCCGTGATCGCGCGAACCAGGCTCTACGTCGACACGTCAATCCTTGGCGCCACGATCGATCCGGGCCCGGAGGACCGCGTGGCGGCGACACGTCGACTTCTCGGCGAGGTCGCGGCCGGCAGATGGGAGGCATTCATCTCGACGGTCGTCCTCGCTGAGGTCGACGGCGCGACGGAGTCGGTCCGACGGAAGATCGCCGACGAGCTGAAGCGAGCGCCGATGATCGTCCTCGAAGAAACGGCCGAGAGCATCGAGCTCGCGCGCAGATACGTAGCCGCAGGCGCCATGCCGCCGAATGCCGAGAACGATGCGCGGCACATCTCGATCGCCACGATCAATGACATCCGGATCGTGGTGTCATGGAACTTCCGGCACATGGTGAACATCGAGCGGAAGCGACGGGTCAACAGCGTGAATCTGGCCGAAGGTCTGCCGCTGATTGACATCGTCTCGCCCTGGGAGGTTAGAAGTGACGACGCATGATGGTAAGCACGAAGAGTGGGAGACCGAGTCGCTCGCGTGGATTCATGCGGTCAGGCAGAGGGAACACTCAGCCCGTCACGGTGAGCCACCACGACCGCTTCCTCGGGAAGAGGCAGAGAGGCTGGCCGCTCGTTATGGGCTGAAGCTCGCAAAGCGCGCGGCCGTAGGGTAGCGCTCCGGTGGCCTGCGCCTCGAGCGCGCTTCTGGCTGAACCTCCAGGCCCGCTACGACCTCGAGGTGGAGAAGGACCGCCTAGGCCGGCGCCTCATCCGCGAGGTTCGAGTCCTCGCCGCGAAGTAGCCGACGGCGCTGAGCCCGGTTCGACCCCATCCCGCCGGGCCCAGGCGCGGGTGTGTTAGCGTAGCCGCGTGAGCGAGCGGCTCCGGCCCGAAGGCGACGTCGCAGCCACCCTGGCGGCCCATCTGGCCGCGCGGCCACCTGTGGGTGTCGTGTCCGTGTACCTCTTCGGCAGCCAGGCGGCCGGGCGGGCCCACCGGGAAAGCGACGTGGACGTGGGCGTGCTCCTGCGCTGGGACGCCTATCCAACCGCCCGCGAGCGCTTCGAGGCCCGCCTACGGCTCATCGCCGACCTCGCGACGGCGCTGAGACGCAACGACGTCGACCTGGTCGTGCTCAACGATGCCCCGCCGCTCCTGGGCCGGCACGTCGTCACGACGGGCCGGCGTCTGCTCTGCACCGACCCCGAGGCCGACCACGCCTACGTCCGCGACGTCCAGCTCCGCGCGGCCGACCTCGAGCCCTGGCTCCAGCGCATGGCCCGGATCAAGCTCGACGCGCTCCGGCGGTGAGCCCGCTCGCCGAGTGGCTGGCGGAGCTGAAGCGACACCTCGACCACCTCCGGGCCCTGCGGCCCCGCGTCTCCGGTCCCGAGACCCTGCGGCGCGACCTGTCCCTGCACAACGACGTGCTCTTCTCATTGCTGACCGTCTGCCAGCTCGTCATCGACGTCTCCGCGGAGCTGGCGGCCCGCCGGGGCGAGCGTTTCGAGGACTACGCGGGCGCCGTCCGCAGCCTGGCGGCCGACCCCCGCTTCCCGCCGGACCTCGTGCGCGAGCTGGAGCGGTTGCCCGGCTTCCGCAACGTGCTGGTTCACGAGTACGTGGCCCTCGACATGGCTCGGGTGGTCGAGGCGCTCGACCGGCTCGAGCCCGTCGAGCAGTTCCTCGGGATCGCCCGTACCGTCGTCGAGGCTGGACTGTTGTGATCTAGGCTCTACAGCGCCGGCATGTTACAGGCGTTCTCCGCCTTCGTCGGCTGGATCAGCTCGAGCGCGTCGCCCTTGGCCGGCTGGGCCTCGACGATGTCGAAGATGTCCCACTGGTCCCGCATTTTGGCCTTGTCCTTCACCTTCACCACGTACATGGTCTGGAGCAGTTGGTGGTCCCAGTCGCGGAACGAAGCCTCCCGCCCCTTGAGGACGTCGAACCTGGCGCCCTTCTCGAAGTACGCCACCAGATCCTGGCTCCGCGTGCTCTTGGTCTCGGCGATGGCCTGGAGCGCGATCCTGATCCCCGTGTACTCGCCCCACGCCTGGTTCTCGGGGGGCTTACCGTTGCGCTTGGTGAAGGCGGCCACGAACTCAGGCGAGCCGGGCTCCTTGAGGTCGTGGTACCAGAGGCTCTGCCAGTGGCCGCTGAGCGAGTCGATGCCGGCCGCCCAGAACTGCGCGGTGTCCATCACGCCGCCCGCCACGGGATAGGGCGAGCCGAACTCGCGGTACTGCTTGAGGAAGGTGGTCTGGTCGGTGCCGGCGAGGTTCAGGTACAGCAGGTCCGGCTTGATCGTCCGCAGTTTCAGGATATAGGCGCTGTAGTCCAGCGTGTTCGTCGCGATCATGTCGTTGCCGAGGTTCGTCCCGCCGTGCTCGGCGAGGAACCGCGACGAGACCCGGTAGAGGTCGTGGCCGAACGCGTAGTCGGCGGTGAGGAAGTACCAGCGGGCCTCCTTGAGCTTGAAGTTGCGCTCCTGCCAGCGGCCGATCGTCTTCGTGTACATCGTGTTGCAGCCTTCGACGTGGAACAGGTAGCGCTGGCAGCGGCCGCCCCGGCCCTCGTCGGAGTTCCAGCCGGTGTTGAAGTAGAGGATCTTGTTCCGTTGCGCGACCTCACTGATGGCCAGCCCCGACGCCGACGAGATCTCTCCGAGCAGGAAGGCGGCGCGGTCACGCTCGATAAGCTTCTGGGCCTTCGTCACCGCCACCCCGGGGTTCGGCGTGTCTTCGGAGATCAGCTCGATCTTCCGGCCGAGGACGCCGCCCTTGGCGTTGGCCTCGTCCACCGCCAACTGGGCCGCCATCACGGCGTAGGCCCCGAGCTGGCCCAGGAAGCCGGTACGCGGGGTCATGTGGCCGACCTTGATGGCGTCCTGGGCCTTCAGGACGGCCGGCACGCCGAGCGCGCTCGTTGCCGCCACCGCCGTGGTCCCGTGCTTGAGGAAGTCCCGTCGCTTCATACCCGCCTCCTTGCGGTCATGGGTGCACGCCGACCGGCGATCCGGCCCGCTCAAGGTAGCCCAGCCGCCCCGCGGTGACAAGGCGGGCGTCCTCAGACGTCCGCGCGGCCTGGGGCATTTAGCGGCGGTACAGCCTCGCTCTCAGCTCGTCCCAGGGAAGTGGTTGGGCCGTGCCAGAGTCCAGCTCCGCCATTCGGCGCTCAACTTCGGCCATCCGGGCGTCGTCAACGCCTTCCTCGGACTCAGGGTCCAAGCTCTCGAGCAGAAGGCGCACCAGAGTTGCGCGCTCGTCGGGATTAAGCCTCATCGCTTCCTCGAACAG
Source organism: Candidatus Rokuibacteriota bacterium (assembly GCA_050731755.1). GTDB lineage: Bacteria > Methylomirabilota > Methylomirabilia > Rokubacteriales > CSP1-6 > JBOHPP01. The sequence continues at coordinate 3,740 of JBOHPP010000100.1, read as the reverse complement.
TTCTCGCGCAGAGCGTGCCATGCCCCGACTAGGCACTCAACCGCGAGCCCCACGAGCGGGCTTACGTTTCTTCGGCAGCCCGCGGGCGCGTCTCGGCCCGCCCTTTCCTCGGACACTCCGTTCCTTTCGAAGCCGCGCTGCGTACTTGCCCCGCACGCCACCCTTCATCGAGGCAAAGTCGTACTCCGGCCGGAGCTCATCGTGGTGGTCTAGGGGACTAGCTTTGCTCACGGGCGGATTAGCGACTTATGCGCTCTGCCGTGAGTTACGGCGCGGCTGGTGTCTCCGGATCAGAACCGCCAAAGCTCGCAGAGCCTCGTTTGCGGAACGCGCCCCGGGAAACACAGTGGCAACGTCGGGATCGAGCGTTATCACGATGCTTCCCTTTGCGTAACGCGAGGCGTACTTATTCCGCCGAGACCGGCTGAAGTCGTACTCCGGAAGGATCTCATCAATCTCGACCCGACGTGATTTCACGCGTCTGGACTTACTTCTCCTCATACTCTCTCCGCTCGCGCGGGGTAACCCTTGGCGCGCTGATGAGGCGGATGGCTTGACCGCGTTCCGTGAACATCTTCGCGAGTAGCCGGTGTGCCGGAAAGCGGGGTTAGCGAGCCTGCCGACGCGATTCCAGCCACCGTCGCAGCGAGCTCTGTGTCTCGCCCGAAGGCCATCCAGCCAGAAGACCGGCAACGCTGATGTCTTCGTCGAGATCGGGCCAGTGAATACCCTCGCCGCGACCGATCAGGCGCCAGTTCGACCGTTCGGCCGGTGTGCCATGCGCTAAGCGGGGATACCAGGACAAGGGCACGCTGACGGTCCGGCCGTCCACCAGATCGACGACCAACGCGTCTTCAGTGACCGTCACCCGCTGCGCCAGCGCTGCGCGGAGCTCACTCGGCGAAGTGCTCATCCCACGCTCGACGAAGTTCGGTCGCGTTCTCCCTCACCAATGCCTCCAGGCGTCGGATCTCGGTCCTGCCGAACCCGCCGCTTTCAGCAAGGCGTACGGGATCGAGCCAGAACTTGCCACGGTTTGACTCCCGCTCCACGTGCACGTGGCGCGGCTCCTCCCGGTCTCCGGAATAAAAGAAGAACCGGTACGGCCCGACCCGGAGGACCGTCGGCATCTGAAATGATTGTATGTCAACCTGGCGCGAGAGACGGCGTGCAGAGTATCAGACACTACACGCGCTCCAGCTCCTCGCGCGTGCCGGCCAGGCCCCACGGGCGGATCAGCAGCATGGCGAGCAGACAGAGGAACGGCGAGACGTCGGCCAGCAGGGGCTCGCCGTAGACGACCGTGAGCACCTCCACCGCGGCCACCAGCAGCGCGGCCGGCACGACGCCGCCCAGGCTGTCGAGGCCGCCGACGAGCGCGACGGCGAAGGCCTTGAGACCCAGCACGCCCAGGCCGGGGTCGAGGCGGACGTTGCTGCCGTAGAGGATGCCGGCGACGCCGGCGGTGAGCGAGGCCAGCGCCCAGGAGAGCGCGAAGAGCATCTGAAAGTCGATCCCGCGCTGGGCGGCCAGCAGCGGCCGTTCGCCTGCCGCCCGCATCTGCATCCCCAGGCGCGACCCCCGCAAGAAGGCAATGAGTCCCACCATCACCACGGCAGCCGCGAGCACAGTGATCGCGTCGATCGTCGAGACCGCGACGCCCGCGCCCAGGCGCAGCGGCGGGTTGGCGAGGCCCATCGCGGGCAGGGGATAGCGGATCTGGTCGGTGAACCCGAGTACCACCGCCACGCGCAGGAGGATCCCCACGCTCACCGTCACCAGCACGGCGGCGAAGACGGGATGGCCCGCCATCCGGGCCATGAGGAGCACATATATAAGGAAGCCCACCGCCGCGCTGGCGGCGACGGCCAACGGGATGGCGGCGGCCGGCGGCGCCGCCACCGTCGTCACAAAAGCGAACAGCGCATAGCCGCCCAGCATCATGAGATCGCCCTGGGCCAGGTTCAGCACGCGGCTGGTGCGGTAGACGAGAACGTAGCCGACCGCCAGCAGGACGTAGAGGCTGGCCAGGACGACGATACTGGCCGCGGCCTGCACCCTATTTCACCTCGAGCCGCGCCCAGTCGCCCACGCCCACGATGGCGTTCCGCGCCGGGTCCCAACGGTACACCTTGTAGGCTGTCTGCTTGCGATAGTGGTTGTCGGCCGTCCACTCGATGGAGCCGCCGCGCAGGCCGCGCGTGTCCACGCGCACGGTGGTCAGCGTCTGGGCCAGCCGGTCCTTGCCGCACGGCCAGCCGCATTGCTTGAGCGCCGCCTCCAGCACCATCGCGGACACCCAGCCCTCGGCCATGAAATCCGCCGGGTGGCTGGTGACGCCGCGCACGGCCTCGGTGATCTGCTGGTGGATCGGCAGATTCTCGGCGAACAGCGCGTTGCCGCCGAAGGCGAAGAGGTTCGGTGCCTTGAGGCGCGTCAGATCGGCCTGGGTCTGCTGGTGCGCGTAGAGCAGGTAGTGGCCCGTCCAGCCGATGCGGTTCAGGGCCTCGAACACGCCGATCTGCACCGGCCAGGGCGCCCACGAGAGCACCCAGTCGGCGCCGGCATCCTTGAGCCGCGAGGCGAACGGCGTGAAGTCCGCCGTACCGCCCGGCACGACGACGACCGAGATGGTCTCGAGCCCCTGCTCGCGAGCCAGCCGCTCGGCGTACTCCATCTCCGTCTGGGAGATCGGGATGTTCTGGGCGACGAAGCCGACCTTTCTCTTGCCCCCGGCCTGCTGCCTGATGAAGGGCACCGCGAAGCGGCTGTCCCACTGGGCGCCGAACGACGTCGAGCAGAAGATGAGCGGGTGCGCCGGCGGGAACGCTTCCTTCGGGCACACGCCGCCGCCGAAGAGCAGCGGGATCTTGCCGGCCTCGGCCTCCGTCATGAACGGCTTGTAGGTGGCCGAGATCGAGGCGACTACGATGGCGCTCACGCCCTCGGAGAACTTCTTGGCGTTGGCCGCCGCGCGCGAGGGCTCGCCGCGGTCGTCCTCGGCCATGATCTCCACCGGATGGCCGTTGATGCCGCCGGCGTCGTTCACCCGCTTGAAGTAGGCCTTGTAGGCGTCGAAGGTCGGCGCGTAGACGGCCGCCGCCGGGCCGGTGATCGCCGCGCTGAGGCCGATCCGGTAGGGGTCGGCGGCGCCGGCGACCGAAGCCGCGGCCAGCGTCAGGGCGAGGGCGAGGAGCAGCGCGCGTCGGGTCATCAGTCTCCTCCTTGGGTCCGGCTCGCCCGGTCGAGGAGCAGGGCCGGCAGACAGGCAGAATATCTCGTTTGCCAGTGCGGCGTCGGCTCGTTATCCTCGGGAACACGATGGCCTCCACGGTCGTCCCTCCGCTCCGGACCCGGCGCTGGACGCGCCTCGAGTACGAGCGCCTGGTCGAGCTTGGTGTCTTCCAGCCCGGCGAGCGCCTGGAGTTGATCGACGGCGAGCTGCTGGTCCGCGAGCGGCAGGGAAGCCGGCACGCGACGGCGATCCGGCGCGTGCTGGCGGCGCTCCGCCGGGCGCTGGGCGACGCCTGGCAGATCGACTCGCAGCTTCCCCTCGCGCTCGGCCCGGACTCGGAACCGGAGCCCGACGTCGCCGTGGTGCCGGGCGATCCGGGCACCTACCGCGATGCGCATCCGACGCGCGCTGTGCTGATCGTCGAGATCGCCGAGAGCTCCTACGGGATCGACCGTGATTACAAGGCCAGCCTCTATGCGCGGGCCGGCATCGCGGACTACTGGAT
>JBOHPP010000099.1:0-10318 GCA_050731755.1 Candidatus Rokuibacteriota bacterium | reverse complement strand
GAGTAGCTCGGCCGAGCTAGACCATGGGATCGAATGGCAGAATCCCGGTCGACGCGATGGACTCCTTGCCGACTGGACGCCCGAGCTCCATTCCTATGGTTTTGTGAACGCTGGGACTCCCGAGCTCGGCATTGCGGTGGCTTCGGGTCACCGCTCCAAAGGAATCGGTCGCACTCTTCTTCGGGAGCTCATTCGAACCGCTCGCGGAGACGGCTATACTGCGCTCAGCCTCAGATCGGGCGCCTCGGGAGGCTGCTGCTCGCTAGCCGCGTGGAGGGTCATGATGCAGGTGCAGGATGCATATCCGATCGTCGTCACCGACAAGCTCACCGAGTGCCGTGACTTCTACACCCGCTGGTTCGGCTTCCAGATCGCCTTCGAGGCGTCCTGGTTCGTCTACCTGGCGTCGGCTGGGGACCCCCCTCACGGCATCGCCTTCATGGCGGCCGACCATCCATCCCAGCCGCCCGGGCCCGAGACGTTCACCGGCAAAGGGATGTTTCTGACCTTCCAGGTGGCAGACGTCGCGATGGAGTTCAAGCGCCTTCTGGAAGCCGGAGTGCGGATAGCATATCCGCTGCGGGGTGAGCCGTGGGGCCAGCGGCGTTTCGGCTTGCTCGACCCGGCGGGCATGTGGGTGGATATCGTGCAACACATCGATCCGGAGCCCGGGTACTGGGACAAGTACATGCGATCGGAGCGACGAGATGACGACTAAGGCAACCAGCGTGGATTCCGACTCGGTGGGCGACCCCGCGCGCTTCCTGGCCCTGGGCGATCTGGAACGAGCGCTGGCGAGGCTGACTTCGCCGCGAGACTCAGGGCGGGTCGCGTTGATCGTGAGGAAGGTCGAGGGCGGTCGGCGGGAGGTCCTGGATCAAATCAGGCTGTCGCCGGACGCCGGAATTGTCGGCGACGCCTGGGGGCGGCGGCCGGAACGAAATCGGGAAACGCAGATTACGGTAATGCAGGCCGATGTCGCAGAGCTGATCGCCAACGGCCAGCCGCTCACGTTGTTTGGCGACAACCTCTTTCTGGACCTGGACCTCTCCGCCCACAACCTCCCGGCCGGGAGCCGCGTGCGAGTCGGTGGCTCCGTTCTCCAGGTGACCCCGATTCCGCACAACGGCTGCCGCAAGTTCCAGGGCCGGTTCGGTCAGGATGCGCTTCGCCTGGTCTCGATGAAGGAGCTGCGCCATCGGAACCTCCGGGGCATCTATATGCAGGTCGTGGAACCCGGCGACGTACGGCCGGGGGACTCGGTCGACGTCATGGCCCGCGCGCCCGCGTGACGCATCCGACGCCGTACCCCGACGTCAACGCCGTGCTGCATGAATTCTGCGCCGGCGTCCAGGCAATCGTCGGGGAACAGTTCATCGGCCTGTATCTTTACGGCTCTGTGGCTCTCGGGGATTTCGACGCTCAGCGGAGTGATATCGACTTTCTCGTCGTGACCGCCGATGAGATCCCCGGGGAGATGCTGACCGCGCTGGCTGCCATGCATGCGCGGCTGGCCACGAGCGATTCGCTGGCCAGAGAGCTGGAAGGTGCCTACATTCCGCTCAAGGCTCTGCGTCGGTACGACCCGGCTCAGGCCCGGCATCCCTACCATGAGCGGCATGGACGGTTGCACGTAGAGCAGCACGACAGCGACTGGGTGATTCATCGTCACGTGCTGCGAGAACGCGGGGTCATCGCGGCGGGGCCCGATCCCCGCACGCTGATTGATCCGATCGGGTCCGGCGAGTTACGGCGGGCTGTAGTGGAGTGTTTAGATGGCTGGTGGGCGCCCATGCTCCAGGATCCCACCCGACTGCGCGATCCCTGGTACCAAGCCTACGCCGTGCTCACGATGTGCCGGATTCTCCATACGCTGCAGCTGGGCACCGTGGTCTCGAAACCGGCGGCAGCGCGATGGGCCCAGGAGGCCCTGGGTGCGTCCTGGACCGGGCTGATCGCGCGGGCCCTGGCGCGGGGCATGGCCGAGCCATTCGATCATTTGAACGAGACGCTGGACTTCATCCGGCTCACCCTCGACCGCCGTCGACGTGTCGATCCGCTCAGCTCCGCGTAGCCGGCGCCCGGGAGAGCCCGGCGGCGGTGTCACGATGGATGAACCGGGCCTCGAAGCGGCCGGCCGCCCCGCGCGAGAAGCCGATCACGGTGACCCGCTCGTTCGCTGTCAGGGCGCCGCGGACGCGCTCGTCGACCGGCGCCATGTCCACCGTCACCGCAGCCCCCTCGTCGGTCCGGAGCAGCAACGTCGTGCCCTCGGCGCCCGCCACCCTGCCCTGGACGATCCGCCAGACCTGCTCCTCCGCCGGCTCGGTCCGCGGTGAGGCCGCGGCCGCATCGCCACGGTCGACCGGGACGAACCGGGCCACGAACTCGTCAGACCGGGCTCCGGCGTAGCCGATCAAGGTGGCCAGGCCGCCCGGTGCGAGCTCCCGCCGGTCATCCGTTGACATGTGTGAGAGATCGACCCGCAGCCTCTGACCGCTGTCCGCTTTCAAGATGAGTCGCGCGCCGTCGATCCTCTCCACCCGGCCATTCACCTGCGTCCAGATGCGGCTGGCGGTTTCGCGAGGCTGAGCCGCCAGCGGGGCGACGGCGGCAAGCGTGAGCACTACCGAGAGGGTAAGCGTCTGCAAGCAGCGCATGGTAAACCTCCTGGCCCCGATTCATCGAGAGCAACCAGAGTGCCCGCGACGAGGAGATCGGCTGGACGGGCCGGCAGCTCAGCGCCGCCGGGCGCTCTGGCGGTAGGCGGCGACGCCGGCCTTGACGCCGGCCCGGAGGCCGCGGCCGATGACGGTCGCCTCGGCGACGGCCTTGCGCACCCGGGGCTCGGCTTGGCGCAGGGCGCGGGTCACCGTGACCCGGGTCTGGCGCTCCAGGCGCTTGAGCCGTCGCTGGGCCTGGCCGCGCGCCTTCTTGGCCTGGGACCTGAGCGTCTTGAGACTGCGCTCCAGGGTCTTGAGCTGGCTTTCGAGTTCCTTCTTCATGGTCAGAACCCCAGAGCCCGAACCTCGTCCCGGAAACGCCGGACGTTCCGCAGCTTGATCTCCTCGTAGCCGCGAATGAGGTCGGGCAGCCCGGCGAGCTTCACGGCGCGCTCGTAGGTGGCCTCCGCGAGGCCGGCCAGGGCCTTTTCGATCAGCGCGCGGTACTCCGCGATCAGGGCGCGCTCGGTGCGGCGCACCTCGGCGTAGCCGAACGGGTCCAGCGCGCTGCCCCGCAGGCGGCGCAGCGCTCCCAGCAGGCGGAAGGCGCCGTCGAGCCAGGTGCCGAGCCGGATTTTCTTCTCGAGACCGAGCGCGCGCAGCAGCGGCGGCTGCAGGTGGTAGTGGATCTTCACGCCGTCGGGGTACTCCCCGGCCAGCTGGGCGGCCAGGTTGTTTTTGAGGTGCAGGCGCGCCACCTCGTACTCGTCTTTGTAGGCCATGAGCTTGAAGAGATGCCGGGCCACGCTCTCGCTGAGCCGGGTCTCGCCGGGCACGGCCTGTTGCTCGGCCTCCCGGACCCGCCGGACGAACTCCACGTACTGCCGCGCGTAGGCGGCGTCCTGGTAAGCGATCAGCTCGGGCACGCGGATCTCGAGCAGGCGCCACAACTCGCCGGAGGCGCCGACGCTCTCCACCAGAGTGCGCGCCTCGGCCGTGAGCTCAGATCGCTCCTCGACCGCACCCAGGCGAGCCTTCCGGAGGCCCTGGGCCCATGCCGGATCCACGACGACCAGACGCCCGGCCCGGAACGCCTGGGTGTTCATCGGCACCGCCACGCCGTTGAGCGCGATGGCCTGCTCGATCGCGGCCGCGCTCACGGGCAGGGCGCCCACCTGGTAGGCGGCGCCGAGCACGATCATGTTGGCGGCCATGTGGTCGTCGAACAGCCTCTCCCCCAGGCCGATGGCGTCCAGGTAGACGTTTTCATCCTTGCGGGTGACGCGGTTGATCGAGGCCAGGAGCCCGCTCGTCTCCGGGAACTGCACCTCGGTGGAGGTGACCATGGCGCCCGTGGGCACCTTGCTGGTGGAGATGACGGCGATCGTCTTGTCCGGCCGGGCGTGGTCGAGATTCTGCGCGGTGGTGGCCACCAGGACGTCGAACCCGATGTAGGCGTCGGCCTCGCCGGCGCCGACCTTGGTGGAGACGTCCTCGGGGCGATCGTAAATCTTGAGATGGGAGACGACCGGCCCGCCTTTCTGGCTGAGTCCCGTCTGATCGAGACCCCGCACGTGCTTGCCGTCGAGCAGCGCCGCCGTGCCCAGGATCTGATTGACGGTCACCACGCCGGTGCCGCCGATGCCCATCATGAAGACGTTGCACTGGGGCGAGACGCGCAGCGCCGGCTCGGGCAGCTCGCGGTCCACCATGAACGTCGAGCGTTCCATCTTGCGGGGGGCGCCCAGCGGGACCACGGTGAGGAACGACGGGCAGTCGCCGTTGAGGCAGGAGTAATCCTTGTTGCACGACGACTGGTGGATCTGGGTCTTCCGCCCGAACTCGGTCTCCACCGGATGCACGCTGAGGCAGTTGGACTTCACGCCGCAGTCGCCGCACCCCTCGCACACCGCCTCGTTGATATAGACCCGCATGGCGGGGTCGGGCAGCTTGCCGCGCTTGCGCAGGCGCCGCTTCTCCGCTGCGCACCGCTGATCGTAGACGAGGGCGGTGACCCCGGGGGTCTCCCGGAGGATCCGCTGGGCTTCGTCGAGGCGGTCGCGATGCCAGACCTCCACGCCCGAGGCCCACCGCGTCCCTTTGGGATATTTGTCCGGCTCGTCGGTCATCACCAGGATGCGTTTGACGCCTTCGGCCTCGAGCGCGCGGGTGAGGTCGGGCACGGGCATGGCCCCGGCCGCGTCCTGGCCGCCGGTCATGGCCACCGCGGAGTTGTAGAGGATCTTGTAGGTGACGTCGGTGCCGGCGGCAACCGCCTGGCGGATGGCTAGCGAGCCCGAGTGGAACAGCGTGCCGTCGCCGAGGTTCTGGAAGATGTGCGGCGTTTCCGTGAAGGGCGCCATGCCGACCCACTGGCCGCCCTCGCCTCCCATGTGGGTCAGGCCCATCGTCTGCCGATCCATGTAGAGGGCCATGCCGTGGCAGCCGATGCCGGCGCCGGCGATCGAGCCCTCGGGCACTACGGTGGAGCGGTTGTGGGGGCAGCCGGAGCAGAAGTATGGCTGACGGGTGAGCGTGAGCGGCTGCGGCCGCTCCCGCAAGGCCTCCAGCAGCGCGACCCGGGCCGTAATGGACGCCTGGGGCACGCGCCGCTCCAGGCGCGACGCCACCAGGAGCGCGATGTGGTCGGCGTCCAGCTCCCCGTTGGCGGGCACCAGCGGCTGCCCCTGCTCGTCGTACTTGCCCAGGACGCGGGGACGCTCGGTCTGGTTGTAGAGGACGTCACGGATGAACAGCTCGGTGAAGGCCCGCTTCTCCTCCACCACCAGCAGCTCCTCGAGCCCCCGAGCGAACTCGCCGACGATCCCCGGCTCCATGGGGAACAGCATCCCGATCTTGAGGAGCCGGATGCCGTGGCGGCGGAGCGCGGCGTCGTCGAGGCCGAGGTCGCGCAGGGCCTCCCGGAGGTCGTAGTACGTCTTGCCGGGCGCGGCGATGCCGAGCCAGGCATCCGGCGTGGGGACCGTGATGCGGTTCAGCCCGTTGGCGGCGGCGAAGGCGCGGGCCGCCTCCAGCCGGCCGTACTGGATCAGTCGCTCGGTCTCCAGCACGAATGGCGGCAGCAACATCGGCGTCTGCTGGGCCTGCCAGGGACGACCCTCGAACACGAAGCCCGGGTCGCGGACCACGACACGGTCGGGCGCCACCTCGGCGGTGGAGATCTCGTCGGCCACGTTCGTGACGATCTTGAAGCCCACCCAGAGGCCCGAGTAGCGCGACAGCTCGAAGCCCAGGCGGCCGAAGTCCAGGATCTCTTGCACGTTGCCCGGGAAGAGCACGGGGAAGAGCGCGTCGTAGAACGCCACCTCGGAGTGGGAGGGCAGCGTGGAGGACTTGGCCAGGGGATCATCGCCGCCCAGGGCCAGCACGCCGCCGTGCCGCCCGACGCCCGCATAGTTGGCGTGCTTGAAGATGTCGCCGGTGCGGTCGACGCCGGGTCCCTTGCCGTACCACATGCCCAACACGCCGTCGTACCGGGGCCGCGGCAGGAGGTTGGCGAGCTGACTGCCGTAGACGGCGGTCGCTCCGAGGTCCTCGTTGACGCCGGAGATGAAGACGACGTTGTGCTCGCGCAGGAGCGGAGCGTTGCGCTCGAGGGTCTGGTCGAACCCACCCAGAGGCGAGCCGCGGTAGCCGGAGATGAGCGTCGCGGTCGTCAGGCCGCGCCGCCGGTCGGCGCGATGCTGGTCGAGCGGCAGGCGGACCAGGGCCTGGATGCCGGAGAGGAAGATCAGTCCCGCTTCCTTGCGGTACTTGGCCTCCAGGCTGAAGTCGTGGGCGATCGCCATAAGGCTTGTCCGTATGATACGGGCGCGCCGCGACAGGCGCAATGAAACCGGCGGAGCGTCACCGAGCGAACATGATCGCGGGCCAGGACGACCCGGAGGGCGGCGTCGACCTGATTGCGCGAGCGGTGAGTCCGGCGCCCCGAAAGGCGGAGCCGGCCCAGAGGCCGCGGCGGGCCTGGCGAGCCTGGCGCTCGAGCATGGCGAAGAGCGTCGCGTACCGTAGATTGGGGGATATCCTCACGGCCCGCGCGTAGCCACGATGGAGTAGCTCGGCGTTGATCATGCGGTCGGCGACCCACACGGAGGCGAGCAGTCGCCCGTAGGCGTCGCGCGCCTGGGCGTCGAGCTCGAGGCGGACGTGCCCGTCGCCGAGGAGCGCCGCGTTCATCCGCGCCGCCGCGAGCCCACCCGGCTCGCCGTCGCCGCCATGATGCCCGACTTCGGGCGCGTCCAGGCCGATGTAGCGGACCCGCTCGCGCCGGCCGCCGATGCGAACGTCGATCGTGTCCCCGTCGTCGACCCAGACGACACGGCCGTCGAGCACGCCCCCGGCAACACCCGGCCGAGCCGCGAGGATCGAGAGCGTGACGAGCACGAGTCCGATGCCGACGCGGACGGCGAGACCCATGCGGTTACCGTCGCAGGCCGCTCTCGGAGCGTCAATGTCCCGGCGCTGATACACCCCACGCACGGGCGCGTCAGGCGCGCCGCCTACCCCGAATTGTTAGCGAGCGAGCACGCGCGAGGCGGGCGCCGCTCACGAACAATCCGGCTAGGCGCCGCGCCAGAGGCCGCGGCCGGCTTCCCGCGCATCGCGCTGGAGCTTGAGGAACAAATGCTGGTAGCGGACGTTCGGGGGGATCGTCATGGCCTGGGCATAGCCTCGGCGGACCAGTTCGGCGTTGATCATGACATCGCCGATCCACACGTACGCGAGCAGCCTCCCGTAGCGGTCGCGGGCTTGCACGTCGAGCTCCAGCCGCAGGCGTTTGCCGGATACCAGATTGCGGTTCACCGCCGCCGCTTCACGGCCCCCGGGTTGCTCGCCCTTGGTCGGATGGTGGACTTCCGGCGTATTGATACCGATGTAGCGGACCTTTTCGACGCGCCCGTCGATCCGGACGTGGATCGTGTCGCCGTCGACGACGCGGACGACCGTGGCGGCCAGGACGGCTGGCCCCGAGGGCTGGGCGCCGGACACCGCGGCGGCCAGCAGGATCGCCGGGACGAGACCGGCCGAGCGCACGACGCGCCGCACGTGCCCACGATGTCACGCCAACCCTCCCGATGTCTACGTTCAGATACGCGGATTGATCGGTAGGACTCCTTCAGCGATAGCGCTGCAGCATCAGCGTCCTTGTCGTCCAGGCACCGGCGATCTCGACGTGGCCGGCCACGGGATAGGCGACCACGAAACTGATGAGTCCGTCCTCCGCCGGCGGCTCAATCTTGAGGACCTTCGGGTAGGGGCCGCCCGGCCGGGGCCAGAGGGCGAGCAGCCCGACGACGTTGGCCTGGGACTCGGTCTTGTGGTGCCAGCCGGGGCTGCAGAGATAGTAGTCGCGGGGCCCCGGGTGCCCGACGTAGTGGGCGAGTTCGTGGACGACCGAGAAGACCGCCCAGTCCGAGCGGCTCAGCCGGTCGCTCACAAGAATTTTGGTCGGGCCGAAGCCCACCGACAGGATGGCGTCGCGCTGAGCGCGCCGAAGTTCCACCTGGATGCCGTGGGCCGCGGCCAAGGTCACCGCGTCCTCCCACGTCAGGCGCTCGCGATTAAACACGGGGTACTTGCGTTGAAGGCGGGTCACTAACGCCTCGACCGGTGTCGGCGTGCGCTGCTGAAGGGGCATGCCCGGTACCTCTAGAGAAAGGTACGCCGACGATATGTCGAGCCTCCGGTCCGTCGCAAGTGGCTGCTCTTGTAGACACTCAGGCGACGCCGAGGACCTGGTCGATATAGTTGAGAGCCTGGAGGGCGAGTTCCCGATTTACTGCCTCTGCGAGCGGCCGCGGAAGGGACGTATCGATGATGATTGCGGCGCCAGCGAGCTGGCGCAGCGTCCGGCGAACCTCCTCCTTCTTGTCTTCTGGTAGGGCGCGCCAAGCCCGGTCCTGCGCCTCGCCACCACCCAGCTCCAGACGTGGCAGTGTCCGCCGCGCAAGGGGGCTCCCTGCAAGGGAGGGTTCGAGAGCGGCTTGCCACGTAATGGGCCCTCCGTCACCCTTCGGCTCCGTGAATGCTGCCCTCGGGCGCATCTCGCCGAGCCCGCTGTCCAGCCACTCGACCCGGACCGCATAGAGATTGGCCAACGCCACGAGTGCCGCCCGACGGGGTCGCCGCTCTCCCGCCTCGATCCGACTGAGGTAACTCACTGAAAGGCCCGTCTTTGCCGCTACCTGGGCCCTGTCGAGACCTGCGGCTTGTCGGGCTTTTCTGAGGCGGGCCGGTAGCGTCTGTGCCTCCGGCACTTTTTTCCTTGACGTGATGTGCCTCTGGCAAATAAGGTTGCCGCAACTGTGCCGGCCACTATGGACGCCCAGCCCCCAGACCGCAAGGCCCTGCTCCGGGCGAGGGGGCGACTCTTGAAGGATCTCGCCGAGCGGGAGGGCGTCACCAAGGGCCACATGACCCGCGTCGTCGCTGGCGAGCGCCGGTCCCCGCGCCTCGAGCGCGTGATCGCGCGCGAGCTCAGGATGCCGCTGAGTAAGGCATTCCCCGAGTGGTATGGCCGCGGTCGGGATCGAGTAGCGTAGGTGGGCGGGCGCCAAGCCAACGTCTTCAACCTCAGCTCACGAGCCGAGGGGACCCGAAAGGTTCCCACCAGGCCGAGGTCGCCCGGGGGCGATCCATGGCCCGGTCAGCGTGTTCGAGGGCCGGCCCATCCGGGGCTGGAAGTGCGAGCGGTGCCAGGAGATCGCGCCCCTGCTGCCTCCGAGAACGGTAACTAAGGCGCGAGAAATGACGGTCTACGTCCTCTACTGCACCCCAATGCACCCGGAGGCGTTCCAACTGCTCGGCGTATACAGCAGCCTCGCGGCAGCCCAGGCAGCGGCCAAGATCATTCAGGAGCGGCACACCGCCCTGCGGTCGGAAGAGTGGGGTGCGGGGATGGCGGGGGACAGGCGGTTTTGGAGCGCGGGAGATTACGAGATCGAGTGGTTCACCGTTGACGCTCCCCCCTACCAGCCGTGACTCGCGCGGTCCTCCACCGCAGCGGGTTGACGCGCCGCTCAGCCTAAAAAAACTGCGTTCGCGCGGGAGTTGCCACCAGAATTTGAACGCGCGCTCAACGCCGTGATCACCCCCTGGGCGGGCGGAGGCGGCCGAGGGCCCGCTGTGCTGCCCGGGCGTCCTTGGACAGCCGGCGCGGGTTCCCCTGCTTGGACGGCGCCGGGTCGTCCTCTTCGTCGTTATCATCGGGCGCCTCGCCAGCGGGGGACGCCAGCGCCGCGAGGAACTGCTCGGCGCCGACGGCGACGGCGCCCGCCCGGCGGGCGGCATCGGCCACGGTGCGGTCGGAGCTGACGATGACGGCGCCGTTGCCCTCCTGGCGGGCCAGCCGGATCAGCACGTCATCGGCCCGCTGCGGCGGGCGGGAGAAGAGGATCTCGAGCCGGCCCGGCGCGGCGGCAGGGCCACGGACCGGCGCGCCGTCGAAGACGACGGTGAACCGGTCGCTCGACCACCGCGCCACTTCGGCGATCCGAGCGAGCAGGGCGCGCCGGCCGGCCTCTAAGCCCGCTGCCTCCGCCCCGCGCAGGTCGGGGTCGCGGCGGATCACGTTGTAGCCGTCGACGAGCCAGCGCACGACCGGCCGTCAGCCCTGCAGCTCGCGCCTCACCAGG
>JBOHPP010000098.1:0-8197 GCA_050731755.1 Candidatus Rokuibacteriota bacterium | reverse complement strand
CGGGCGCGCCAGTCGGCGATTTGCTGGGCCCACTGCTGCCGGGCCTCCTTCACTCCGGCCGGCACCGGTTGCGCCAGCTCTTCACGGACCGCCTCCACCAGCACGCGCAGGACCCGCCGGCAATCGCCGACGATGGGCACGTGGACCTTGATGTTCTTCGAAATGGACGAGGGATCGATGTCGATGTGGATGATCTCGGCGCGCGGGGCGAAGGCCTCCACCTTGCCGGTCACCCGATCGTCGAAGCGCGCGCCGATGGCCACCAGCACGTCCGAATGGTGGACGGCCATGTTGGCGTAGTAGGTGCCGTGCATGCCGAGCATCTCGAGCGAAAGCGGATGCGCCGAGGGAAACGCGCCGAGGCCCATGAGCGTCGTGGTGACCGGGATCTGGGTCAGCTCGGCCAGCTCCCGCAGCTCGGCGTGCGCATCGGAAGAGATGACGCCGCCGCCGACGTAGAGGACCGGCCGGCGCGCCTTGAGCAGGAGCCGCGCCGCCTTCTTGACCTGGCCGGGGTGACCGTCATAGGTGGGGTTGTACGAGCGGAGTTGGACCCGCTCGGGCCAGATCAGCTCGGTCTCCTTCACCAGGATGTCCTTGGGCAGGTCGACGTGCACGGGGCCCGGTCGGCCGGTGGCGGCCAGGTGGAACGCTTCCCGGATGATGGGGCCGAGGTCCTTGCCGTCCTTGACCAGGAAGTTGTGCTTGGTGCACGGGCGGGTGATGCCGCAGTTGTCGGCCTCCTGAAAGGCGTCGTTGCCGATCAGGTGAGTGGGCACCTGCCCGGTGAAGGCGACGATCGGGATGGAATCCATCATGGCGTCCTGGAGCGCCGTGACCAGATTCGTGGCCGCGGGCCCGGACGTCACCAGGCAGACGCCCACCTTGCCTGTCGTCCGCGCATAGCCCTCGGCGGCGTGGCCGGCGGCGGCCTCCTGGCGAACGAGGATGTGGCGGAGGCCCTGGACGTCGTAGAGGGCGTCGTAAATGGGAAGGACCGCGCCGCCGGGCAGACCGAAGATGAGGTCCACCCCTTCCCGCTTGAGGCATTCCAGCACGATGCGCGCGCCCGACGTTCTCACAGCCTCTCCTCCTAGAGCAGCCCGGCCGTGGCCAGGACTTCCTTGATGTCCTCGATGGCGTCGCCGTCGGGCGTGCCCAGCGGTGGCCGGCACGGCCCTCCGTAGAACCCCTGGAGATCCAGCGCCGCCTTGAGACCGCCGATGCCGTACCGCCCGGGGATGCCGCGATCGGCCGGCATCATCCGTGCGGCGATTTCTCGCGCCTCGTCCCAGCGGCCGGCCCGGCCCAGCGCGTACACGTCGCACCACTCGCGGGCCGAGATGTTGCCCAGGGCCAGGATGCCTCCGCTGGCGCCGATGGCCAGCGCCGGCAACAGAGCCGAGGCCGCGCCCACCAGCACGTGGAAGGTCTTGGGCGTCTGGTCGATGATCTGGGCGCACTGCGGGATGTTCCCCGACGAGTCCTTGATCCCGCACACGTTCGGGTGCTGGGCGATCTTGGCCACCGTGTCGGCCTCGAGGTTGATGCCGGTGTTGAGCGGGAAGTTGTAGATCATCACGGGAATCGGCGAGGCCTCGGCCACCGCGAGATAGTGCCGGACCTGAGCCGCCCCTTGCCCAAACGGTTTGGTGAAGTAGTGGGGGGTGATGACGATGGCCGCATCGGCTCCCAGCTCGGCCGCCCGCCGCGTCTGCTTGATGGTGTGCAGGGTGGAGTTGGTCCCGGTGCCGGCCAGGAAGAGCTTGTCCCGCGGGATGGCCGCGCGGGCGGCCGTCAGCACCCGATCCCGCTCGGCCTCCGAGAGCATCGGGAACTCTCCGGTGGAGCCCAGGACGACGAAGCCGTGAAGCGGCGTCTGGCTCCAGCGGCCCAGATTGTCGGCCAGCCGGTCGGGCGCGACGTCGTCGCCGCGGAACGGGGTCGTCACGGGGATGAACACGCCGTCGAAGCTAGCCATGGGGGCCTCCGGCTGTCTCGCGGGCGCGCAGCCGCGCCTGGGCGGCGGCGAGACGGGCGATGGGGATCATGAACGGTGAGCACGACACATAGGTCATATGGACCTGGTGGCAGAACTCGACCGACGAGGGCTCGCCGCCGTGCTCGCCGCAGATGCCGACCTTGAGGTCGGTCCGGGTCCGCCGGCCCCGCTCGATGCCGATGCGGATGAGCTCGCCCACGCCCTCTCGGTCCAGCACCGAGAACGGGTCGTGGGGCAGCAACCCCAATTCCATGTAGCGGGGCAGGAACTTGGCGACGTCGTCCCGGCTGTAGCCGAACGTCAGCTGGGTGAGGTCGTTGGTGCCGAAGGAGAAGAACTCGGCGTCCTGCGCGATCTGGTCGGCGATGAGCGCGGCTCGGGGTACCTCGATCATGGTGCCGATGGTGTAGTTCACCGGCACACCGGTCTCGGCGATGACGCCGTCGGCAATCCGCCTGACCTGCTGGTAGGTGAGCTTCATCTCGCCCACGGTGCCGGTGAGCGGGATCATGATCTCGGGCTGGATCTTGCCCCCCTGCTCGGCGACCAGGCACGCGGCCTCCATGATGGCCCGCACCTGCATGCCGTAGATCTCGGGATGCGTGATGCCGAGCCGGCAACCCCGGTGGCCCAGCATGGGGTTGGCCTCGCGGAGGGAATCGACCTTGGCGATCTTCTGCTCGAGCGCCTCCTGCAGCTCCGGGTTCATGCCCAGGGCGTCCAGCCGGGCCCGCTCCTCGATCATGTCCCGGAACTCGCGGGGGTTGGCCAGGAACTCGTGCAGCGGGGGGTCGAGCAGGCGGATGGTGACGGGCAGGCCGTCCATCGCCCGGAAGATGCCGATGAAGTCGTCGCGCTGGAAGGGCTGGAGCTTGGCCAGCGCGGACCGGCGGGCCACCGACTCGGTGGCCATGATCATCTCGCGCATGATGGGGAGGCGATCGGCTGAGAAGAACATGTGCTCGGTGCGGACCAGCCCGATGCCCTCGGCGCCGAACTCGCGGGCCTTGGCCGCGTCCTCGGGGGTGTCGACGTTGGCGCGCACCCCCAGCGTCCGGTAGCGGTCGGCCCAGCCGAGGAACTCCCCCACTTCGGCCGTGATCTCCGGGGGAATCAGCTTCACCTCGTCCAGGAGCACTTCGCCACCGTCGCCGTCGAGCGAGATGATGTCGCCCTCGCGCACGATCCGGCCTCCCGTCTCGAACATCCGCCGGTCCTCGTGGACGACGATATCGCTGGCTCCCACGATACAGGGTTTGCCCATGCCGACGGCGACCACCGCGGCGTGCGAGGTCCGCCCGCCGCGGGCGGTGATGATGCCTTGCGACGCGTACATTCCGGCCACGTCCTCGGGCGACGTCTCCGGCCGCACCAGAATCACGCTCTGGCCGTTGCGCGCGAGCTCCACCGTGCGATCGGCGTCGAAGACAACCTGCCCCACCGCGCCGCCCGGCGCCGCCGGCAGACCGCGGGCCAGGAGTCGCCCGGCACTGAGCGCGCGCTCCTTGTCCCGGGGGTCGAGGACGGGCAGGAAGAGCTTGCGGAGCTCCAGGGGCGGCACCCGCAGCAACGCCGTGTGCTGGTCGATGACGCTCTCGTGTACCAGGTCCACGGCCACCCGCACCGCCGCCGCCGCCGAGCGCTTGCCCGAACGGGTCTGCAGGAGGTAGAGCGTGCCCTCCTGCACCGTGAACTCGATGTCCTGCATATCCTTGTAGTGGCGCTCCAGACGCGTGGCGATGTCGTGGAGCTGCTCGTAGACCTGAGGCATCCGCTCGCGGAGCGCGTCGATGCGCAGCGGCGTGCGCAGGCCGGCTACGACGTCTTCGCCCTGGGCGTTGGCCAGGAACTCCGCGTAGAAGCTGCGCTCGCCGGTGCGGGGATCCCGGGTGAAGCCGACCCCTGTCCCCGACGTCTCGCCGAGGTTGCCGAACACCATGGCCATCACCGTCACGGCGGTGCCCCAGTCGTCGGGGATCGAATGGATGCGGCGGTACTCGACGGCCTTTTTGGCGAACCAGGAGTCGAAGACGGCGTTGATGGCCAGGCGGAGCTGCTCCTCAGGATCCTGGGGAAACGGGCTTCCCGTCCGTCCGCTCACGATGTCCTTGAAGGTCTGGGTCAACTTGCGCAGTTGGTCGGCCGGGACCTCGGGGTCACTCTCCACGCCCAGGCGCGTCTTCAGCGCGTCGAGCTGCTCCTCGAAGACCTCTCGTCTGATCCTGAGGACCACGTTGCCGAACATCGTGATGAAGCGTCGGTAGCAGTCCCAGGCGAAGCGTTCGTTGCCGGTGCGGGCGGCCACGCCCTCCACGGTGGCGTCGTTGAGTCCCAGGTTGAGCACCGTCTCCATCATCCCGGGCATCGACACCCGCGCCCCCGACCGGACGGAGACCAGGAGCGGCCGCTTGGGATCGCCGAAGCCCAGGCCGGCATGCTGCTCGAGCGTGCCGAGCGCGGCCCGTACCTGATCCCACAGCCCCTCGGGCGACTCCCGACCCGCGCGGACGTAGTGCGCCCAGGCCTGGGTCGTGATGGTGAAGCCAGGGGGCACCGGAATCCCGAGGTTCGTCATCTCGGCGAGCTCGCAGCCCTTGCCACCGAGAAGGTTGCGCATCAGGGACGATCCTTCCGCCTTGCCACGGCCGAAGGAGTACACGTACCTGGTCATGCTCAGGGTCTCCGTCCCGAAACGACGAAAAGTCTTTCAACTCTAGCGGATACGCGACATTACTGTCAAATCCACTCATCCGGGTCGCCGCCTGCCTCAAAAACACTGAGGGCCACGAGTCGGTCGACCCGTGGCCCTCCGAGGAGTCCTGCCACGGGCCGCCCTCCTGCCCGTGGCGTCCAGCGCGTGCTACATCGCCGGCGCTCCGGGCAGGCCCGGCAGCTCCAGAATGGTCAGGACCAGCGACAGCACACGCGATGTCCGCGTCGTCATTGCCGCGCAGTATACGCGCCGCGCTCGGCCGCCGTCAAGGCGCGGTCGGGCGACGCCGTCGGTCGGGGCTCACCGGCTCCGCCGTCGACGGGCTTCGGGGTCCGGCTCCAGCACGAGGCGCTCCACGGCCGTCAGGTGCTCGCGCATCGTCTGCTCGGCACCGGCGAGGTCGCGGCGGCGGATCGCCTCCAGCACTCGCCGGTGGTCCTGATGCGAACGTTCCGGCCGGCCGGGAATATTGAGCGAGTCTTCCCGGCTCTGGGTGAGGAGGTCCATGATCGCGTGCACGATGCGGGTAATGGCCTGGTTGTGGGCCGCCGAGGCGATGGCGGCATGGAACTGCGCGTCCTGGGCCAGGCCGGTGCGCCCGGCGGCGATCTCCTTGGCCTGCTCCTCGAGGATGCGCTCCATCTCCTGGACTTCGTCGGGCGTGGCGCGCCGGGCGGCCAGCCCGGCGATGACCGGCTCCAGGAGTCGCCGCGCCTCAAACAGCTCGGCGATCGCCTCGCGTTGAGACGTCAGCACGAGCGCCAGCGGCTCGATCAGCGCCTCCACTGAGATCTTGCGGACGAACGTCCCCTCGCCGGGGCGGATCTCCACGAGCCCCAGGCTCTCCAGGGCCCGCAGCGCCTCGCGCACGGAGGTCCGGCTCACCACGAACTTCTCGGCCAACTCCCGCTCCGGCGGCAGCCGGTCGCCGCTCTTGAGCCGGCCCTCGGCGATCATGGCCTTGACCTGCCGGACGATCTCCTCGTAGATGCGGGTCGATTTGATGGGCTCGATGCCCATCTCGGGCTTGCCGGATTCGTTTCTGTGTCGCTCGCCCGTCGCCATGGCTTTCAGGCCCTCACGTCTCCCGGGGCGCCGGGGCCCCCTGCGGGGCTCCACGCCAGCGCCGCCACCATGGGGTGATCACGGGAAGGATGAAGAAGAAGATCGCGGCCGCGGTGATCACGGCGGCGATGGGCCGCGTGAAGAAGATCTCCAGCGATCCCTGGGACATGATCAGGCTCTGCCGGAGCGCGTTCTCCGACATGTCACCGAGCACCAGGGCCAGCACCAGCGGGGCCAGCGGGTAGTCGAGCTTCTTGAAGACGTAGCCGATCACCCCGAAGATCAGCATGTACCAGATGTCGATCATACTGTTGTGGACGGCATAGGCGCCGATCGAGCAAATGACGACGATGAGCGGCGCCAGGATGGCGAAGGGGATTCTCAATATCGCGGCGAAGAACGGCACCAGCGTCAGGACCATCAGCACGCCGATCACGTTGCCGGTGTACATGCTGGCGATGAGGCCCCAGACGAACTCGGGGTTGTCCACGAACAGCATGGGCCCCGGCTGGAGCCCCCAGATGATCAGGCCGCCCAGCATCACCGCCGCCGTGGGCGAGCCGGGGATGCCGAGGGTGATCATCGGCAGCATCGCCGCCACGCCGGCCGCGTGGGCCGCCGTTTCCGGCGCCACCACGCCCTCCAGCTCGCCCTTGCCGAACCGGTCGGGGTGCTTCGAGAAGCGCTTGGCGAAGGCGTAGGACATGAACGAGGCCGGGGTGGCGCCGCCGGGCTTGAATCCCATCCAGAAGCCGATGACCGCGCTGCGCAGGAACGTCCGGGCGTAGCCGGGCAGCCGCCGCCACGTCTCGAAGACCACGCGCGGGTTCATGCCCGTCCGGGCCCCCTGGAACCGGAGCCCCTCCTCCACCGACAATAATATTTCGCCGATGCCGAACAGGCCGATCACCGCCACGATGAAGTCGAAGCCCTTCATCAGGTCGACGAAGCCGAACGTCAGCCGCAGCTGGCCGGTGACGTTGTCGAGGCCCACCGAGGCGAGGATGAAGCCGAGCAGGATCGACACCGCCGACTTGAGCGGATTGCCGCCGCCCAGCCCGACGAACGACGAGAAGGTGAGCAACTGGATGGCGAAGAACTCGGGCGGGCCGAACTTCAGCGCGATCTCCGCCAGGACCGGCGCGAACAGCGTGATCAGCACGATCGAGAAGAGCGCGCCCACGAACGACGAGGTGAAGGCGGCGGTGAGCGCCTGTCCGCCCTGACCCTGGCGGGCCAGCGGGTAGCCGTCGAACGTCGTCGCCACCGACCACGGCTCGCCGGGGATGTTGAACAGCACGGAGGTGATCGCCCCCCCGAACAGGGCGCCCCAGTAGATCGAGGTCAGCAGGATGATCGCCGAGGTCGGCGGCATCGTGAACGTCAGCGGCAGCAGGATGGCGACGCCGTTGGCGCCTCCCAGTCCCGGCAGCACGCCGATGATGGTGCCGAGCGTGATGCCCATCACCGCCACGAAGAGGTTGAAGGGCGTGAGCGCGACCTGGAAGCCGAGACCCAGGTTCTCCAGCCCCATCGCTCAGTACCCGAGCCAGGCCTCGAGCGGGCCCTTGGGCATCGGCACCAGGAACCAGCGCTCGAAGACGAGGAACGTGACGGCGGGGATCGCCACCGCCAGGCCGAGCGTCACCGGCCAGGCGTGACGGCCGATCCAGCGCATGTAGACGCCCACGTAGAGCCCCGAGGCGACGTAGAGGCCGACGAACTGGGTCGCGAACACCATGGCCGCCGCCGGGACCAGGACCGCCAGCACCGGCCTCGCCGCCGCCCGGGTAACGAACGGCCGGCCGCCGGCGCGCCGCAGGGACTGGACGACGATGGCCGCGCAGGTGGCCAGCATGACCACGGCCAGCCAGAACGGGAAGAAGCCGCTGCGCGGGCCCTCCACGCCCCAGCCGATGCCGAGCCGGACGGCGTCGTAGACCACGACGCCGCCCAGCAGCATCAGCACGCCGGCCGTGATGAGATCGGCGGCGCGCATCCTATTTCTGGACGAGCCCGCCCTTCTCCATGAGGCCCTTGTGCAGCTTGTCGTTCTCCTCCACCCACTTCGTGTACTCGGCGCCGGTCGCGAAGGCCGCCTTGAGCGCGCCCTTGCTCAGGTAGTCCTTGAACTCCGGGGTGTCGCTCACCTTGCGCAGGAAGGCGATGTACCAGTCCACCGCCGGCTGGGGCATGCCGGGCGGGCCGAAGATGCCGCGGAGCATCTGGTACTGGATGTCGGTGCCCAGGGCTTCCTTGACGGTCGGGATGTCCTTCCAGTCCGCGTCGGGGATCCGGTCCGGGTCGAACACCGCCAGCGGGCGCACCCGGCCGGCCTTCCAGTGGCTCACGCACTCGGCCGGGTTGTTGACCGTGGAGTCCACGTGCTTGCCGACCAGGTTCACGCACACCTCGCC
>JBOHPP010000097.1:0-10277 GCA_050731755.1 Candidatus Rokuibacteriota bacterium | reverse complement strand
GTCCTGAGCAGCTGGCGGAGGTCGTGCGGGCGGCACGTGAGGCCGGGGCCACGGGAGTGTGGTGCAATGTGCTGTTCCTCCGGCCCGGCACCCGCGAGCACTTCCTCGAGCACCTAGCCCGGGACTGGCCCGAGCTCCTGCCCCGCTACGAGCGACTCTACCGGAAGCCGTACCTCGACACGTCGGTGACGGAGCCCATTCGACGGCAAGTGGCCGCGCTGCGCGGTGAGGTGGGAATCGCCGATCGACGGGCGGCGAAGCTCGAGCCGCCCGCCGAAGCCGAGCAGCTCGCGCTCGCGATCTGACCTACTGCCGCTGCCCCTGGTCGCTCGCCTTCAGGGCGCCGGCATCGGCGAGCGTGTACTCGATCACCTCGGGCAGCATGATCGGCCACAGCGCCGCGCCATGCAGGATCGTGCCCAGCTGCGGCCGGGCGGCCCGATTCGGGCGGCCCCACGAAGCCCACAGGTCATACACGTAGTACAGGAGCCCCGTGCCTAATCCCATCACGAGCCACGTCACCGCCCCGCGACGCCACCCGATGGTCCACACCATGGTGAAGCCGACGACATAGCAGCCAAGCCAACCGAAATTTCTCCAGCCGCGGATCGCAGGTTTGCTGAACATGGAAAAAAACAGGGTCCACACGGCGGGAAACGCCAGATACAGAAGCCACCTCGGATCGATCACCTGGACTCTCCGTTCGAGCGGCGGCTTTGCCGCCGCAACTGTGGTCGCACCTCACGCGAAGGGGAGGTTTGGAGGGGGCGGCCGCTGCCCCCTCCAACTTCATGATGGGGGACGAAGTCCCCCTCCGAGGCTTAGAGCGCCCGGGAGCGCACGCGGAAGTCGACGTTCTCGCGCACCCACTTCCACAGGCGCGCCTGGTCCCGTGGCTCCATCCCGGCCAAGACCTGCGCGCGCCAGCCCTTCATCACCTCGTTCTCGGCGGTCCACAGCCGCACGCGCTGCCGCCGCACGTGCTTGCGCCAGTTGTCGCCGACCTTGGGGCTGGCATACATCAGCCGGAGCGTCGTGTTCTTGGACAGGTACTCGAGCGGGCTGAGGTCGATGCGCTCGTACAGCGCCATGCTGCCCGGCGGGGCGCCGCGCATCGGGATGTCGGGAACGCCGTCGCTCACGATGACTACGGTGATGGGGCTCAGGACGAGGTTGCGCTCCTTGGCGATCCGCGCCACCTGGGCGAAGAACGCGTTGAAGTCGGTCAGCGTGTCGGTCGGCGGGTACCACCGCCGCAGATCCGATTCGATCTGGGCGACGTTCTTGCCCATGAAGTCGTGGATGGGGCGAAAGGCCTTGGGCTCATCGCTCTGCCGGCCGCCGATCGCCGCCACGAACAGCTCCCGGGGCCGCGTCAGCCCCCCCAGCCCGTTGAGGTGGCCGTGCAGGTAGTAGGCGAGAAAGGTCAGCGCGTCCTCGCGATCGCGCTCGAACGATCCGCTGGTGTCGATGCCCACGAACAACGAGTCCCGAGGCTTGGCCGGGCCGCCCTCCTGGCCGGCTCCGGGAATGGGGGTCAGGACAGCGGCGGCCAGGGCCAGCGCGACAGCGAGACCCCGCATCACGCCCCCTCCTGCTTGCGCGGCTGTAGCTGCAGGTGGCTGAGCAGCTCGCGCGTCTCCATTACCTCGCGCAGCCCCTTGAACGGCAGGCTGAAGAGCGGCCGGCCGGTGAGCAGCACCATGGCGAAGTTCAGAGCCCCAGCCACGATGTGCAGGACGGGCAGGGCCAGATACTCCATGAGCTGCTCGCTCTTCTCGTGCAGCCAGCCGATCTCGCGCTTGAAGTCGGCCAGCGGGGCCTGCCACCACGCCGGGGCCTGCTGGGCCCGGGCGTCGGCGTGAACGTGTTTGCCTTCCATGTCCATCATCGGCTGGCGGGAGATGAAGGCCAGCAGAGGCGGCGTGCCGTAGCGACCGAAGAGGAACCACGTCATCCCGCGGATACCCACCCACCCGAACGTGGCCAGCGACAGGGTGAAGCCGATGCCCGGGCGGAAGCGTTCGCTCGTCTGCTGGGCGATCCAGGGGGTGATGGCGTCGACCAGCTCCCGGTAGAGGAACATCACCTCGAAGATCATGACGAAGACTTCGACCAGGACGATCTGGATGATGAACTTGAACTCCCGCTTCTGCACGGCATCCACCAGCGCTTGCACGCAGGCGAAGCTGCCCATGATCAGCAGGAAGAGGAAGAACCACAGAATCGGGCCGACCAGCCGCGACGTCTGCTCGCTGCCCACCAGGTCGGCCAGCACCTCGTTGATGGTGGGGGACAGGGTGTACGTGAAGATCGTGGCTTCCAGCAGGCACCAGAAGAGCAACATCAGGAAGGCGACCCAGGGCACGCCGGGCTGGAAGTACTGGCTGGTCATGCGCCCCGTCATGGTGAACGGCATGAGGATGACGTTGCGGAGCGCCTCCACCATGAACTTGAGGCCGAGGCTGCCCAGGGTGAACAGCCAGCCGGCCATCACCATCGCCATCCGGAACAGACCCACCCAGTAGAGCCAGACCGTTCGCGCGGCGTCCCACCACATCACGAGCATGGTGGACAAGAAGGCCACGCGCCGCGACCGGAAGGGCAGCGTGTAGAGCGAGAGCTGGGTGCACCAGAGCCCCACGATGGCCAGGAGCACGGGGAACATCAGGAACACGAACTTGCCCAGCGCGCTCCACGCCGAATCGTTGACGATGAAGAAATCGATGACGACCCGCTGCAGGCGGGGGATCCAGACGATGGGCGCGATCAGCAACTCGACCACCTCGCGCCACCGCTCCGGGACCCTGGTGATGATCTGCTCGAACATTGTGCCCTCCTCCTTGACGGATCGGCCCAGGCGGGAGAAAGCAAACTCCTGGCCCGGCCATCAAGTACCTGATTTCTCAGACGGTCATCGCCCCGGGCGGGGACTTTTTGTCACGGTAAGGTGGCACGTTGGACAGAACGAGCGAAGCGCCGGGTGTCACGCGCTCCAGTCGAGCCACTCCACCGCGAGGTCGCGGCAGCGGACCCACGAGAAATAGACCGTGCCCAGCGCGGCATGGGAGAGAGCGATCGGCGTGAGACAGCGGTCGCGCAGGTAGTACCAGCTCCACACGCTGCCCCCCACCATCGTCAGCAGTGTCACGTCCCACTCGGGCAGGTGCACCAGACCGTACAGGATCCCGTTCAGGATGGCGAGCGTGACGGGCGACGCGCGGGGCAGGAGCGCCCGGAGGCGGCCGAGCAGGTAGAACTGGAACAGCGTCTGCTGGGCTAGAGCCCAAGGAACGAAGAGGACGAGCCCGACCGCCAGCGTCGGACGCAGAAGGCTGCAGCCGCCGGCGAGAGCGCCGACGACCGCGAACAGCAGCATCACGGCAGCAGTGCCGACCAGCATGTGGGTTGCGGAATGGCGCAGGCGCTCGCGCGTGGACCCGGGCGGCGGGCCCCAGATCCGTCGGCGCGTCTCCCGGGCTGTCAGGCCGACGAGGGCGAGTGCGAATAGCGCCAGCCCGGCGTCCAGACCGACGGGCCGCCGCGGCAGCACGACGAGATAGCCGAGCGTGAGCACGGCGAGGGCCACCAGCTCGACGGCCACACGCCGGCGGATCGACGGCTCGCTCACCTACACCAGCCTGCCCTGAGCCGCCGGATAGGTGACGCTCATCCCCTCGATACGAGCCCACGGCGTGAGCGCGTGAGGCTCGGGGCGGCCGGGTCCCACGATGTGCTCGACACCGATGCCGCGTGCCGTCAGCGCGTCGGCGACGAGCGACCGGTGGCACCGCCAGGGCACGGCCTCAGCGCACATGATGGCGGTGGGACGTTGTCCGGCGGCTTCGATCAGCGAGCGCAGGCTCCCCTCGAACTCCGGCGTTTGCATGTAGTCGGCGTAGCCCCGGAAGCCCGCGTTCCGCCAGGCACGGTTGACCGAATCGGCTCGCGGCGGCCGGTGCCCGCCGAGTCCGGGGAGATGGAGATAGATGATGCCGGCAGGGTCGAGAGGCGCCGCCAGCGCTTCGCGATTAAACTGCGGATGGCGGCGCGAGTGGGGGAAGCGCCGGACATCGACGAGCTGCCTGATTCCGGCGCTCTCCAGAAGCGCGAGCAGCTCGTCCGCCGACCGCGTGGAGTGTCCGATCGTCCAGATCACGTCCACTCTCCTGGCGACGCGGCAGCACGCCGGGCGTGCGGCGCGCTTACGGCGACTCGCGGCGGGCGATGAGGACGGCGAGCTGGTCGGGATCGACGGGCTTCACGAGGTGCAGGTCGAAGCCTGCCTCGGCCGCCCGCCGCTGGTCCTGTGGCTGCCCATAGCCCGTCAACGCCACGAGGAGCACGGCCGGTCCCAGCGCCGCCCGTACCCGGCGGGCCACCTCGTAACCGTCAAACCCCGGCAACCCGATGTCGACGAGCATCACGTCCGGCCGCTCGCGTCCGGCCAACTCGACCCCTTCGGGGCCGTTCCCGACCACCCGCACGCGGTGACCGGTCAGCTCGAGCGCGATCCGCATCATCTCGGCGGCGTCGGCGTTGTCCTCCACGATGAGGATGCGGCGCTCGCCGCCGGGCGGGACCGGAGACGGCGCCGGCGCGACACGTGGGGTCGTCGCGCCGGCGGGTAGCCGCACGATGAACTCGCTGCCCTGCCCCTTGCCCTCGCTGCGCGCGGTGACCCGACCGCCGTGCAGCTCCACCAGCCGGCGCACGAGGGTCAGGCCGATGCCGAGGCCGCCCTCCGAGCGCGCCGGCGAGGGGTCGACCTGTGCGAACAGGTCGAAGACCCGGGGCAGCATCTCGGGGGGGATGCCGATGCCGGTGTCCTTCACCGAGAACACGATCC
The DNA here is from genome assembly GCA_050731755.1 of Candidatus Rokuibacteriota bacterium. Lineage (GTDB taxonomy): Bacteria > Methylomirabilota > Methylomirabilia > Rokubacteriales > CSP1-6 > JBOHPP01. The sequence continues at coordinate 5,428 of JBOHPP010000097.1, read as the reverse complement.
AGTCCCGCTCGGCGCGCCCCGTCACGGTGATGGTGCCTCCGCCCGGCGTGTACTTCGCCGCGTTGTGCAGGAGGTTGCCGATGATCTGCACAAGGCGTGTGGGATCGGCCTCGAGTCGGATCGGATCCTCGGGCAGCGCGAGCCTCACGGTGTGGCCCCTGGCCTCCACCAGGTCGCGCGTGGCTTCCACCGCCTCGCTCACTGCCGTGGCCAGCTCGACCGGGGCCTTCACCAACTCGATCTTGGCTTGAGTGATCCGCGCCACGTCCAGCAGATCGTCGAGCAGCCGGGTCAGATGCATGAGCTGGCGCTCGATGATGGCCCGGGCGCGCTGCACCAGCGGATCGGTGCTCAGCCGTTGACCGACGAGGTAGATGCCGCTGCGGATCGGGCCCAGGGGATTTCTCAGCTCGTGGGCCAGCATGGCCAGGAAATGGTCCTTGGCGACGCTGGCCGCCTCCGCCTCGCTGCGCGCGCGGCGCTCCGCCTCGTAGAGGCGCGCGTTGTTGAACGCGATGGCGGCCTGGTCGGCGAAGGCCTGGGCCACCCGAACCTCGTCGGCGGTGAACCGCCGTCCGACCCGGTCGCCCAGGAAGAGCACCCCGATCACCTCATCCTGGACGATCAACGGCACGGCCAGCCCCGCCCGGTGCGGCGACGACTCCAGACGACCGCGCAGCTCGGCGCCGATGACGATGCGTGAGTCCTGCATCAGATCGGTGGTCATCACCGGTTGGCGCTCGCGCATGGCAAGGCCGACGGTCCCCATCTCGGAGGGAATCGTCAGGTTCTCGGGAAAGCCCGGCCCGATCTCTCCCGAGACGGCCAATCCTCGGAAGACCCCCGTCGAGGGATCGAGCCGGTAGACGACCGCGCAGGTGGCGCCGATCAAGTCGCGCACGCGTCCCACCACGCGCTCGGCCACGTCGTCGAAGCTGAGGGTCTGGGACAGCAGCCGGCCGGTCTCGGCCAGGGCCTCGGCTGACCGCCGGCGCGCTTCGCTTTCGCCGTAGAGCCGGGCGTTGTCCACGGCCAGGGCCGCCCGCCGGGCCAGCTCTTCGGCCAACGCCAGGTCCGCCGCCGAGTAGCGCCGTCCCGACTCCCCGGAGACGAGGGAGATCGCGCCGAGCGTACGGCCGCGAGCGATGAGCGGCACCACGACGTATGAGGCGTACGCCAGCTCGCGAGCGAGCCGGCGGTGCTCGGGGTCGACGGCGATGGCGTCGAGCACGGACCCGGTGACCTCGGAGGCTAACTGGGGGCGCCCGCTGCGCAGCACCTCGGCGACCGGATGGGGTCCGTGCGGATCGGGGGCGAAGCGCTCCTGGAGGATGGCGACCATCTCCTGCTTGCCCGGGTTGGCGTGGGCGGCCGCCACCCTCCGGATCGTGCCGTCCTCGGCGAGGACGTCGATCACGCACATGTCGGCCATCATCGGCACGGCCAGGCGGGCCAGGCTTCCCAGGGTCTGCTCGTAGTCCAGGCTCGAGGTGAGCAGCGTCGAGGCCTCGCCCAGGAAGGCCAGGCGCCTCTGCGTTGCCTCGGCCTCCTCGCGGGCCGCGCGCTCGGCGGTGAAGAGCTGGCTGTTGCGGATGGCGGCGGCCGCGTGGTCGGCCAGCCGGAGCAAGGCGGCCTCTTCGCGATCGCCGAAGTGGCGCACCCGGCGCTTGTTCGCGTAGATCAAGCCTTCGATGCGCTCGCCGATACGAATGGGCACCACGAGCACGGAGCGGGTGTGCTCGGCCTCGATGATCGGCAGGTACTCCGGGACCAGCCGCGGGTCGCGGCGGATGTCGTCGGTGCGCGCCGGCTGCCCGGTGGCCAGCACGTATCCGGCCAGGCCCTTGCCAGGTCCGAGGTGCAGGTCGCGGTAGCCCTCGGTGCGGGCGCCCGCTGAGTATCGGAAGGTCAGGTCATCGGAGCCGGGCTCGCGAAGGGCGATGCGCACGACATCGCAACGGCACAACGCCTTGGCCACCTCGGCGACCCGCTGCAGGATGGTGTCGAGGTCGAGCGAGGCGTTGATGGTGTGCGCCAACTCGCCGAGCAGCTCGGCCTCGGGGCGGTCACGGTACACACCGCGCATCACCTTATCGATGCGCTCCCGCTCGACGTCCCGACTCACGTGGGTTCTCCGCCCGCCGCCGACATGGCCCAAGTTTCCGGTTTTCGGCCCTTTTGGCAATCGGAAAAGTTTTTCTCACCCGCCAGGGGAGCGGAGGGTACCGGCCGGCCTAGGCGTCGCCGGCCTCCTCGGCGGCCGTGAGGCGCCGTTGCGAAGGGGCGACCACCGTGGCCTCGACGGGGGGCGAGAACCACCGCTGCGCGATCACGGTCGGGATCACGGCGCTGGCCACGACAACCGCGACGAGCACCGAGAACTGGGCGCGGTCCAGGATCCCCGCGTCGAGACCGTAGAGCGAGGAGATGGTGCCGAAGGTGAGGCCCGTGGACATGAGGAGCGTCGTGAACATAGCATCCGCTGGCACGTAGCGCTTCGCCACCGGGTACACCCCGAGGAACTTGGTCACCTGCTTGACGGCGAACAGGAGGACCAGGAGGCCGAGATTGGCCAACACCAGCGGGAGCGACACGTGCATCCCGCCCTTGAGGAAGAAGAACGGCGTCAGCAGGGCGAAGGCCACCACCCGGAAGCGGCGCTGGAGTTCCCGCTCCCGGTGGAACACCGGGGCCAGGGCCAGGCCGAGCACGAACGCGGGGAGCACCGCGTGGCTCTGGGCGCGCTCGGCCACGAGCATCAGCACCAGGAGCGCGGCGAACGCTCCCTTGATCTCGGGCTCGATCACTCGCTCCCCGAAGCGACGAAAGAACCACGGCTGGAGACTGACCATGAGCCAGATGACCAGAAGGGAGACGCCGACGAACGGTAGCAGCCACCACGTCGGGCGGATGAACAGCACGGCGAGGGCGAGGGCCACGCCGAGATCGGTCACGAACGTGGACGCCATGATGAGTTTCCCCAGCGGCGTGTGGGTCAACCCCGACTCGACCAGGACAGCGTAGACGACGGCCAGCGAGGTGGTCGAGAGCGCCACGCCGGCGATCTGGGCGGCCGGGGTCGTCCAGCCGAACAGCCGCTCGCAGACGAACCAGGCGCCGACGAACGGAGCCACGAACGACAGCCCGCCGATGAGCAGGCTCTCCTTGAGCTTCTCGCGCATCACCTGGCGATCCACCTCGGCGCCGGCCAGGAAGGTCAGGACGATGCTGCCGAACGAGGCCAGGAAATCCATCCAGGGCGGGCTGTGGAGGCCCAGGCCGTTGCCCGCGACGACCCGAGGGTGATCTCAACCAGCGCCACCGAGACACCCATCCCGACGGACGCCATACTTGCCAGAAACACCAGTAACCCCGCGGCGACCGCGATCCCGAGGTGCTCCACCCGCCGGCTCCTTCTCCCGCTCCGCCGCAAAAAAGAACCCCTACCGAACCCGCCGGTAGGGGTCATCAGCCCCACGGTTCGTGGGGCGGTTCAGGCGAACCCCATCGCCTCTTGCTTATCCACTGCGATTATCGTCTGTCTCGGGGGCGAAGCCAAGCCGGGGGCGCCTTGACAGCCAAGACCCCCCACCCCATGATCCCGGCGAGCGTTCGAGCACCGTCCGAGATCGGGGGACGCGCCCATGCCCCAGCGGCGAAGTGACGGACAGCCCTCCCCGACCGAGAGCCCGCGCGGGCCACCGTGAAGTGCTGCCTTCCGTCGAGATTCCAGGGTGATGTGAATTCACACCAAGGAGGTCGTATGGCCGCAACGGTAGTGGAACGGCGGGCCGTCGACACTCGCCCCATCAACCGCGTCCCCGACCCGTTTCCGCTGACCCTGGCCGGGATGCTGGCGGCGCTCGGCCCGCAGGCGATCAACTTCGGCATCTCGATCGGCGGCGGCGAGGCCTACCTGCTGCCCAACGTGTCCGCGCGCGGCACCCTGCACATGCACTGGCTCATGTTGGTTTCGGTCGTCCTGGAGACCGCGTTGGTGTACGAGTGCATCAAGTACGGCATTTGCACCGGTCGCTCCTTCTTCGCGGCCACCAACGACCTCAAGCCTTTGGGCTTCTGGCCGTGGTTCTGGACGGTGGTCACGATCCTCACCTTCGCCTGGCCGGCCTGGATGGGCGGCGCCGTCATCGCCGCCTGGCGCTTCACCGGCATCAACAACCCCTTCCCCTTCGGCCCACCCCATTACCTGTGGGCCGTCATCGCGCTGGTGGCGGTCCTCGTGGTCTTCTACTTCTCCAACCGCACCTACGTCTTCCTCGCGAGGTTCTTCACCGTCATCATGGCCGCCAACATCCTGCTGGTGCTGGCGATCACCATCATCGCGGCGAAGCCCGAGCACTACTGGACGGTGCTCATGGGCTATCTCGGCATCCTGTACCTCAGCGAGGGCTTCCCGGCCAGGATGACGGGAACCGACGCGCTGGCCTTGTTCAACCAGCCGGGCGGCAGCCTCATGTGGGTCTCGTTCTGGGTCATCGGCGCCGGCTTCGGCATGGGGAGGTACGCCGGCCAGGTCACCGGTGTGCTGCGGCCACCGGAGAAGATCACCGCCCAGGAGATCCGCTGGGACACGAACAACGCCGATGAGCGCCGCAAGATGCAGCAGTGGGTGAAGGTCGGCGGCTATAGCCTCATCCTCTGGTGGGCCATCATCGGCGGCCTCATCATGACCTACCTCTACTCGGTCGCCGGCCTGGCCTACCTGCACGAGGACTTCCTCAAGACCGGCAAGATCCCGACCGGCGTGGAGGTGCCGCTACAGATGGCCACCATCGCCCAAGGCGTCATGGGCCCGATGGCCGGCTGGCTCATGCTGCTGTTCATCATGGTCACGCTCTACGACGCACAGTTCCCCTTCTACGACACGTTCATCGGCCGGACGACCTGCGACGCCATCGCGGTGACGGGACGGGCTCGGCGCCCGTACCGGTTCTACTACTTCGTGGTGGTGACGGCTGCGGTGCTGGCCGGCTTCTACCTCATCACGGTGGCCCAACCGTTCATCCTGTGGATCGGCGTGGCCATCTCGGCGCTGGTTTATCGCTCGATCGGCGCCTGGCAGATCCTCCTGATCAACAACCGCCGGCTCCCCGACGGATTCAAGGTGAGCCGGCTCAACACCGGGCTGCTGTGGATCACCGTGGTCACCGGCTTCGGCGGCGTCGGCTTCTGGGCCATCACGGTGCTGCCCAGCGAGCTGTGCAAGAACTGGAAGATCCTTTGTCCTTAGGCACGTGATGGCGATCCTGTGGGCGCTCATGATGGTGGTCTGGCTGGGCGGCCTGATCTCGGGTCTCTGGTGGATCTGGCCCCACATCGAGCGCCTGGCGCTCACCACCGACCTGGTCATCGGCCTGATGTGGTTCGTCATCGGCGCCGCCGCCTGGCTGCTCGCCCTGAGCTTCGG
>JBOHPP010000096.1:0-9473 GCA_050731755.1 Candidatus Rokuibacteriota bacterium | reverse complement strand
CGCGGACCTGGGCGACGCTCAGTGAACCCCGCCCGGCGAACCCGCGAGATCGAGCCGTTCCTGGCCGTCGAGGTGTTCGAGCGGGCCCAGGCGCTCGAGCGCGCCGGGGCCGACGTGGTGCACCTGGAGTTCGGCGAGCCCGACTTCGACACGCCGCCGGTGATCGTGGAGGCCGTCGAGAAGGCCATCAAGGACGGACGCACCCGCTATACGGCCAGCCTGGGCATCCTCCCGCTGCGGGAGGCGATCGCCGAGCACTACGTGCGCACGTACGGGGTGGAAGTGTCGCCGGAGCAGATTCTGGTCACTCCCGGTACCTCGCCGGCGATGCTGCTGCTCTTCGGCCACCTGCTCGATCCTGGTGACGAGGTCGTGCTCGCCGACCCGTACTACGCCTGCTACCCGAACTTCATCCGATACGCGGAGGGGGTCCCCGTCTCCGTCGACGCCAGGGAGGAGGACGGCTTCCAGTACCGGCCGGAGGCCATCGCGGCCCGGCTATCACCCCGGACGAAGGCGATCGTCGTCAACTCGCCGGCCAATCCCACCGGGACGGTTCTGGCCCCCGAGCGCTTGGCCGCCATCGGGGCGCTGACTCAGCAGCGCGACGTGATGGTCGTCTCCGACGAGATTTACCACGGCCTGTCCTACGAGGGCCGGGACCGCTCGATCCTCGAGTTCACCGATCGGGCCTTCGTCCTCAACGGCTTCTCGAAGGCCTACGCCATGACCGGGTGGCGGCTCGGCTACGTGATCGCGCCGGCGGCCCACGCCCGCTCGCTGCAGAAGGTCTTCGGCAACTTCTTCATCTCCACCAACGAGTTCGTGCAGTGGGCCGGCGTGGCCGCGCTGCGGGAGGCCGGGGAGGACGCTCGCCGGTTCCGCGGCATCTTCGACGAGCGGCGGCGAGCGATGATCACCGGCTTGCGGGCGGCCGGGCTGGGCGTCGGCTGCGAGCCGACCGGGGCCTTTTACGTCCTGGCCAACGCCCGCCGGTACACGAGCGACTCCACGCGGTTCGCCTTCGAGATCCTCGAGGCCAGCCATGTCGCCGTCACGCCGGGGGCGGCGTTCGGGGCCAACGCCGAGGGATACCTGCGTTTCTCTTACGCCGCGTCCCTCGACCGCATCCAGGAGGGCCTCCGCCGGCTCGGTCGTTTTCTGAGCGCCCGGCGGTGACGGCGGACGATTGCCCGGCCTGCGCGGGGCGATGGCCGCGCGCGGACCACCGGATCGCCGAGCTCGGCCACTCCCTCGCGTACCTGCACGAGGACCAGTTCTTCCCCGGCTGGACGCTGCTCGGGCTCAAGCGCCACGCGACCGAGCTCTTCGACCTCACCCGGGAGGAGCGGGCCGAGCTGATCGAGGAGGTGAGCGGCGTGGCCCAGGTTCTCGCCGCCTCCTTCAGCGCACTGAAGATCAACTACGAGCTCCTCGGCAACCAGATCCCTCACATCCACTGGCATGTGGTGCCCCGACTGCCCGGCGATCCGGCGCCACGCGGCCCGGTCTGGCTGGTGGAGCACGCGCCCCGACCTCTGAGTCCCGACGAGCTGAGCGAGCGCATCCAACGGATTCGGAGCGGTCTGCGGTGAGGCGGGTCGGCCCGCGCGAGACCCCGGACGCCCGCCGGGCCCGGGCCCGCAAGATCATCGCGGCTCTCGAGCGGGCGTATCCCGACGCCAAGATCGCGCTCGAGTTCACGACGCCGCTGGAGCTGCTGGTGGCCACCATACTGTCCGCCCAATGCACCGATGAGCGGGTCAACATCGTCACCCGTTCGCTCTTCGGGAAGTACCGCCGCGCGGCAGACTATGCGAAAGCCGACCCGGCCACGCTCGAGCACGAGATCCGCTCGACAGGGTTTTTCCGCGCCAAGACCAGGTCCGTCATCGGTATGGCGCGCGCGCTGGAGGAGCGGCACCAGGGCGAGGTTCCGGGGACGCGTGAGGCGCTGCTGGCCCTGCCCGGCGTGGGCCTCAAGACCGCCAACGTCGTCCTCGGCAACGCCTTTGGCCGGCCGGCGATTGCCGTCGACACCCACGTCCTGCGCGTCTCACAACGTCTGCACCTCGTCCAGGCCGACGACCCCGACGAGATCCACGACGAGCTGATCGAGGTCCTGCCCCGGGCCAAGTGGACGCGCACCTGCCACCTAATTCAGGCCCACGGGCGCCGCACGTGTACGGCCCGCGCCCCCCGCTGCCCCGTCTGCCCCGTGCGGTCGCTGTGCCCGTGGCCCGCTAAGACGACGAACGCACCTCCCGCACGCCGGCGGCGCTGACGGCTCGCGCGAAATTCCGTGCCGTCGCGTTGACAGGTCTGGGGTTTTCCCGTACATTAGGACGTTGCAATTTTGCCGCTTTCAGGCCCACTTAGCCGAAGTTCCAGATAGCAAGGGGAAGCGATGCCGAGGGAGCATGAGATCGAACGGAAGTGGTTCGTCGTCGACGCGGAAGGTCAGGTACTCGGGCGCCTGGCCACCCGGGTGGCGACGATTCTCCGGGGCAAGCACAAGCCCAGCTTTGTCCCTCACCTCGATGTCGGCGATCACGTCGTCGTCGTGAACGCGGAGAAGGTACATCTGACCGGGCGAAAGCTGCGCGACAAGGTCTACCGCTGGCACACCGGCTATATCGGCAACCTCCGGGAAGTGAGCGCGGGGACCATGCTCAAGACCCACCCGGAGCGGGTCATTGAGTGGGCGGTGCAAGGCATGCTGCCCAAGAACCGGCTGGGGCGCGCCATGGCCAAGAAACTCAAGGTCTATCGCGGCGCGGCCCATCCCCACCAAGCCCAGCGGCCGGAGCCGCTCGAGGCTCGGGAGGCCCGCTGATGGCCACCGTGATCGACCGCTCCTACGGCACCGGCCGCCGCAAGACCTCCGTGGCTCGCGTCTGGGTGCGCCAGGGCTCGGGCCGCCTCGTCGTCAACCGGCGGGCGTTCGAGGACTACTTCCCGCGCGAGACGCTCCGCATGATCATCGCCCAGCCGTTGCAGGTGACGAACACCGTGGGGCAGTTCGACATCATCGTCAACGTGGGCGGCGGCGGCCCCACCGGGCAGGCGGGGGCGGTGCGCCACGGTATCGCCCGGGCCCTCGTCCGCTTCGACGAGAATCTGCGTCAGGTGCTCAAAAAGGCCGGGCTCCTCACGCGCGATCCGCGCATGCGGGAGCGCAAGAAGTACGGTCAGCCCGGAGCCCGGCAGAAGTTCCAGTACTCGAAGCGGTAGGGCGGTGGGCTCGCAGACCGTTCGCGTTGCCGTCGCCGGCGCCAGCGGCTACATGGGCGCCGAGCTGTTGCGGCTGCTCCTCCGGCACCCGAATGTCGAGGTGACCGGTGTCACCTCCGATCGCCGGGCGGGGGAGCCGCTCGGCCAGGCCTACCGGCACCTGCGCGGGCTCACCGAGCTGACGTTCCACGACCTCGACCCCGCGTGGCTCGTCGACGTGGCCGACGTCGTGTTCCTGGCTCTGCCCTCGACCGAGTCCCAGAAGATCGTTCCCACGCTCCGGCGCCGCGAGGTCCGGGCCATCGAGTTTTCGGCTGACTATCGGCTGCGGGACGTCCAGGAGTACGCCGTCTGGTACAAGGCGCCCCACACCGACCCCGAAGGGTTGGCGGAGGCGGCCTACGGGCTGCCCGAGTTGCACCGCAAGGCGATCGCGGCGGCGCCGATCGTGGCCGTGCCCGGCTGCTATCCGGCGGGCGCGCTGCTGGCGCTCGCGCCGCTGGTCAAGCGTGGTCTGGCCCGGCTCGACGGCATCGTGATCGACGGCAAGTCCGGCGTGACCGGAGCCGGGGCCCAGGGGCGAAAGACCGACCCCATGTACCTCTATACGGAGGCGAACGAGAACGTCCAGGCCTACGGTGTCGCCGGGCATCGCCACACCCCGGAGATCGAGCAGGAACTCGCCGGGCTGGCCGGTGTCCCCGTCCGGGTGACGTTCACGCCGCACCTGCTGCCCCTGAACCGCGGCCTGTTCACCACGGCGGTGGTGCCCCTGATCCAGACGTTGTCCACGGCGGAGCTGACCGGCCTCTACCGCGAGTTCTACGCCGGCGAGTCGTTTGTGAGGGTGCTGGGCGAGGGCGAGCGGCCTACGACGCGCAACGTGCTCGGCTCGAATTTCTGCGACGTGGCGGTGGTGGCCGACACCCGCACCGGTCGGGCCGTCTGTCTGTCCGCCCTCGACAACCTGGGCAAGGGCGGCTCCGCCAATGGCGTCCAGAACCTCAACATTCTCTGCGGGTGGAACGAGCGGACAGGCCTGGAAGCCCCCCCGGTGTATCCCTAGTGGCCGCGGTCAGGCGGTCCGGTCCGCGCGCGGGCGATCTCGAGTGGCTCGACGGAGGCGTCACCGCAGTTCCCGGCATTCAGGCCGGTGGGCTGGCGGCTGGCATCAAGGCCAGCGGCAAGAAAGACCTGGCCCTGATCCACTCACCCACGCCGGCCCGGGCGGCGGCCGTCTTCACCTCGAATCAGATCAAGGGCGCCTCCGTGCTCGTCTCCATGGAGCACGTCCGGGGCGGTGTGGCCCAGGCTATCGTCGCCTCCAGCGGCTGCGCCAACGTGTGCACCGGGGAGCAGGGGTTGCGGGACGCGGGCGAGATCACGCGGCTGGTCGGCGAACTGCTGAGGATCCCGAGCCGTCACGTCCTGATCGGGGCGACCGGCGTCATCGGCCCGCTCCTGCCGATGGACCGGATCCGAAGCGCGCTGCCCCGGCTCGTCAAGGCGCTGTCCCCGCAGGGCAGTCGGGCCGCCGCCGAGGCCATCATGACGACGGACACCCGGCCCAAGGAGGCGGCGCTTCGGACGGAGATCAACGGGCGGCCGGTGACGATGGGCGCCATCGCCAAGGGCGTGGGGATGGTCGAGCCTCACCTGGCGACGATGTTCTGCTTTCTCACCACCGACGCGGTGGTCGAAGCCCAGACGCTGCGTCGGGTTCTCGCCCAGAGCGTCGAGCGGTCGTTCAACCGGATCACCGTCGACGGTGACCAGTCCACGAGCGACACCGTCGCCATCCTCGCCAACGGTCTGGCCGAGAACGCGCCTCTGGAGCCGGGCGGGCGGGGGCTCCGCGAGTTCACCCGGGGGCTCGACGCGTTAACCGAGCGTCTGGCTCGCACGCTGGTGAGCGACGGGGAGGGAGCCACGAAGCTCGTCACCGTTGCCGTCCGTGGAGCGGCCACCGGCAAGGATGCGTTGCGGGCGGCGCGCAGCGTGGCCAACTCGCCCCTGGTCAAGACGGCGGTCAACGGCCAGGATCCCAACTGGGGGCGGATCATGATGGCCGTCGGCAAGTCGGCGGCCAAGGTGGACCCCGCCCGGGTCGCCGTCCTCGTCGACGACGAGCCTCTGGTGGAGCAGGGAATTTTACGTGAGGGCGCCCGCCTGGACCGGATCCGGCAGATCATGGGCCGGCCCGAGTTCACCATCACCATCGATCTGGGCCTGGGCCGCGCCGAGGACCGGGTCTGGACGTGCGACCTCAGCGAGGAGTACGTTCGAATCAACGCCAAGTACACGACCTAGAACCATCACGCGCGCCGTGCATCTCATCGGTGCGGAGCCGGTCACCCGGCTCCGTGAGCACGGCGGAGGACGAACCGAAGGAGGAATTATGGCGGCATTGACGATGAAGGAGCTGCTCGAGGCCGGGGTGCACTTCGGCCACCAGACCAAGCGCTGGAATCCCAAGATGCAGAAGTACATCTTCGGGGAGCGCAACGGCATCTACATCATCGATCTCCAGAAGACCCTCAAGAAGTTCCGGGAGGCCTACGCCTTTGTGCGGGACCTGGCCGGCAGCAGCGGCACCGTCCTGTTCATCGGTACCAAGAAACAGGCGCAGGACACCGTGTTCGAGGAGGCCAGCCGCTGCAGCATGTTCTACGTGAACCAGCGGTGGCTGGGCGGGACGCTCACCAACTTCGAGACGATCCGCAAGTCGATCGCCCGCCTCAAGAAGCTCGAAGAGATGAAGGAGGCCGGCGAGTGGGAGCGGCTGCCCAAGAAGGAGGCCCTGGAGCTGGACCGCGAGCGCCAGAAGCTCGAGAAGGCGCTGGTCGGGATCAAGGCCATGGAGCAACTGCCCTCGGCAGTGTTCATCATCGATCCCCGCAAGGAGCGGATTGCGGTGGCCGAAGCTCAGCGGCTGGGCATCGCCATCGTGGCCATCGTCGATACCAACTGCGATCCCACCGGGATCGACTATCCCATTCCGGGCAACGACGACGCCATCCGGGCCGTCCGCCTCATCACCTCGCGCATCGCCGACGCGATCCTGGAGGGTCGGGGCGCCCTCAGTAAGGAGGAGGGAGCCGAGCCTGTGGCTGAGGCGGCCGCGGACACCGAGTTGGCGGCGGCGGAGGCGGAGAGCTAACGGTGGCGGCCGCGAGCGCGCAGCGGGTCAAGGAGCTTCGCGACCGCACCGGGGCTGGGGTCATGGACTGCCGCGAGGCCCTGCAGGCGACCAAGGACGACCTCGACGACGCCGTCGAGTACCTGAGGAAAAAGGGGATTGCCTCCGCCGCCAAGCGGGCCCACCGGGAGGCCCGAGAGGGCGTGGTCGGCGCCTACATCCATCCCGGCGACAAGCTGGGGGCGCTGGTCGAGGTCGACTGCGAGACGGACTTCGTGGCCAAGACCGACGCCGTGCGGGAGCTGGTGAAGGACCTGGGCATGCACATCGCGGCGGCGGGCCCCACCTGGATCGGCCGCGAGGACGTCCCGGCCGAGGTGGTCGACAAGGAGCGCGGGATCTATCGCGGGCAGCTGGCCGACCAGAAGAAACCCGCCCACGTCCTCGACAAAATCATCGAGGGCAAGCTCGAGAAGTTCTACGCCGAGCAGTGCCTGCTCGAGCAGGCCTTCGTCAAGGACATGACGGGCAAGACCACGGTCAAGGACCTCGTCGACGGCGTCAGCGGCAAGACCGGCGAGCGCATCGTCGTCCGACGCTTTGCTCGCTTCAAGGTCGGCGAGGGCGACTAGGCGTGGCGGCGGACGCCGGCACCCCGCGCCCGGCCTACCGCCGTATCGTGCTCAAGCTCTCGGGAGAGGCGCTGGCCGGGAGTCAGGGCTACGGCATCGAGCCCGCCGTGCTCGAGCGCATCGCCCAGGAGACGCGGGAGGTGACCGCTCTGGGGGTGCAGGTCGCCATTGTCATCGGCGGCGGCAACATCTTCCGGGGCGTGGCCGCCAGCGCCGGAGGGATGGACCGGGCCACCGCCGACTACATGGGGATGCTGGCGACGGTCATCAACGCGCTCGCCCTGCAGGACGCCCTGGAGAAGGCGGGACTGCAGACCCGCGTGCTGTCGGCCATCGAGATGCGGGCAGTGGCCGAGCCCTACATCCGGCGTCGCGCCATCCGTCACCTGGAAAAGGGGCGGGTGGTGATCTTCGCCGCCGGGACGGGGAACCCCTTCTTCACTACGGACACCGCTGGCGCGCTGCGGGCCATCGAGATCGGCGCCGACGCCATCATGAAGGCGACCAAGGTGGACGGCATCTACTCGGCCGATCCCAAGCAGGACCGCAGCGCCGAGCGGCTGGCCCAGACGACGTACCGCGACGTGCTGAACCGCCGACTTCAGGTGATGGACTCCACGGCGATCTCCCTGTGTATGGAGAACGCCCTGCCGATCATCGTCTTCGATCTCACGCGCTCGGGGAACATCAAGCGCATCGTGCTCGGCGAGCCGGTGGGGTCCATCGTCTCGTCGTAGTCGAGGAGGGCGGAGCCATGCAAGCGCTCGTGAAGGACATCGAAGGCCGAATGAATGGAGCCATCGACACCTTGACGCGCGAGTTCGCGTCGGTGCGGACGGGCCGCGCCTCGGCCGGGCTGCTGGAGACGGTGCGCGTCGACTACTATGGCACCCCCACGCCGGTGCCCCAGATGGCGTCGGTCTCGGTGCCCGACGCCCGGACCCTGGTGATCCAGCCCTGGGAGGTCGCTCAGCTCGGCGCTATCGAGAAGGCCATCATGAAGTCGGATCTCGGCCTGACGCCCGTCAACGACGGCAAGGTGGTCCGCCTCACCCTGCCCCCGCTCACCGAGGAGCGGCGCAAGCAGTTGGCCAAGACGGTGCACAAACTGGCCGAGGAGACCCGGGTGGCCATCCGCAACATCCGGCGCGAGGCCAACGACGCCCTCAAGGCCCTGGGCCGGGACCGCAAAGTCTCCGAGGACGACGAGCGTCGCGGCCACGACCAGATCCAGAGGACGACCGACCGGTTCATCGCCAAGGTGGACGAGGTGCTGAAGAAAAAGGAGCAGGAGATCCTGTCCTTCTAATAGGATGAGCCGACATGGCCCTCCGATCTCCTAGCAAGCCGCGGCGTGCCGAGCGGCCCGCCGCCACCGAAGCCGACTTGCTGGCCCGCGTGCGAGCGCAGCCTGTGCCCCGGCACGTGGCCATCATCATGGACGGTAACGGCCGCTGGGCGGTCAGCCGCGGGCTGCCCCGCGTGGCCGGCCACCGTGAGGGCGTGAAAGCGGCGCGGGCCATCGTGCGGGCCGCCCACGAGCTGGGCGTGGACTACCTGACGCTCTATGCGTTCTCCACCGAGAACTGGAGCCGTCCCGAGAACGAGGTGTCCACGCTGATGAAGCTGCTCGAGGAATCGATCTATCGCGAGCTTCCCGAGCTGATGGAGCGCAACGTGCGCCTGCGCGTCATCGGCCGGCCCACCGGGGTGCCCCAGCCGGTGCGGCGCGGCATCGACCGGGTGGTGGCCGAAACCCGCCACAATACCGGGCTGAACCTCATCATGGCCTTCAACTACGGCGGGCGCGACGAGCTGGTCGACACCTTCCGGGCCCTGGCCCGCCAGGTGGCGGCGGGGGCGCTCGATCCGGACGCCATCTCGGAGGCCGAGATCGCCCGGACCCTGTACACCGCTGGGATCCCCGATCCGGACCTGCTCATCCGCACCAGCGGCGAGATGCGGGTGTCGAACTTCCTCCTGTGGCAGATCGCCTACACCGAGCTCTGGATGACGCCGACGCTCTGGCCGGATTTTGGACCCCGCGAGCTCTACCTGGCCGTGGCCGACTACCAGCGGCGGGAGCGTCGATTCGGACGCGTGTGATGGGACACGTCGCGAGCCCATCGTTCGAGGCCGACATGGAAGGCGCGTCGATGTCCCGGGTCGGGGGGCTGGGCAAGCGGGTGCTCAGCACGCTCGTCCTGCTCCCGGTATTTCTCGCGATCGTCATGGGGGCGCCCGCGTGGCTCTTCGCTGCGGTCGTCGTGCTGGTGGCGGCGCTGGGACAATGGGAGCTCAGCGGCATGTTCGCGCGCGCGGGCATCCGGAGCGCGCGCATGGCAGGGCTCATCGGCGGTATCGTCGTCACCGCGAGCTTCGCGGTGCCCGCGCCCGGGGTGCCCATGCTCGCGCTGACCGCCGTGGTCCTCGCGTTGCTCGCCGCGTCGCTCCGCCAGCCCGCGCAC
>JBOHPP010000095.1:0-6203 GCA_050731755.1 Candidatus Rokuibacteriota bacterium | reverse complement strand
GTCCTCCCCCAGCGATCGCCCACGACGCCGCCGACGGAGCAGCCGAGGGCGCCGATGGCGATGTCCAGGAACGTCGCCGTGCTCGCATTGAGCCCCGCGTTGTCGCCGCCACCCCGCGCGTGCAGGCTGTCGGCGAAAAAGACGGCGATCCAGGCCCACATCGCGTAGAGCTCCCACATGTGGCCGAAGTAGCCGAAGCAGGCGAGCCGCCCGCCCCGCTCCCGGAACACGGCCGCGGCCATGCGGAAGTCGAAGCGCGCCGCCGGGAACCGGTGTGGCCCCTCGGCGACTTTCCACTCCACGATCGCGGCAGCGGCCAGGGCCAGGAGCGAGGCGGCCAGCACGACGCTCCGCCAGGGCAGGTCCGTCATCCCCCGGATCACGTGCGGAATCGCCGAGCCCGCGGTGAGCGCGCCCACCAGGATGCCGATCGCCACTCCGCGCCCCTCGCGAAACCACGTCGCCATGATCTTCATGGCGGGCGGGTAGCATCCGGCCATGGCCGCACCGGTGACGAAGCGCAGCGCGAAGGCCGGGCCTGGACTGTCGACCCAGAGCGCGATGGCCGCGTTGGCCGCGGCGCCCAGCACGGCACTGACGACCATCAGTCGGCGCGGTGGCAGGACGTCCGGCAGGTTGCCGAGCGCGCTGAGCAGCGTGCCGATGATGAAGCCGAGCTGCACCGAATTGGTGAGCCCGGCGCGGCCGGCGTCGCCGAGCTGCCACTCGCGCGAGAGCGCCGGCAGCACGGCGGAGGCGCTGAACCAGAGCGAGAGGGCCATCAACTCGGCGAGCGAGAGGATGGCAAGTTGCCGCCAGCGCTCCGCCGCGAGAGCGGGCCCGCTCGAGAGGCGACGGGGCTGATCTGCCATTCGCGGACTCGTTTCCCGACCAGGAATTATCGCCGGAGCGACGGCGGTTGGGGGGAGCCGGCGCCGGCGGACCCGGCCCTGGGCGGCGGCACGGCGGTTGCACTACCCCGGGCTGACGAATTCTCCCGAGGGGAGGCACGACGATGGCAGGGACACGCGACATCAGGAGCCGAGTGGCCTCCTCGCTGGAGGCCGTCCCAACCCGAGAGCTTCTGGCGCTTTTCGAGCGCCACTTCGGCCGTCTCGATCCCAAGACCAAGGCCCGTATCCTCGAGATCAGCCGCTCCTGGGGCTCGGGCGAGGCCTGGAGCGGGATGGACGGCCTGGCCGCCTAGCCTCCGGCCACCGATCGAGCCGGCATGAAGGCCAGCCGAGCCCGCCGGGCTCGGGCCACCCCGCCCCTACCCGACCTCCGGCGCTACGGCACGCTGGCCGAGTACAACCGGCGGCGGCACTTCGGCGTCACCCCCGAGCCTGCGGGCCGGATGAGAACCAAGCCGGCCGGAGTTCGTCCCCGCGAGTTCGTAATCCAGAAGCACCGGGCCGGGCACCTGCACTACGACTTCCGCCTCGAGCACCGCGGCGTGATGCTGTCGTGGGCCGTGCCCAAGGGGCCGTCGCTGGATCCGGGCGTCAAGAGGCTCGCCATGGAGACCGAACCCCATCCCATGGACTACAACCAGTTCGAGGGGGTGATCCCCGAGGGTGAGTACGGGGGCGGCACGGTGATGATCTGGGACCGCGGGGTCTGGACGCCGGCAGCCGGCGATCAGCCCACCAGCGAACGTGAGGTGGACCGCCAGCTGGCCGCAGGAGAACTGAAGTTCGCCATTCTTGGCAAGAAACTCGTCGGTGGTTTCACCCTGGTGCGGACTCGCCCGCGGCAGTGGCTGCTCATCAAGCACCGCGATTCATGGGCGTCGGCGGCCGATCTCACGCTGACCAAGCCCCGGTCGGTGGTCTCGAGCCGGGCGATGGCGGGGATCGCCCGCGCCGCCGGGGCGACGGAGCGACAGCAAGAGCAGGCGGCTGCCGCCGATCCCCCGGCGGGGGACCGGCCCAGGAAGGCGCCGCCGGCGTCACAGGCTCAGCGGCGGGGGGGACGCTTGCGGTCCGTGACCAGGCTGATGAGGTGATCGATGTAGCGCAGATCGAAGGGCTTGGGGATATAGGCGAACGCGCCTTGCTTGAGCGCCTCGCCGCTCTGCTGGTACGAGGCTCCCGTCACCATGATGACGGGGATGCTGGGATCGATCTTGCGCATCCGCTGGAGCACCTCGAGCCCGTCCATCCCCGGCATGCTGATGTCGAGCAGGACCACGTCGGGGCGGTCGTCCTCGAACGCCGAGAGGCCTTTTTCCCCGCTCATGGCCGCCTTCACGGAGTATCGCTTGTCGAGCTCGAAATAGTTGCTGAGCAGATGCAGAATGGCCGGGTCGTCGTCGATGAGCAGGACGCGGTACTCGGACGAGGGCACGGCCGGTCCGGCCGTGACGGACCCGCCGTTCACGGCCAACGACACCGGGCGGGCGGGAACAACGGCCGCGCCGACGCGACGCAACTCCTCGTCGACCCTGCGCTGCCGCCGGTCTTCCCGTCGCCGCTCGCCGATCCCGAGGCTCGTGCCCCGGCGTCGCTCGCCATGGCGCCGGTCGACGACGACCTCGACGTCGGCATCGGCAGGAAAGGCCCGCCTGATCTGCTCGCGCTGCGCGGCCTTGTCCCGGGTGACGACGATGACGAGCCGCCCATGGAAGAGGTCCCGCAGCATGGTCGCCTGCCGGGTTGCCGCGGAAGTGTGCTGGGCTCGTTCCTCTCCCGGCAGGTCCGGCGCCTCGGCCAGGCGCAGGGAGCTCAGCAGCGCCGCCACAAGGTACCGAGCTTTGATGTCGGCGTTCCCGTCGCCGTTGCCGCTGCCGCTGCCCTTGCCCTTCCCGTTGGCGTTCGGAGCTGGCCACTTCAGCATGTGCGGGCCCCCAGAGCACTCGAGCGTCGCCTGCAGAAACCAAGGCGCATCTTCCTGAGTAACCGAGCGGTGTGCAGGACGGCAATAGGGCGTTCGCACCACGGTCGACGATTTCTCAGACGCGTCTCGATGGCACGCGATCTGCCCTTCTACCTAGCGATGCTGGACGCCATCTTCACGCCGATTGTGCTGGCTGCCGTTGCCGCCGGGGCGCTTGTCGCCGCGCTCATCGTCGCCCCGGCTCGCCAGCAAGCCCGGACCCCGCGAAGACCCGCAAGCGGCGTCCGGCCGCGTAGATCCGAGTGGACCGGTCAGGCGAGCGCGCCGTCCTCCCACGGGGGCGTGTTAGGGCGCTCGCACTACTTGGCGCCACCGCTATCTACTCGCCAAGCCCTTCCTGCCGGCCCTGACCTGGGCTCTGGTATTGGCCATCGTCGCGTATCCGTTGCACAAGTGGATCTGTTTGCGGCTTCCGCGCCACGGGACGATGGCGAGCGGTACTGGAAGGGAACCCTCGCGCGCGGCGCCGCCGCCGTGCCGGCTCCGGAAGGAATCCCTACCTCGCCCCGCCGGGCGGCGTAGGGATCGGGCGCCGCTACTTGCGCGAGTACTGCGGCCGGGGAGCGGTGGCGACCGACGTATAGCGGCCGAGCAGGATCCAGCTTACCGTCGCCCCGATCAGGATCCCCACCACCACCCGCAAGGCGAGGTAGCAGTACGACTGCAGGACGACGAAGTGCTCCGGGGCCAGGCCGAGCCGGACCCGGTGCCATTCGGCCAGCGAGGGGAAGAGGGCAGCGCCCATCACGACCATCGTCACGACGAAGTGCCCGACGCTGAACGGCCGGCCCAGTCGCGTGACACTCTCTGTGGTAATGATCGCGGCCACCGCGCTCAGGAACATCCCGATCCCGGCCACGCGCCGGATCGGCGCACTGTCGAAGCCGGAGAACAGGTCCGCACCGCCCGCCCAGCCGACCGCCCAGGTCAGGGAGGCGGGCAGGACAACGTAAAAGAGCACGTGCCCGACGACGGCCACCGGCACCAGCAGCTTCGCCACCCACTCCGAGCGCCTGACCTCGGCCCTGTCGTCGGCGTCGTTGTGATAGGACATCGCGGAGCTCCTTTGGCCGGACGATTCTTTACGCTGCTTCCATCGTAAGCTCCGGGCGCCACGGCTTCCTACTTATTCGGCGTGAACCTGCATGCGCAGAATGAGCTGGCCGCGGAACGTGTAGCATCGTGGACTTTGACGATGAGCTGATCGCCATCGGGGATGAACTCCGTCGGTTCGACGCCACTCGGCGCCACCCGTACTGCCGACGCTTGTGGTGGCAAGTCCGGGCTGATAGGCTTCCTGTTGCCTGCACCCCGGCCTCCTGGGTTGACGCACCCCGCGTCGAAACCGTGGTGAATCTGGCTTGAAGAATCTATGCGGGCTGACGGCCCGGCAGAGTTCAATATCATACAGGCGTAACGAATGTCTGCGCGTGAAGCGAGTCGTGTTCCCGGCGGCGGTCAACAAGGGGTGACTAAGGTGTTTCTGAGATGAGGAAATATGGGTGGCGCGAGTTTCAGTGTCCGGTTGTGAGGGAGACGGTCCGCATACGGCTCACCCGTCGGCCCTCGTTCGACATGCAGCCGTCCTATTTCGCCCAGTGCGACCAGGCCGACTGCCAGTATGTGGAGAAGAACGAGCCGCCGTGTCCGCTCAACATTGGCATGTTCGCGGATGTCATCCGAGAGATCGAAGATCGACGTCGCGCAGCGGCCGCAGAAGCGTCTGAGTGACCGTCTCGGGCCTTACCTCAATTCCTTCTAGGTAGAGCCCGGTCGAAGATGCGGCGGACCTTGCTGAGAGAACGGACGATCCGCGCGTTGTTGCCGTCTGATCCCGCCAGCGTCGCCTGAAGTCAGGAAGCGTCCTCCCAACTTCCGGCCGCTCACATTTCGACACCATCCCGTCGAAGGTGAGAGGACCGCGCCCCAACTAGCTGTTTTCTCGATCATCTCCTTTGGATACCTGTTTGCACTCGCGAGTTGCCGAGGCGAATGACGGCGGGGACCTCGGCGCGGGTCGCCGGGGCGCCGCCGACCAGAAAAGGAGGACAGCCATGAAGTCGCTGAAGACGCGCATCGGTGTCCTGTTCCTCGTTCCCACCCTGGTCGCCTGCGCGACGCCGGGCGGTCGCGTCGGCATGGAGACGTTCGGCCGGGGCGTGCTCAACCTCGTGCTGTCGCCGCTCATGATCGTGTCCGGCCTCGCGCAGGGACTCGCCTTCCTGCCGTACACGATCGGGATGGGGCTGAACGAGCTGAACCAGGCGCTGCTGCAGGCCAACGCCGCGTCGCTCGACGACTCCTACAAGGCCACCTTCAACGTGTCGATCAACGACCAGCAGGTGAACCCGAACACCGGCGAGGTCACGGGGCAGGGCGCGCTCTACGGACGCTACAAGCCGGAGGCGATCTTCGAGGCCAACCGCGCGTTCCAGCGTCTCCTGGTGTCGCAGGGGATGCCGGAGGCCAGGGCGCGCAGCTACGTGCTCGTCGGCAATTACGCCTATGCCTGGACGCGAAACCAGATCCTGCTCGCCGTCGTCCACCGACATCCGGGCCCGCAGCCCTTCCGCGTGATGTCGAAGACGACTGGCATCGTCACGACGTTCCGTCCCGACCAGCGGGCGTGGCACGAGCCCTACGAGCGCGACGCCAACGGGCAGGCGATCGACGAGGTCATCGACTGGGCCGCCATGGAATACAAGGTCCTCCGCCACGACAAGGTCGTCGCGACGCTGATGGTCCTCGCCGTGGAGGCGGTCAAGGCCGACAAGCGCGCCCACGACTACTGGGAGGCCGAGCGGCGCTGGAGAACGGGAGAGACGACCGTGATCATGCAGGAGTCCGCCGAGAGGGTGAAGCGGGCGCTCCCCAGCTGAGACGTCGCATCGCGCACGCGGCGGGCGCCGGGATGACCGGCGCTCGCCCTTGTCTCGTGGTCCCACCGCGCTTCGCCACGACGGGGCCCCAGTCGCCAATCAGGCTGAGAGGACCCCCATTGACGTCATCCCCGATGGAGCACGCGTCGGCGCCGCGCCATCCCTAACCCTAGACCAGGGGCCGCGCGGTGCGTATCCACCACGGCCACGGCGGGCCAAACGGGAAGAGGACCGCCCCACGGTGGCCCCACGATTCAACTCCGAACGTTTCGGCGTGTCTCGGCGGCATCCGGTAGCGTGTAGCGGAGGGGCCAATTGATGCCTCCCGGCTACGGATACCCCAAAGAATTGGCTCCCCGGGCAGGGCTCGAACCTGCGACTTCCTGATTAACAGTCAGGCGCTCTACCGACTGAGCTACCGGGGAA
>JBOHPP010000094.1:0-7909 GCA_050731755.1 Candidatus Rokuibacteriota bacterium | reverse complement strand
TCCTGGTGCGGACGTCGCTGCACGACAGCCAGGTGATGTACTGGGAGCCGGCCAAGTGGGTGGCCAAGCTCCGCGCCACCAAGACCGACGACCGCTTTCTGCTCTTCAAGGTCCGCATGGACGCCGGTCACGGCGGGCCGTCAGGCCGGTACGACGCGCTGCGGGAGGTGGCCTTCGACTACGCGTTCATCCTGAGCCAGCTCGGCCGGGCCACTTCAAGCTGACGGCGCGGTCTCTTCCCCGCACCGGCCGCGACTTCCCGCGCTCTGGTCGAGAAATTCTCGCCGCCCGGACACTTGCCCTATGATCTCGGAGGGAGTGACCATCGGACGACCGAGACGCCACGAGGGGCCGGATATCCCAGATCCGCGTACTACATCTGCGACGTGGACCGAGAAGAGCGCTAACCGGGCGGCGGATAAGACAATCCGCGTCACAGGTGGCTGTTCTATGGAATGCAACGCATCGAGGCAAGATTCTTGAGTTCAAGCAAATCGAGGCCGCGGCTCGCGCGGCGGATGACTTCAAGGATGCCCTTGGAAACTTGACTCGGAAGCCCTTGCAAGCGCTCATCGTTCTGAGCGAGCCGCTGACGACCTCCCGGGGTACCGACGTTCTCGACTTCGTGGCAAAGCGAAGGCTGCCAAGCGTAGGCGACGCGAGCGAATGGTCGCTACTCCGGCTTCCTCATGTCGTATGCACCAAACCAGAGCGAGCAGTACCGTCGCGCCGCCGCCTACGTTGACCCGGATAATCAAGGGCGCGCGCCCCGCGGACACCGCCCGCTCTCTCGGCCTGACAATCCCTCCCTCCCTCCTCCTCCGCGCCGACCGTGATCGAGTAGGTCATGAGCGGGGCGCTCACCCACGCCGCATGAAAATGGCGTCAGGGCCTCGGCGAGGCGGCCCAGGTCAAGATCTCCCGGTCTTGGCAGTCGATGGCAAAGGTCACGCGCGAGGTCGGGGCGCCGAGATCCTCGCTAACTTCGCGATGAATCCGACGGCGGCGTCGCGTGGCCCCGCCGCCGCGGGTTATCGCGGGTGTTAGCTGGCTCCGGCGACCGGATGATACTCCGATCCATCGGCGCTGCTTGGGCCGGGTCACTGATTGCGTCGACCATCATTACCATCGGAGGCGGTGTTCTGGCTGGCTGGTTTGCCCTCAGCGATCTGGTGTGGGGTTTCTTCGTTGCTGTAGGGCCTATCATAGCCGCCTCCCTTATCATTACTTTTCTTGGCAAGCGCCTGAGGCGGACGTCGTTGGTGATGTGGACTGTTGTCGTCATAGCAGGTTTTGGTGCAGTCACTATCGCCGGTGGCGTAGCAGCCCCGATCGTGCAATCCATGACGTTAGGCACTGAAAGAGTCAACGTGGCGGGATACGTGAGATGGGCGCCGCTCTATGGCATCGTTCTGCCTATCTCGGCGCCGCTTGCGTATGCCGTCGTGAACTGGCTCCGGTCGGAGCGACCGAGAAGATCCGTGACACCGTAAACCGGGAATATGGGTAACAAGCTGTTCTGGCCCACGCCGCAGCGTATCGGCGACGTTAGCCGAGAAGGAGATGCGATGGTAAAGGGTGTTCAGTTCGTAATTGACAACTCCGGGCGCAAGACAGCAGTGCAGATCGATCTCAAGAAGCAGGGTCGCTTGTGGGAGGACTTTTACGACCGGGCCCTGGCGAAGCAGCGCGCGTCCGAGCCTCGAGAATCACTGGAGAGTGTGAAGAAGCGCGTGGCCCGCCGCCGGCGACGTCAGCGCGGCTGAGCACTCAGCTGAGTATTCTGTTGTCGTTGCGCGATCGGCGCGCCGGGAGCTGGAGCGGCTCCAGGCCGGAGTGGCGCGGCGGATTATCACTCGTGTCGAGGCTCTGGCATCGAATCCCAGGCCACGGGGATGTGTGAAGCTGCAAGGGGCCGACGACCTCTGGCGAATCCGCGTCCGGAGAGTATCGCGTGATCTATTCCGTCGACGATAGAGCGCGAATCGTGGACATCAGCGCGGTACGCCATCACAGGGACGCCTACATGTGATTTGACTCGCGCTGACCCCGCGGCCGATGGGCCGCGCGCATTGCGTAGGGTTGCCGCGGTCGCCAGCGTGCGCGTCAGCCGGTGATAGGCGAGTCGGCGTAGCTCCGGCGCGCTAGCTCTTGCCGCGCGAGCCCCGTCGCTGGCGCGCCGCCTGGGCCAGCTCGCGCAGCACCGGTACCGTCATCTCCCAGCCTATGCAGGCGTCGGTGACCGACTGGCCGTAGACAAGGCGCGCGGGGTCGATGAGGTCCTGCCGGCCGTCGACGAGGAAGCTCTCCATCATCAGGCCGATGATGCCGGCCTCGCCCTGGGCCACCTGGGCGGCGATCTCCCGGGCCACCTGTGGCTGGCGCCGGTAGTCCTTCTCGCTGTTCCCGTGGCTGGTGTCGATCATCACGCGCGCCGGCAGCTCGGCGTCGCGCAGGGCGGCCAGCGTCTTCTGCACGCTCATGGCATCGTAGTTGGGGCCGCTCTGACCGCCACGGAGAATGACGTGACAGTCGGGGTTGCCGTGGGTGGACACGATGCCCGCCAGGCCCTGCTCGGTGACCCCCAGGAAGCGGTGGGGGTGCGCGGCCGCCCGCAGCGCATCGACGGCGATCTGCACGGCCCCGTCGGTCCCGTTCTTGAAGCCCACCGGCATCGACAGACCCGAGGCCAGCTCGCGATGCACCTGGCTCTCGGTGGTCCGGGCCCCGATGGCGCCCCATGTCACGAGGTCGGAGGTGAACTGCGGCGTAATAGGGTCGAGGAACTCGCAGCCAGCCGGCAGGCCCAGCCCGGCCAGGTCCAGCAGAAGCTGGCGTCCGATCCTGAGCCCCTCGTTGATGGCGAAGCTCCCGTCGAGGTGCGGGTCGTTGATGAGTCCCTTCCAGCCCACGGTCGTTCGCGGCTTCTCGAAGTACACGCGCATGACGATGCGAAGGTCCGGCGCGAAGTCGTCGGCCGCCCGTCGGAGCCGCTGCGCGTAGTCGCGGGCGGCGGCGGGGTCGTGGACCGAGCAGGGGCCGACGACGACGAGCAGCCGGTCGTCCGCGCCGCCGAGAATGCGACGCACCTCCTCGCGGGCCTGGGCCACGCCGACGGCACCGGCCTCGCTGAGCGGTAGCTCCTCGAGCAGGATCGCCGGCGGTAGCAGGGGCCGGATGCTCTCGACACGAAGATCGCGGGTCCTCACGGGCATGAGCGGCGCCTGACCTCCCTTTGACGGCCCCTCATTCTACTCCCCAGAACACCGGCTCCGGTGTGAGCCTCAGGCCGAAGCGCGCCTGCACGCCGTCCTGAATGCGACGGGCGAACGCGAAGACATCCCGGGCCCGGGCGCCCTCGTGGGCGACGACAGCCAGCGCGTGACGGGAGGACAGGCCCACTGGACCGTCGCGGAAGCCTCGGGTGAAGCCGGCGCGCTCGATGAGCCAGGCGGCGGCGAGCTTCACCCGGCCATTGGGCTGCGGGTAGCGCGGCATCGCCGTGTCGCCGGCGAGAGCCTCCACCTTGGCTGCCTGCTCGGTCCCGACGATGGGATTGGTGAAGAACGAGCCGCAGGAGCGCCGGTTCTCGTCGCCGGCCTCCACTACCATGGACTTCGAGCGGCGGATGGCCAGCACGGTGGCGCGGACGTCGGCCAGCGAGGGCGCCGCGTTCCCTCGCGCCGCCAGGTGTCGCTCCACCTCCGCGTAGCGGACGGTCGGCGGGCCTCCGGGCCGTAGCCGGTAGTCGACCGAGAGCACGACCCACCGGCCCGGCTCGGCGCTCTTGAAGCGGCTGTCGCGGTAGGTGAAGCCGCAGGCGGCGTTGTCGAGCGTCTCGACCCGGCCGCTGCGGGTGTCGAGCGCGCGCAGGGCCGTGAGGGTCTCGCTGACATCCTGACCGTACGCGCCGACGTTCTGGATCGGCGTGGCGCCGACGCAGCCCGGGATTCCGCTCAGACACTCGAAGCCGGCCCAGCCACGCTCCACCGTGTCGCGCACGAGGTCGTCCCAGGGCTCGCCGGCGGCGGCCGTCAGGACGACGCCGTTCCGGCTCTCGCGTACCGATATACCTCTCAGCGCGATCCTCACCACGAGGCCGTCCACGCCCTCGTCGGCGACGACGAGATTGGAGCCGCCACCGATGACGCGGAAGGGCACGCCGCGCTGCCGGGCCCAGGCCAACGCCGTCTGGATGGTGGCCTCGTCGGAGGCCTCGACGAAGAAGCGCGCCGGGCCGCCGACCTCCATCGTGCAGTAGGAGGCCAGAGGAACGTGCTCGCGGGGCGTCAGCGCAGAGTCTCTCCTCCGGCTACGGTACCAGGATCTGCTCGCGCCAGCCGCGTCCTGCGCGCGTGTAGAGCTGGCGGTCGTGCAGCCGGTCGGGGGACCCGCGCCAGGCCTCGATGCGAAAGGGGACGAGGTAGACGCCGCGGAGCAACGCCGGCCGGCCCACGGATTCCGGCGTCGGGTGCTGCCGGCGAAGGGCCTCGATCCCGTCCAGGAACGCCGGCCGGGAGGCGACGGCGCTGCTCTGCGGCTGCACCCGGTCGTAATAGAGGTCGAGCAGTCGCGATTCGTGGACTTTCTGTTGCCAGTACCGCTCGACCAGTGCATCTGGCATCGGGCCCAGGCCCCCCCGGATCCGATACTGACGGCGGATGGTCGTCCACAGCAGCAAGCACTCGTAGCGGCCGGCGCGCAGCGGCTCCCACTTGGGGCTGGCGGCACTGATCAGGAGTCCCACGCCCTGGGGACCGACGTCGCGGAGCACCAGGGCCCTCACGCCGGGCGCCACGTCGCGCCCGGCGGTGGCCAGGATGCACACGTCGGCCAGAGGATCACCCGCGCCGCGCGCCCGCTCGCGCTCGCGGACGATCTCGGCGATCGGATCGGCAGCGGCCACGGAACGCAAGCATATCGCACACCATGGTCGACCCGGGACTTGACCAGGCTCGCGCCCTGGAGTACGTAGCACGGAGGCGATGACCTCCGAGTTCAGGCACCTCTTTACCCCGATCCGCGTCGGGTCCGTCACCCTGAGGAACCGGATCTATTCCTCCGGCCACGCCGAGGCGATGGCCGAAGGGGGCCGGCCGACGGCGCGCCTCCGCCGCTATCACGAGGCCAAGGCCGAAGGCGGCTGCGCGCTGACCATCTTCGGCGGCTCGACGAGCGTACACCCCTCCTCGCCGGCCGCCGCCTGGAGGCAGATCGCCAACCACGACGACTCGATCATCCCCTCCTACCGCGAGATGGCCGACGCCATGCACCGGCACGGCTGCCTCGTCTTCACCCAGCTCACCCACCTCGGACGTCGCGCGCAATCCGACACCGAGGGCTGGCACGTGCTCCTGGCGCCGTCGCCGGTCCCCGAGCGGGTGCACCGCGAGGTGCCGCATGAGCTCGAGCCCGAGCAGATCGCCATGCTGGTTCGCGCCTTCGGCGACGCAGCGCGCCGCTGTCGCGAGGCCCGCCTCGATGGGATCGAGCTCTCCATGGCCCATAACCATCTCATCGATCAGTTCTGGTCGCCGCTCTTCAACCAGCGGACCGACGAGTACGGCGGCGGCCTCGAAAACCGCCTGCGCTTCGCCCTCGAGGTCCTCACGGAGGTGCGGCGGCAGGTGGGACGCGACTTCGTCGTCGGGGCGCGGATTTCCGGGGACGAGTTCACGCAAGGTGGTCTCACCGCGGACGACATGGCGCAGATCGCGCGTCGCCTGGCCGCGTCCGGGCTGCTGGACTTCCTCTCGATCATCGGCGGCAGCGCCCACACCTACCCGCTTCAGGCCGCCGCCGTCCCCAACATGAGCTTTCCGAAGGCCGTGTACGCCCACCTGGCCGGCGCCATCAAAGGCGCCGTTCCCGGCATGCCGATCCTCCACGCCAGCCGGATCGTCGAGCCGATCCACGCCGAGCGCGTTCTGGCCGACGGACAGGTGGACGTGGTCGGCATGACCCGAGCACTGATCGCCGACCCCGAGCTTCCCCGCAAGGCCCGCGAGGGCCGGCTCGACGACATCCGCACGTGCGTGGGGGCCAATGAAGGGTGCATCGACCGCATCTACCAGGGGAAGCCCGTCACCTGCGTCCAGAATCCTGTCGCAAGCCGAGAGGACGAGCTGGGGGAAATTCGCCGAGCTGCGATCGCGAAGAAGGTGGTCGTGGTCGGCGGCGGCGTCGCCGGGCTCGAGGCGGCGCGCGTGACGGCCCTGCGCGGCCACCGGGTGGTGCTCTTCGAGCGAGAGTCCGAGGTGGGTGGGCAGGTCCTCGTCGCCGCCCGCGCGCCGGACCGGGCAGAGTACGCGGGGATCGTCCGGTTCCTCAAGCATCAGGTGAACAAGCGCGGCGTCGAGGTCCGGCTGAAGGTCGAGGCGACGGTCGAGCACGTGCTGGCCGAGCGCCCGGACGCGGTGATCATCGCTACCGGCTCGCACCCGTTCCTTCCCCTCATCGCGGGCGTCGACGGGAAGCATGTGGTGACGGACCATGACGTCCTGCTGGAACGCGCGGTGGTGGGCGAGGACGTGGTCGTCGTCGACGACGTCCACACCCAGCAGGCCCTGTCGGTCGCCGAGTTCCTCCTCAACCGCGGCCGGCGCGTGACCGTCATCTCGCCGCTCTTCTACCCGGGGCAGGACACCGGCATCACGTCCATCGTCCCGCTCTACGCCCGGCTGTTCACCAAGGGTGTCACGCTGACGCCCCACACGGAGCTTCGCGCGATCGAGGGCTCGTCGGTGGTCGTGGCCAACGTCTATTCCGGCGCCGAGCGCCGGCTGGACGGAATCGACACGGTGGTGCTGGCTATGGGAAGCCGCGCGACGGATGCGCTCTATCGCGCCCTGAAAGGGCGGGTCCGCGAGCTCCACGCCGTGGGCGACTGCGTGGCCCCGCGCGGCGTGCACCACGCGATCCTCGAGGGGACTCGCGCGGCGCGGGCGATCTGATCCTCATGGTGTGCGCATGACCCGGCGCTATGACGTCATCACATTCGACTGTTACGGGACGCTGATCGATTGGGACCGGGGCATCGCCGACGCCTTTGCCGCGGCGGTGGCGGCCCATGGCGGGAATCTCGAGGCGCGCCGGGCGCTGAAGACCTATGAGCGGATCGAGCCCGCCGTCGAGGCCGAACGCTATCGGAGCTACCGCGGGGTGCTCACCGAGAGCGCGCGACGCGTGGCAAGTGATCTCGGCTGGGCGCTGCCCGAGTCGAGCGCGGGCTTCCTGGCCGAGAGCCTGCCCTTCTGGCTGCCGTTCCCCGACACGAACCCGGCGCTTGAGCGGCTCGCACGCGCGGGGTTCCGGCTCGGCATCCTCTCCAACGTGGATGATGACCTCCTGGCGGGCACCCGCCGCCACTTCACGGTGCCCTTCGATCTCATCGTGACGGCCCAGCAGGTGCGCTCCTACAAGCCCGCGGACGGTCACTTCCTTGCGGCGCGGGAGCTGATCGGCGGAAAGCGCTGGCTCCACGCGGCGCAGAGTCACTTCCACGACGTCGTACCCTGTCGGCGCCTCGGCATCCCCGTGGCCTGGGTCAACCGCAAGGCGCAGGCCGCGCTGGAGGGACAGCGCGCGGACCGCGAGCTGCGGACGCTCACGGACCTGGCCGACTGGCTGACCTGAACCGAGGCCCTACCGGCTCAGGAAGTTGCGGACCTGCTCGCCCACCGTCGTGATCGCGAGCACGCCGTCGAGGTGTCCTCCGTCCCCTGGGATCTCGACATAGGCCACGTCGCGGCCCTGCTTCTTGAGGATGTCCATCGCCTCGCGCGATTGCTGGGGGAACAGCAGCAGGTCGGAGACCGCCGGCAGCAGCAGCACGCGCGCCTTGATGTCGCGCAGGCCCTCCTCCAGCGAACCCTTGTGGCCGGTCACGAAGAGCTGGTTGGCGCGAATC
>JBOHPP010000093.1:0-18385 GCA_050731755.1 Candidatus Rokuibacteriota bacterium | reverse complement strand
TCGAGGCGAACGACCTTCATGGAAGTCCTCCGTAGGGGCCGCTACGAGGTCTCCGCGGCCCTCGTCTCCAGGAAGCGCAGGGCGACGGCGCAGTGCACGGCGATCCCGGTGGCGAGCGCCGGTTCGTTCAAGACCATCCGGCTGGAGTGGTTCGGGTGGGCCGGGCCATCGTCCGGGCGAGTGCCGAGGAACGCCAGCGCGCCCGGCACCCGCTGCAGCACATAGGAGAAGTCCTCGCTGCCCATGATGGGATTGGCCATCGTGCGCACGCGCTCGGCCCCCAGCACCTCCTCAACCGTCTTCAGGACAAAGCAGGCGAACCCGTCGTCGTTGACGGTCACCGGGTAGCCCCGAGTCAGCTCCACGGAGACCTCGGCGCCGTGGGCGGCGGCGATGCCCTCGGCGACGCGGCGCACGGCCGCCAGCACGGTGGTCCGCGTGCTCTCGGACACACTCCGGATCGTTCCCAACAGGCTCGCCGTCTCCGGGATCACGTTGCGGGTCGTGCCGGCCTCGATGCGGCCGACGGTGATGACGGCCGGATCGAAGACGTTCACGCGGCGGGTGACGAGGGTCTGGAAAGCCTGGACCATCTCGCAGGCGATGGGGATCGGGTCGAGGCACTCGTGCGGCGCCGAGGCGTGCCCGCCCCGTCCTCGCACGAGGATCTGGAAGGTGTCTCCCGAGGCGAGCATGGGGCCGGGCCTGGTGGCCACGACGCCGGCCGGGACGCTCTGGCTCACGTGAAGGGCGAAGGCCCCGGTCGGCCGCGCCGCGCCGTCGAGCAGCCCCTCCTCGATCATCACCCGGGCGCCGTGGTAGCCCTCCTCGCCCGGCTGGAACATGAACACGATGCGCCCGGCGATGCGGTCGCGGCGGGCGGCGAGGACGCGGGCCGCCCCGACCAGCATCGCGACGTGAGCGTCGTGGCCGCAGGCGTGCATGGCGCCGTCCACCTTGGAAGCGAACGGCAGGCCGGTCTCCTCGGGCATGGGCAGGGCGTCCATGTCGGCCCGGAGCAGCACCGTGGGACCTGGCCGGGCGCCGGCCAGCGTCGCGACCACGGACGTGGTCGCGCGTCCGGTGCGGACTTCGAGCCCGAGGCTGTTGATCGCTTCCAGGATGGCCGCCTGAGTCCGGGGCAGGTTCAGGCCGAGTTCCGGCCAGTGGTGGATTCGACGACGGAGCTGGATGACGTCGTCGAGATGCGTCCTGGCCTCGTCGAGGTGCGCGCTGATCATGGGACCCTCCGCGGCCGAGATTATACCCGCCGCTGCCGCTCCCGCTCTTTGAGGACGCGCCGGAGGATCTTGCCGGAGGCGGTCTTGGGGATCGCCTCGATGAACTCCACTTCGTGCAGCGTCTTGTAGCCGGCCAGGCGGCCGCGGGCCCAGCCGAGCAGCGCCTCGGCCGTCAGCGCGGGGTCCTTTCGCACCACGAAGGCCTTCGGGACCTCGCCGGCCTCGGGGTCGGGCTTGCCGACGACACCAACGTCGGCCACTCCGGGATGCTCGAACAGGAGCGCCTCGATCTCGGCCGGCGCGATGCCGAAGCCCTTGTACTTGATCATCTCCTTCTTGCGGTCGGTGATGGTCAGATAGCCGCGGGCGTCGATCGTGCCGACATCGCCGGTGTAGAGCCAGCCGCCGCGCAAGGCCTCGGCCGTGGCCTCCGGCGCGTTCCAGTACCCGAGCATGACCCCGGGGCTGCGCACGCACACCTCGCCGACCTCGCCCGGCCCCAGCTCGCGTTCGCCCGTCTCCAGGTCGACGATCTTCTGCTCGGTGTCGCTCACCGGCAGGCCGGCCGTGTCGATGGTCAGCAGGGCGTCGTCATGGACAGGGTTGATGTGCGTGATGGGGCCGGCCTCGGTGAGCCCGTAGCCCTGGACGACCTTGACCCCGGTGACTTCACGAAAGCGGCGGGCCAGCTCGGGCGGAACGGGCGCCGCGCCGATCATCGCGTGGCGCACGCTGCGCCAGTCCACCCGGGTCACATCGGGATGCTGGAGGAGTGCCAGCAGCACGGGCGGCACCGCGAAGAGGATGGTGATGCGCTCAGTCTCGACCAGCCGGCAGCACTGGGCCGGGTCGAAGCGTTCCATGAGCACGAGGCGAGCGCCGGCGTGGACGCCGCCGCCCATGAGCATCAACCCGTAGATGTGGTAGAGGGGCAGGAAGAGCAGGAAGCGGTCGTCGACGGTGATCCGGCTCGCGGCGATGAACTGCAGGTTGTTGCACACGAAGGCCTGGTGGCTGAGCAGAACGCCCTTGGGAAGTCCCGTCGTCCCGCTGGAGTAGGGCAGCACCAGGAGGTCGTCCGGCTGGATGTCGCCGGCCGGGAGCGGAGTGGCGGGCGCGGCGGCGACGAGGTCGGCGAAGCGCACGGCGTCGGAACCTACCGTGGCGCCGGGACCGACCGTGACGACGTGCTTGATGCGTGGCACCTCGCGGCGCGCCGCCTGGACCAACGGGGCGAGGCTCTGCTGGACGATCACCGCCACCGCCTGGGCATCGGCGAGCTGATAGCCGACCTCGCGCTCCTGATACGAGGGATTCATAGGGCTGGGGACGGCGCCGAGGCGGGCCAGGGCGAAGAAGCTCACGATGTACTCGGGGCGGTTCGTCATGAACAACGCCACGCGGTCGCCCCGCCCGATGCCCAGGCCACGCAGCCCGTGGGCGAAGGCGTTCACCAGGCCCTCGAGCTCACGGAAGGTCAGGCTCCTGCCCGCGAAGACGACGGCCTCGCGGTCGGGGAGGAGCGCCACCGGACGCGCCAGCATCTCGCCGTACGAAATCTGCGGATACGTCAGGCGCGGGCGGAGCAGCTCGGGTTGGGGGTCGACGTGAGCAGCCATGAGGCTGCATTATAGGCGACCATGGACCGGGCCGCCGTGCGCCACAACTTCCTGGCGCTCGGTCTCGACTACTCGTGCTTCCTCATCGGCATGTCATTCGCGTCCCAGGCGACGATCCTGCCGGCCTTCGCCGCCCACCTCGGCGCCTCCAACGTCCTCATCGGCTCGATCCCCGCCGTGATGATGCTCGGCTGGTTTCTGCCGTCGCTGTTCGCCGCCCACCACACCGAGCGGCTCGAGCGGAAGCTCCCGCTGGTGCTGCGCTACACGGTCTGGGAGCGCGTGCCGATGCTGGCGCTGGCGGCGCTCGCACTGTTCCTCGCCGAGCCCGCGCCGGCCCTCGCCCTCACCATCTTCTTCCCACTGCTCCTGGTCATGACGGCGACGGGCGGCGCGCTCATGCCGGCCTGGATGGACATCGTGGGCCGCGCGATCCCCACCACGCTGCGCGGCCGGTTCTTCGGCGCCGCCACCCTCGTGGCCAGCCTCGGTGGGCTGCTGGGCAGCGTGGTCACGGCCTGGCTCCTGGGAGCCTTCGCCCCGCCGCGGAGCTACGGCTTCTGCTTTCTCGCCGGGTCCGTCTTCATGGTGCTCTCCTACGTCGCCCTGGCCGCGACGCGCGAGCCGGCCGGCGCCTCGCCGGCCGATCCGATTCCCCTCGGCGAGTATCTGCGCCGGATGCCGGGCCTGCTGCAGCGCGACCGAAACCTCACCTGGTTCCTCGTGGCGCGGGCCTTCGGGACGCTGGGCACGATGGCCAGTGGCTTCTACACGGTCTATGCGCTCCGCGTGTGGCAGGCGCCGGAGTGGCAGGTGGGCGCCTTCACCACGATCTTCCTGGCCGGTCAGGTCGTTGGCAACCTGGGGCTTGGCTGGCTCGCCGATCGCGTCGGCCATCGCCTCGTGCTCGTTCTGGGTGTGGGCGCGCTGGCCGCGGGCAATGTCGTCGCCCTCGGCGCCGCCTCGGCCGAAGCGCTGGGGCCGGTCTTCGCCTTCGCCGGCATCCACTACGCCGCCATCCACGTTTCGGCGCGGACGATCCTGCTCGAGTTCGCCGCGGAGGCCGAGCGGCCGACCTACATCGGGCTGACCAACACGGCGCTGGCCCCGCTCAGCTTCGCAGCGCCGCTGGCCGCCGGCCTCATGGCTGATCGCCTGGGGTTTCCCGTGGTCTTCGCCGCCGCCGCCGCGCTGTGCGCCGCGGGCGTGGCGCTGCTCCTGGCGCGGGTACGCGAGCCGCGGCTGGCCGGTCAGCGGGCGACGTAGAGCGAGTTCACCGGATCGACGCGCTCGAAGAGCTGCACGTTCTTGAAGCCGGCCTCCTCCAGCATCCGGGTGGCCACCTGGTGGCCCCACGTGGCGCCGAGCCCGGGGCCGCCACCGGCCAGCGCGACGCTCATGCAGTGCATGGTGCTGATGGTGTAGAGATAGGCCGCCATCGGCACACTCACGTTGTCCTCGAGGTTGCTCGAGGCGCAGACGTCGACCATGAGGAAGGCCCCGCCGGGGGCGAGGGCCGAACGGATGCGGCGCAGCACCCCGGCTGGATCGACCTGGTCATGGATCGCGTCGAAGGCGGTGACGAGGTCGAACGGGATCGGCGTCTCCAGCCGCGAGATGTCCTGCTCGACGAACGAGGCGTTGGTGATCTTCCGCGCCCCCGCCTCGGCCTGGGCCTGAGCGATGGCCGGCTCCGACACGTCGTAGCCGACGAACGTGCTCTTCGGGAAGCGAGCGGCCATCAGCATGGCGCAATAGCCGGTGCCGCAGCCGACGTCGGCCACGCGGATCCCCGCTTCGAGACGGGGAATGAGCCCGGCCGGCAACGCCAGGTACTTGCTGAACAGCAGCTCGTCGTAGCGGGGCCGGCTACGCCGGTCCATCAAGCCGGTGAAGTCAGGCTGATAGGCGCTATACGGCACGCCGGCGCCGGTGCGGAAGGCATCCGTCACGTTGGGGAGGACGCGCGCCATGAGCGGAAAGAACTCCGCCATGGTGGCGAAGTTCTTCGTGGTGGAGCCGGTGAGCAGAGCGGCATGCTCCGGCGGCAGCCGGAACGTCCGCGCGCCGGCGTCATACTCGACGATGCCGCCGCACACCATGGCCCCCAGCCATTCGCGGACGTACCGCTCGCTGAGCCCGGCGCGGGCGGCGATGTCGGCGCTGGTGGCCGGCCCCATCCCGGCCAGCGTCTCGAAGAGGCCGACGCGCCGGCCGAGCTCGACCATCACGGTTACCGACGTCCCTTCGAAGTGGCGGACCATGAGTTGGGTGAACGCTTTCAGCTTGTCCTTGTCCATGGCGGCCTCCGCGGCGCGCTGGGAATGGTGGCGCGATCGGCGCCCGACACACTACCACAGCGCCAGAGCAGCCTGTATTCTTCCCCGCGTGTCTGCGGATCCCGCGCGCGGGTCCACCGTCGGCGTGATCGGGCTCGGCTACGGGCGAGCCCACATTCCCGCCTTTCAGGCCCAGGGCTGCCGCGTGGTGGCCGTCTGCCAGCGCGACCGAGCGGCGGCCAAGGCCGTGGCCGACCGCTACGGCGTCCCCCAGGTCTACGAAGGCTGGGAGGAGATGCTCGAGCGGGCGCGGCCGGAGATCGTCGTGATCGCCACGCCGCCCCATCTCCACCTGCCGATCGCGTTGCGCGCGCTCGACGGCGGCGCCCACGTCCTCTGTGAGAAGCCGCTGGCGCTCACGACGGCCGAGGCACGCCGCATGGCCCAGGCCGCCGGCCGGGCCCGGCGCGTGGCCATGACCGCCTTCAACTGGCGCTTCGCCGCGGCCATGCAGGAGCTGGACGCGCGCGTGCGCGCCGGGGCGCTCGGCCGCGTGTTCCATCTCGACGCCCGATGGCTCGGCGGGCGCTGGGCCGACGAGACCGCCGCCGCCACCTGGCGGATGGACCGGGCCCAGGCCGGCCACGGCGCGATGGGTGACCAGGGCGTTCACCTCGTGGACATGATCCGCGCCACCTTCGGCGAGTTCGTCCGGGTGACGGCGCACGCCGGTCTCGCCTATCCCGCGCGGGCCGCGCCCGGTGTGGGCCGGCCGCCTGATGCCGACGACTACTGCACGGTGATCGGTGAGCTGGCCAGCGGCGCCCAGGCGACGTTCACGGTAAGCCGGGCCGCCCACGCGATGACCGAGCACACGCTGGAAGCGTACGGCGCGCGCGGCGCGCTGCACTATCGGCTGGCGCGGGACGGCCGGCGGTGGTGGGAAGGCGAGCTGCGTCTCACCGAGGGGGGCGCGGGCTTCCAGCGCGTCGAGCCGCGGGCGGCGCCCTCACCGTCGGTGGGAGAGGGAGACGCGTTCGAGATCATCGGCAAGGCGACCATCGCGCCGCTGGTCGCCCGGCTCCTCGACGGCGTGCGCAGCGGTGTCACCCCCGCGCCCTCGTTCGCCGACGGTGTCCGCGCCCAGGCGGTGCTCGACGCCGTGCTCGAGGCGCTCGGCCGGCGAGCCTGGGTGGAGGTGGAGGCGGGCTGAGCCGGGTGCGGCTGGTCAGCCGACGCTGACGCAGCGGACGGCCGGCAGCCCCTTGGCGGCGAGCTCCCAGCGGGCGCCGCCGTCCGGCGAACGGAAGACGCGGCCGTCCTCGGTGCCGAAGGCCACGACCGGACCGGCGGCGGCCAAACACGCCGTGTCGATGTTGTCGTGGAACCACTCGGGCAGGCCGCGACCGCACCGCTCGAACTCCGCCGGGCCGTCGAGCGGTTTGCGGTAGACCGCCGAGCGCTTGCCCCGATGGCCGGTCGAGGCCGTCACCAGCACGCGGTCCTCGGATACGGCCACCGCGCGCAGGTAGTGAGCGTGCAGGCCGGCCGTGACGAACTGCCAGGAGTCGCCGCCGTCCCGACTCATTCCCAAGCCCTCGGCGGAGGCGACCAGCACCCAACCCCGCCGCGTGGGGTGGGTGAGGACCTGGTGGACGTCGGTCTCGATGTCGATCATCGACGTCCACGAGCGGCCGCCGTCCCGCGAGCGCACGACGCCGCCCACGTGGGCGTTGACGTAGAGGGCGGCGCCCTCCGCCGGGTGGCGCTCAACCGCGATGGATCGCACGTCGGCCGGATCGCCCCACGGCGTGTACCACGCCTGCCGTCCCTCGACGTGCTCGAACGACTCCACGGACGTCAGTCGGCCGTCGGTCAACGTGAACAGATGGGCCTGCTCCGTCCCGATGAGGATTCCCGCCGCGGTCACGACGAGTGACGTGGCGGGCGGGCCGTCGATCGATGCCTGCTGCTTCCACTGGCCGGTGTCGTCCGTGGCCCACACGCTCCGGCCATCCACGATGGCCCACACGCGCGCGCCGTCTCGGGCCACGGTGGTGACGGTACGCCCGGCGAACTGGTCCAGCGCCCGACCCCGCGGTGCGCCCAACTCGTGGAGCCCACCCACGGTCCCTACGAGGATCCGCGCGTCCATGCCCTGCATGGTACACCCGGCCTCGGGGCGCGAGCGCCCGCGCGTAGCCGTCGTGGCGGTTGCGCCACCAGTCCTCTCTTCGTAGGCTAGCCGCGTGGAGACCAGGGTCGATCTCCTCCACCTTCTGGAGGACCTGCGGGATGCCTACCCGGAGTCCATCGAGGAGACGATTCTCACCGAGATCATCGCGAACTCCCTCGACTCGGACGTCCGAACCCTCGCCATAACGACGGATCCACCGGCCTCCGCGCTCACCATCGTGGATGACGGCGTCGGCATGCGACGGCGGGAGCTAGCCCGCTACCACGACATCGCGGCCACCACGAAGGTCAGGGGCGCCGGCATCGGCTTCGCGGGCGTCGGCATCAAGATCGCGCTGCTGGTCTGTTCGGAGGTGCTCACCGAAACGCGCCGTGGCAAGCACCACGTCGCCTCCTCCTGGCGGCTTGCC
The DNA here is from genome assembly GCA_050731755.1 of Candidatus Rokuibacteriota bacterium. Taxonomy (GTDB): domain Bacteria; phylum Methylomirabilota; class Methylomirabilia; order Rokubacteriales; family CSP1-6; genus JBOHPP01. The sequence continues at coordinate 10,640 of JBOHPP010000093.1, read as the reverse complement.
TCGCGCCACAAGGCCCCGTGGAAGTGGGTCCCGCCGCCTGGCCTGGTCACCGACCACGGCACGGCGGTGCGCTTGGTGGCGGCGAACCCGCTTTCCCCGCTGCTCGACCCCGGCTTCGTTGAAGGCGCGCTCCGCCGCCACTTCCAGCCACTTCTCGACCCGGCTCTTGCGGATATCCTGAGCCCGCACTATCCGCACGGCGTGAGCTTCGTGGTCAACGGACGTCCGGTCGAGACGCGGGGCTGGCCGGCGCCGGACGCCGCGCCCATCGCCCTTCGCGCGACGCGGAGGCGGAAGCCCGCGGGCGCGGGTTATCTAATACGAGACATGGCGCCGCTGCCCGAAGACCGGCAAGGCATCGCCGTCAGCACCTTCGGGAAGATCATCAAGCGCGGCTGGGACTGGCTTTCCGTCGCCCCCTCGGCGCCCCAGCGCATCGGCGGGTTGATCGAGGTTCCCGCGCTGGCCGAGTGTCTTACCCTGAGCAAGTCCGATTTCATTCGCGCCGGCGCGCGTGGCGCCACCTATCTCGCCTATCGCAAGGCGATCCAGGAAGCCGTCTCGCGCCAACTCGCCCTGTGGGGCGACGCGAGCGAGCCCGCCGAGCGGACGCGGCGGCGCGCCGCGCGGCCGGTCGAGCGCGACCTGGAGGCGGTCCTCGCGGATCTGGCCGGAGATTTTCCGCTCCTCGCCTCTCTTGTCGAGCAGCGTGCCGGGGGCCAACGTCGCCTCCCGGTCGCCAGCGGTCGTGCAGGAGCCGACCTGACCGGCCCGTCGCTCGCCGTGCGCGAGGCGATGTCGCTCACGCCGGCCACGCCTGACGGAGCGGAGCTGGCGGACGCGGGGCCGCCGGTGGAGGGCCCTCAGTCCGGATCGCCGGCCACCTCGCCGCCCGGAGCGGCCCCGGTGGCAGGCCGTCTCGCCGCCGGCCCCCAGACGCGCCGCCCTGCGCGCTACGGGCTCGCCATCCAGTTCGAGGCGCGGCCGGACGACTCCGAACTCGGTCGCCTGGTCGAGTCCACGGTGTGGGTCAACGAGACCCACCCGGCGTACCGGCGCGCCGTCGCTTCCCGGTCGGAGGGTTATCATGTTGCGTTGACGGTCGCGATGGCCCTGGCTCCGCTGGCCGCCGATCCGGCGAAGGAGCACACCTTCGTCACCACGTTCCTGGCCCGTTGGGGCGCCGCCCTTGAGCGCCGGCGCCCCACTCGGCGCTGAATCGCGGCTAGCCGCGGGGCACGGCTCGCGGCCGCCGGGCCAGCAACGCGGTCAGTCCGCGCCGGACCCAGCGACGAGGGAGATGGGGCGCGTGAAAAACGGGGTCAGGTCCCCTTCGGTACGGATCAGCGCCCGGCGCAGGCTCGTGTCGAGCATATCGCCGAGAATCACCCCTAGAACCATCGGGGCCGCCGGGTAGCTGTACTGGCGCATGGCGTAGCCGATCAGGCCGAACACGAACATCACCCAGAGATCGAAGATCCGCACGTTGATAGCGTACGAGCCGATCACGCACAGCGCGAACACGATGGGCATGAGGATCGGGCGCGGGATGGCCAGGATCTTCACCTGGAAGCGCACACCGAGCAGCGAGATGGTGAGCGACGCGCAGGCGGCCAGGATCAGCAGGGCGCTGATCTCCCAGACGTAGTTCGGGAACTCGATCATGAGGAGCGGACCCGGGCGCACGCCGTGGAGCCACATGGCGCCCAGGAGCACGGCGGCCGGCGCACTGCCGGGCACGGCCAGCGCCAGCACCGGGATGATGGCGCCGCCGATGCACGCATTGTCCCCGGTCTCGGCGGCCATGAGGCCCTCGCGGGAACCCTTGCCGTACTGCTCGGGGTGCTGGCTGGCCCGCTTGGCCAGGTCGTAGGAGACCCACGAGGCCACGTCCTCGCCGACGCCCGGGATCACACCCACGGTGACGCCGACCAGGCCGGAGCGCAGCGTAGTCTTCCAGTGCCGGAGCACCTCGCGGAACCGCGGGAGCACCCGGCCGACCTGCCGGGTGACCTCCGGCAGCGCCTGCTCCCGCATGACCGCCAGCACCTCGGCCATGCCATAGAGCCCGACCAGCACCGGGATCAGCGAGAAGCCGGCGCGCATCTGATCGAAGCCGAAGGTGAAGCGCCCGTAGCCGGCGATGTTCTCTTGGCCGACGAGCGATAGGAGCAGTCCCAGGAAGCCGGCGATCCACCCCTTGAGGGGATCGGTTGGCGCCGTGAGGTTGCCGCAGACGGCCACGCCGAAGATGGCCAGCCAGAAGAATTCCCACGACTGGAACTGTAGCGCGAGCTGGCCGAGCAGCGGAGTGAAGAAGGCCAGGCACAGGATGCCGAACACGGTGCCGATGAACGAGGAGGTCGCCGAGAGGCCGATGGCCGGCCCGGCCTCGCCCCGTTGCGCAAGCGGGAAGCCATCCAGGCAGGCGGCGGCGTTGGCCGGCGTTCCGGGGATGTTCAGGAGGATTGCCGAGCGGCTGCCGCCGGTGATCGCGCCCACGTACACGCACACCAGGATGATGATGGCGTGCTTGGGGTCCATCCCGAAGGTGAGCCCGGTCAGCAGCGCGATCCCCATGGTGGCCGTGAGCCCGGGCAGCATGCCCACCACCATGCCGATGAACGTGGACCACAGCACGTGGAACAGCACGATTGGCGTGGCCAGCGTCCACAGCTCGCCGAGGATGTTGAGCGGGCCCAGGTTCACGGGGCGGTCACGCCACCCGCATTGCTCACGGCAGCGGGATGAGGAAGATCCGATTGAAGACCAGCGCCATCGCCGCCGTCGTGACACCGCTGATCAGAAGCACGGCCCACCACGGCCGCGCGCCGAACAGCAGCATCGTGACCGCGAGGAACCCGCCGATCGTGAGGTGATAGGGCAGGCCTTGACCCAGCGAGAGCAGATAGGCGGCACCGAGCAGGCCCATCAGGGCGAGCCGCCTCGTGCCCGGGCCCGCCAGGAAGCGCCGCACCTCGTCCCCCGAGATCGTCACCCGCGCACCCGCGCGCCGAACTGCGCGGATGACCAGCGCGACCCCCATGGCCAGCAGCCCGAGGGCGAGCGAGCCGGTGACGACGCCGGGCGAGGCGTAGGCCGGCCAGCCCTGGAGATCGCGGGGCATCCTCCAGCTCTCCACCAGCACCAGCCCGCAGAGCCCGCAGAGGATCAGCCCGGCGTAGACGTCCGCGCGCCTCGACTGGTCGGGCATCAGGCCCGCCGCGCCGGCCGCTCAGCGCTTCGGCTTCGGGATGTTGAACTGCGCCGGGGAGATCTTGGCCGCGCCGTTGTCGTAGAGCGTCCAGGTGACCACGGAGGCGGTCTCGTCGGCCATGGTCATGGCCGCGCCTTCCTTGAGGTTCACCAGGAACACGGCCTTCTCGTCGGCGAACTTCCGCAGGCGCTCGGCCCTGGCCGCGTCATCGAACGCCTTGCTGATGGCGGCTACGACCTCCTTGGGAATGTCCTTCGGTACCATGAGGCCGAAGTGCGAGCCGGTCGGCGGAAAGCTCGGATACCACTTCGTCACCGGCGGAATCTCGCCGAACCCGGTCACGATGAGGGGCCGATCGCTGGTGTTGGCCAGGGGCTTGAGCTTCTTGGCCCGGATCATGTCGGCCTGCTCCAGCGAGAGCTGCATCACCACGCTGCTCTCGCCCGACACGGTGGCCACCACGGCGGGATTGCCGCCGGTGTAGGGTACGTCGCGCACGGTGACGCTGGTCGCGCTCTTGAAGACCTCCAGCGCGGTGTGGCCCGAGGAGCCGACCCCCGCCGAGGCCACGGGCACCTGGCCAGCCTTGTCCTTCATCATGCGGACGAGATCGGGCAGATCCTTGGCCGGAAAGTCCGCGTTGACGGAGATGATGCTGGGCGTGAAGAGCGCGTACCACTGGATCCAGTCGCGGTGGGTTGTCTTCATGAGATCCAAGACGGGGTAGTTCACGAGCGACGTGTCCGAGTTGGCCGTCCACGTGTAGCCGTCACGGGGCGCGTCCCACGCGTTCTTCATGCCGATCGCGTCGGTGGCCCCCGGCGTGTTGACCACCGAGATCCGCTGCCCGAGCGTTTTCTCCATATCGGCGGCCAGGATCCGGACCGTCAGGTCGGTGGCTCCCCCGGCCGGCCACGGCACGATCACCGTAATGGGCTTGACCGGCTTCCACTCCTGGGCCGGCGCCAAGACCGGAGCGGTGAGAACGGCGAAGCTCGTGAGCCAGGCGAGAACGAGCGCGGTGCGACGAGTCATGTTCCCTTCCCAGATTCGTTGGCAGACCATGCGGCCCCGGGCGCCGATAGGGCGGCTTGCCGGGCGGCCCGAGGATAGGGCCGGGGTTTTGGCGGGTCAAGGCGCGGGCGGGCGGATTCCGGTAGGATTGCCGCCATGAGAGCCGAGCACCCCAGCGTCTGCCCCCTGGACTGTCCCGACACCTGCAGCCTCACCGTCACCGTCGAGGACGACCGGATCGTCGGGCTCCGCGGCTCGCGGGCCAACCCGTACACGGCCGGCGTCCTCTGCGCCAAGGTGCCGGCGTATTACCCGGGGTTCGTCCACGGGCCCCGCCGGCTCCGCACTCCGCTCAAACGAATGGGCAAGAAGGGCGAAGGGCGATTCGACCGGATCACATGGGACGAGGCGCTCGACCGGATCCACGAACGTTTTCAGGGGGTGATCCGGGAGCACGGTCCCCAGGCGATCCTGCCCCTGAACTACGCCGGGCCGCATGGGATGCTGGCCGGCGGCTCGATGGATCTGCGCTTCTTCCATCGGCTGGGCGCGTCGCTCCTCGACCGGCCCCCGCTCTGTGGCGGAGTACGTCGCGAGGCGTGGGTGGGGACGTACGGCACGGTGCCCGGCCTCCCGCCCGAGCACGCGGCGCTGGCCAAGCTGGTCGTCGCATGGGGCAACAACGTCACCTGGTCGAACCTCCACCTGATGCCGCAGATCAACCGGGCGCGGAAGGCGGGGGCCAAGCTGGTGGTCGTCGATCCGCGGCGCACGAAGGTCGCCGAGCTGGCTGATCTGCACCTGGCGCTCCGGCCGGGGACGGACGTGGTCCTGGCGTGGGCCATTGCGGCCGAACTGGAACGGCGCGGAGGGCTCGACAGGGCGTTCATCGCGCGGCACGTCGCGGGGTTCGACGACTTCATGGCGCTGGCGCGCCCGTGGACGGTGGCCGAGGCGGCGCGGGTATGCGGCGTGCCCGAGCCGGCGATCCGCGCGCTGACCGAGTGGTATCACGCACTCTCACCGGCGGCGATCAGCGTGGGCAACGGGCTGGAGCGCAACCAGAACGGCGGCAGCGGCATCCGCGCGATCTTCGCCCTGCCGGCGCTGGCCGGGAAGTGGGGCGTGCCGGGCGGCGGCCTCATCAACAGCGCCTCGTTCGCCTTCCCCAAGACGCCGAAGCGCCTGGGCCGGCCCGACCTCGTTCCTCCGGGGACGCGGACCTTCAACATCGTCGACGTGGGCCGCCATCTCGTGGACTCTGAGTTGCGGCCGCCCATCCGGGCGCTCTTCATCTACAACCACAACCCGGTGGTGGTGCACCCGGACCAGAATCGTTTGCGCCGGGGGCTCGCGCGCGAGGACCTCTTCGTGGTGGGCTGCGACGTCGTGATGACGGACAGCCTCGCCTGGGCCGACGTGGTGCTGCCCGCTTGCAGCCACTTCGAGCACGACGACCTCTTTCCGGCCTACGGCCAGCACTGGCTGCAGCGCGCCGCGCCGGTCATCCCTCGTCAGGGCGAGGCGCTGCCCAACACCGAGATCTTCCGCCGGCTGGCCGCGCGCTTCGGGTTCAGCGAGCCTGCCTTCACGGCCTCCGACGCCGAGCTGATGGATGCCGGGCTGGACGCCGCCGATCCCCGTTTGGGTGGCGTTCGGCCGAGCGCGATCCCGACCAACCGCGCGCTGAAGATGACGGTCCGGGGCGAGGACGCCGTGCTCTTCCGGAACGTCTTGCCGACCACGCCGTCGGGCAAGGTGGAGCTGGCGTCGTTCTATCTCGCCGATCGCTTCGGCGCCCGGCTGCCGTCCTACCGGCCGGTGGCCGCGCCGTTTCCGCTGGCCCTCATCTCGCCGGCGTCGGACCAGCGGATCACCTCCACCTTCGGCGGCATCCCCGCGCGTGAGGAGCCGCCACCGCTGGAGATGCACCCGGACGACGCCCGGGCCCGTGGCCTGTCCGATGGGCAGCGGGTGCGCGTGTGGAACGACCTCGGCGAGGTCCACCTTCGACTCGCGCTGACCGACACGGTGCCGGCCGGCATCGTGTGCTCACTCAAGGGAGCGTGGCTCTCCACGAGCGACAACGGCCAGACCATCTCCGCGCTTTGCCCCGCCCACCATGCCGATCTCGCCGAGGGTGCCTGCTTCAACGACGCACGCGTGGAAGTCGCCGCGATCTGAACCCCAGGGAGGAGCGTCCCACCAGAAGGTCGCCAAGGACTTCATCCGCTACTACATGGACCGGCCACAGTTCGACCGGTACTTCGAGACCATGGACACCTTCGGGATCCCGGGCACGAAGGTTTACCGCGACCACGCGCTGTGGCGTCGCGACCCCAAGACCGCCGTGTTCCCGGAGACGCTGGGGTTCGCGCGGCAGGTGGGCTACGCCGGCCCGCCCGGCCGCAAGGCCACCGAGGCGCTATCCAAGTACATCATCGTGGACATGTTCGCCAAGAGCCTGCAGGGCGCCAAGCCGGAAGACGCGGTGGCCTGGGCCGCCGGGGAGCTGCGCCGGATCTACGAAACGTAGCACTCGCCACCGGCCAGCAGGTCGCCGGTCATCGAGCGAGGAACGTTTCCGGGCTCAGGGCCACGCCCGAGAATGCCTTGAGAACCTGACGGTCGATGGTCACGAGCGGCGTGTGGAGGTCTTGGGCCAGGGCTACGAACTCGCAGTCGTAGGCCGAGCATCCGGAACGGGCAGCCAGCTCCAGGACCTGGGTCGAGACGACGCTGTACTCGCGCCCGGCCATCCACTGTTCGGCCTCAGCGACGAGCACGATGGCGTCGGCCAGGGTGAGATCGCGCTGCCTCACGAGGCCGACGAGCGTACTCCGGAACTCGGACCGCCAGAGCAAGGGCGCCGCCCACGACGAGTCCCGGGCTAGGACCGCCTCCGCCTGCCCGGTACGTTGGCCGCGCACATAGAGGTAGACGAAAAGATTGGTGTCCGCGACGATCACGGGCGGCCCTGCGACTTGAGGCGAGCCAGGGTAGCGTCGGTCAGGGCAGCTCGCGCCGGCGCCTTGCGCACCGCCCGAACGCGTGCGAGCAACGCATCGGGATCGACGGCGACGGCCTGAGTCGCTCCTTCCAGGCAGGCGATGACCTCCAGGTTGAGGCTGCGTCGGTGCACGGTAGCTTGACGCTTGAGCCGCTTCACCAGCGGTTCGGGGACGTTCTTGATGGTGAGCGTGGCCATCTCGCCCGCCTCCTTGGCGCATCCAATATGGTACCGTTTTGCATCCATTCTAGCACCAGTCGGTGTGGCCGTCCGGGCCGCCCAGCCCGGCGGCCGTCGGGGCGCTCAGGGAACCCGCGCGCCTTGTCGCCGGGAGCACGATGCGCTAGGGTGGGGCCTCGCGCGCGGAGCGCGCCGGAGGGACGACCGTGAAGAGCACCAACTCGCCGTGGCCGAAGGGCGCGCGGTGCGCCGTCATGCTCACGTTCGACTTCGACGCCGAATCGCTCTGGCTGGCCCGCGACCCGAAGAGCGCTGATCGCCCGGGTGTCATGTCCCAGGGGCGCTACGGCGCCAGGGTCGGCGTGCCGCGCCTGCTCGACCTGCTCGCGCGCGAGAAGGTGCGCGCGACCTTCTACATTCCGGGCTGGGTGGCCGAGCACCATCCCGCCCAGGCCCGGGCCATCCGCGACGCCGGCCACGAAATCGGGCACCACGGCTATCGCCACGACTGGGCCGATCCCGCCGACCCCGAGGGCGAGCGCGCCGCGTTCGAGCAGGGGATGAAGGCTTTGGAGAGCGTGCTCGGCGTCAAGCCCCGCGGCTACCGCGCCCCGGCCTGGGAGATGACGCCCATCACGCTCGACCTCGTCCGCAAGCACGGCATGTTCCACTCCTCGAACCTGATGGACGACGTCTACCCGTATCTGCATCCGGGGCAGCCGCCGGTGGTCGAGCTGCCGGTGCAATGGGTGCTCGACGATGCGCCCTACTTCCTCATGCACCCGCGCCTGGCCCCGCGGCCGATGCAGAGCCCCGAGATCGTACTCGGCGTCTGGCGCGAGGAGTTCCACGGCTTCTACGAGTGGGGCGGACTCTTCAACCTCGCCTGCCATCCTCAGGTGATCGGGCATCCCTCCCGGTTGCGCATGCTGCGGGCGCTGATCCGCCTGGTAAAGACCCGCCGCGACGTGTGGTGGGCCACCGCCAGCGAGGTCGCCGAGCACTGGCTGAAGCGCGAGGGCAAGGCCCCGGGCCGATGAGCGAGCCGGACTACGTCGAGCGGGCGCGCACGCTGGCGCCCAAGATCGAGACCTGGGCCGACCAGATCGAGCAGGAGCGCCGGCTTCCCGAGCCGCTGCTGGCCATGCTCCTCGACGCCGGCCTGTTCCGCCTGCTCCTGCCGCGCACGCTCAACGGCGCCGAGGTCGACCCGGTCACGTTCGTGCAGGTCATGGAGGAGGTGAGCAAGGCCGACGCCAGCACCGCGTGGTGTCTCTGTCAGACGGCCGGCTGCTCGATGGCTGGCGCCTATCTGAGACCGGACGTGGCCTCGGAGATCTTCGGCAGCGATCCCCGAGCCATTCTGGCTTGGGGCCCGCCGACGGAGGCGCGGGCCGTCGCCGTGGAGGGCGGTTACCGGCTCAGCGGCACCTGGACCTTCGCCAGTGGCGGACGCCATGCCACCTGGCTGGGCGGCTTCAGCCCGGTCTACGAGACGGACGGCACGCCGCGCCGGCGCGTCGACGGCACACCCGAGATCCGCACAATGCTGTTCCCGGCAAACAGCGCGACGATGCTCGACGTCTGGCACGTCATCGGGCTGCGGGGGACGGGCAGCGACTCCTTCTCGGTGTCCGACCTGTTCGTGCCGCACGAGCGGTCTATTGCCCGTGACGACCCAGCGGAGCGGCGCCATCCGGGCCCGCTTTACCTCTTCCCCATCGTGAGCCTCTTCGCCGCGGGCTTCGCCGGCGTGGCGCTGGGAATCGCCCGGAGCGCGCTCGACGCGTTCGTCGAGCTGGCGCGCACGAAGACGCCGCGTGGCTTTCGGGCAACGCTCCGCGAGAGCGCGGTGATCCAGGCCCGCGTGGCCCAGGCCGAGGCTCGGCTCCGCTCCGCCCGGCTCTTCCTGCTGACGTCCCTGGGGGAGATCTGGGCGGAGGTCAACCGCTCGGGCCGCGTCGACCTCGAGCAACGCATCCTGATTCGGATGGCGGCCTCCCACGCGATTCGCGAGGCCGGGGAGGTCGTCGACGGCGTCTACCACTCGGCGGGGGCGACGGCCATCTTCGTGAGCAACGCCTTCGAGCGCCGCTTCCGTGACATGCACACGGTCACCCAGCAGCTGCAGGGCCGGCTGGACCACTTCGAGACGGTCGGCCGCTTTCTCTTGGGCCTGGAGCCCGACACGGTGTTCCTCTAAGGTCCGGATCAGCCCTCATCGACGATCAGCAGACGCGCCGGCGCGCCATGCGGGTTCCGCGAGCGGTGCGGGACGCCGGGCGGGATGATGTAGGCCTCGCCGGCCCGCCTGACGGAGACACCGTCCTCGTACTGCGACTCCAGCACGCCGGCCAGCACGTAGACTGCGTGGCCCTTGGCGCACCAGTTCGGATCGGCAAAGCCGGGGGCGAACTCCACGAGTCGAAGACGTCGACCCCAGGCGGCCAGCTCCTTGAGGCGGCCCCTCGCTCGATCCAGGGCATGTCTTCGAGAGCGACCGCGCGCACCAGTTCCTTGCTCATGGGCCCTCCGTGCGCCGGTCACACCGGCGCGGTGCAGTGAATGAAAGAGTCATACGGCGAAGGTGTAGCGAGCCACGCCGGCCCCGAGTCATGCGGGGGCGACCGTAAGGGCGTCCCCGAAGCGTTGACAGGGGGAGGAGCAGGCCGGGTATTGAGCCGCGAAATCCATGAACCACTTCGGGGTGCCGACGCTGTGGAGGTAAGCGGAAGGCGACACCGGACACGCCGCTCACGCGAGGCGTGGCTGGACCCCGCGCGGTCACAGACCCCGTGCATGCTTCCAAGCACCGCGAACGGGAACCGGGAGAGCCCGCGCTTGTCTGTGGCCGAGGGGGCCGCAGACCGCATCGGGAAGTCCAAGGACACACGCCGATGATGGACGAGCGCGGGCAGTCGGACCGCCCCGTAGTACCGGGGAAGCCGCCGAACAAGGCCGAGGGACTGGCCGCGGAGGCGGGGGAGGGAAGGGGGCGGGCCAAGGGGAACTCGGGCGAGCGCGACGCGCTCCGGACACCGGGCCGGGCAGGTGCGCTCAGTGCGCTCGAACGAGTGCGTCAGGCAGCCGAACGGGACAGGAAGCAGCGGTTCACGGCACTCCTGCACCACGTGTACGACGCCGAGCACTTGCGCACCGCGTACTACGCGCTGAAGCGAGACGCGGCAGCAGGGATCGACGGCGAGACGTGGGAGCACT
>JBOHPP010000092.1:0-4990 GCA_050731755.1 Candidatus Rokuibacteriota bacterium | reverse complement strand
GCGGCCCACCCTGCCCGATCGCCTCGTGATGAAGTCCGATGCCGAGGCTGCAGAACTGCTTTGAGATCTACGGCTTCGTCACCGGGGCTTCTTGAGAAACAGGTTGACGTCATCCGGGGTGATCAGGTCAGGCACTGTCCAGCCGTCGAGGTCGTACTCGGACATGCACTGCTCAGCGAAGCCCTTGAACTGCTCGGCCTGGCCGCTCGTCTGAGCCATCTGCCAGGTCAGGACACGGATCGTCTCGGGGGCGCCAGCGTAGTTGCGTTCGTAGAGCTCGTGCCGTCCACCGAACTCGGTCACCACGGCGTCCCACAAGAGCTTCATCAGCTTGATGCGCTCGACGGCGCTGGTGCCGTCGGAGCCGCGGAGATAGCGCTCCAGATACGGGCGCAACGCCGGCGTCTGGAAGTCGACGGCGTGCGAGTTGAGGTAGATCAGGCCGCTGCCTAGCGTGCTCTCGATCAGTTCCTTGACGCGGGGATAGGCGACCGTGGAGAAGAGGCGATAGGCCTGCGCGTACTCGGGGTTCGGTAACACGGTGCCGCCGGCCCACGGAACGGGCGCCCGGGCCATGGCCTCGCTCAGCCCCCAGAACAGGTTGCGCCAGGCGATCACCTCCCCCACCGACGCCTGCACGTGTCGCATGTCGCTGGAGCCCACCGCGGCCACCGCCTTCAGGATCAGGCCGGCGATGAAATCCAGCTTGACGCCCAGGCGGGTGCAGCCCTGGAACATGGCCCGCGGGAAGAAGCCGGAGTTCGGAAAGAACGCGTTCGCCTTCTCCACGTCTTCGTAGATGAACACGTTCTCCCACGGTACCAGGGCTCGATCGAGCACGAGAATGGCATCGTTCTCGTCCAGGCGGCTCGAGAGAGGATAGTCGAACGGGCTGCCCATCACTTCGGCGGCCATGGCGTAGGACGGCCGACAGATCAGCTTGACGCCCGGCGTGTCCATGGCGACGAGGCAGGTCAGGGCGAACTCCTTCTTCTTCACGGCGGCCACGCTGGGATGGCCGATGAAGTTGTAGTGAGTGAGCGCCGACCCGGTGGCGACGACCTTTGCCCCGCTGACGATCAGCCCGGCGTCGGTCTCGCTCTCGACGTGCATGTAGACGTCGGCGACCTCGTCGGGTGGTCGGTGACGGTCCACCGGCGGGTGGACCAGGGCGTGGTTCATGTAGAGGACGCGCTCCTGGGCGGCGCGGTACCAGCGCCGGGCGTTGTCCTGGTAGGGAGCGAAATAGTCGGCGTTGGCGCCGAGCGTCGCCAGGAAGGCCGCCTTGTAATCTGGTGAGCGGCCCATCCACCCATAGGTCAGCCGGGCCCAGGCCGCGATCGCCTCGCGCGCGCCGACCAGATCGTCGGCGCTCGTCGGGGCCCGGAAGTACTTGTGGGTGAAGCCTCCCGAACCGGTGTCGGTGGCGCACGTCAGCACCGCCTGAGTGGCCGGCGCGTGGAGCGCGTCGTAGAGTCGGGCCAGCATGCGGGCGGGGTTACGGAACGCCGGGTGCGCCGTGACGTCCTTGACGCGTTCCCCGTAAATCCAGATCTCACGTGGGCCACGCAGGCTTTCCAGGAACTCCTTCCCCGTGAAGGGTCGGGTCTTCATGGCGCGCTCTCCTTGCGGACGACCCGTCGGGCCTTCAGCTCATGGCGGGGCAGCGTACGCGGGGGCACGGCGCGCACCTCCAGGCGGATGCCGAGGTCGACGCGGAAGGCCTCCTGGACGGAGCGGCAGAGGCCGGCGTCCGCCGCTTCGACGAGCACGCACACTTCGTCCAGCGCGCCGTCGCGGAAGACCTCGATCTGGAATTCCTCGATCACCGGAAACCGCCGCACGATGCCTTCGATGGCCGCGGGGAAGACGTTCACCCCGCGCACGATGAGCATGTCGTCGAGGCGACCCAGGATCCCGCCGTCCAGGCGAAGAAACGTCCGGCCGCAGGGACACGGTGTGTCCGCCAGACGGACCCGGTCGCCCGAGCGGTAGCGGATCGCCGGTGAGCCCGCGCGACCGAGGTTGGTGAGCACGAGCTCCCCCTCCCGGGCCGGCGTCCCGGTGGCTGGATCGATGACCTCAGCGATGAACTCCGTCTCGTTGACGTGGAGCCCCGCCTGGGCCTGACACTCGTACCCGAAGGCGCCCATCTCGGTCATCCCGGCGTGGTCGAAGGCGCGCGCCCCCCAGCCGTCCTGGATCCGCGCCCGTACGGCGGGGATGTTGGCGCCGGGCTCGCCGGCGTGGACGGTCGTGCGGACGCCCAGCTTGCGCGGGTCGAGGCCACGCTCGCAGGCGACCTCCATCAGATGCAGCGCGTAGGACGGCGTGCAGACCAGCGCGGTGACGCCGAGGCGTTCCATCGAGGCCAGGCGGGTCGGGGAATCCTGCCCACCGCCGGGGATGGCCAGGGCGCCGAGGGCCCGGGCGCCCTCGAATCCCGCCCAGAAGCCGATGAAGAGACCGAAGGAGAATGGAAAGAACACCCGATCGGCGGTGGTGAGCCCGGCCCCGCGCAAGACGAAGCCCCAGGAGCGGATCCACCAGTCCCAGGACTCCTGCGTGTCGAGCCAGCGCAGCGGCTGGCCGCTGGTGCCCGAGGTCTGGTGCACGCGCACGTAGCGCTCCAGCGGATAGGTCAGGTTGGTGCCGAAGGGAGGCTCGGCCGCCTGGTCCTCGACGAAGTCCGTCTTGCCCGTGAAGGGCAGACGGTGGAAGTCGTCCCAGGACTTCAGATTGTCGGCTGAAGTGAGCCCGGCGTTTCCCCACGCGGTCCTGACGAAGGGGTTGCCGCCGCCGGGCGCCAGCAGCTGTCCGGCCAGCGCCTTGAGCTTCCGCCACTGGACCTCGCGCAGCCGCTCCCGGGACAGCGTCTCGAGAGTCGGATCGAACACGTCAGGCCCGCAGCTTGAAGCGCTGGATCTTGCCGGTCGCGGTCTTGGGCAGCTCGCTCACGAACTCGACCCAGCGGGGGTACTTGTACGGCGCGATCTTGTCCTTGACGAACGCCTTCAGCTCCTCGGCCAGGGCCTCGCCGCCCTGGGTGGGCTCCTTGAGCACCACGAAGGCCTTGGGCTTGACGAGCCGGTCGTGGTCCTCCTTGCCGACGACGGCCGCCTCCAGCACGGCCGCGTGCCTGATCAGCGTCGCCTCGACCTCCACCGGCGAGACCCAGATGCCGCCGACCTTCAGCATGTCGTCGGAGCGGCCGGCGAACCAGAAATACCCGTCCTGGTCCTGCCAGTATTTGTCGCCGGTCTGGATCCAGGAGCCGAAGAGCGTCTCCCGGGTCTTGTCGTGCTTGTTCCAGTAGTAGGCCATCGTGGAGTCGCCCTTGACTCTAAGATTTCCGATCTCCCCCTGAGGCACCGGCCGGCCTTCGTCGTCGACGATGATCGCCTCGTACCCGGGCACCGGCAGCCCTGTCGAGCCGGGCCGCGCCGCGCCCGGTCGGTTGGAGAGGAAGACGTGGAGGATCTCGGTGGTGCCGATGCTGTCGATGATTTCCACGCCGAAGCGGTCGCGCCACCTGTTGTAGATCTCCTCGGGCAGCGCCTCGCCCGCCGAAATGCAGAGACGCAGCGATGAGAGGTCGAAGCGCTTGTCGGCCTCTTTGAGGGCGAGCATCGCCGCGTAGAGCGTGGGCACGCCGAAGAAGAGCGTGGGGCGGTGGCGGGTGAGCACCTCGAATACGGTTTCCGGCGTGGGCCGATGGGGATAGAGAACGCTCTGAGCCCCGACGCCCATCGGGAAATAGCCGGCATTGCCGAGCCCATAGGCGAAGAAGAGCTTGGCCGCCGAGTAGATCTTGTCGCTGCTCCCGAGGCCCAGCACGTGCTTGGGGTACGTCTCCATGCAGACCCACATGTCGTGATGCAGGTGCACGGCGCCCTTGGGAAAGCCGGTAGAGCCCGAGGAGTAGAGCCAGAACGCCGCGTCGTCGCGCGAGGTCGGCGCCGCTTCGAGGCGGGCCGAAGCCCGGGCGATCCGGTCCTCCCACGAGAGGTACGGTCCAGGGTTGCCGCCGGCCACCAGCACATGCTTGAGCCAGCGCGCCTGGCTCAGCGCCGGACCCACCTCGGCCAGCAGCGGCGCCGAGACGACGGCGACCCGGGCCCGGCTGTCCTCGAGGAAGTAGAGGTAGTCCTGGGCACGCAAGAGCGTATTGACGGGGACCGGCACGGCGCCGATCTTGATGGCCCCCCAGAACGTCCCCAGGAACTCGGGGGTATCCAGGCAGAGCATGAGCACGCGGTGCTCCATCTCCACGCCGAGCTCCCGGAGTGCGTGGCCGGTGCGGTTGGTCAGGTCGTGGACGTCGCCGTACGTGAGCACGCGGTCCTCGCAAAAGAACGCCGGCTGGGCGGCGCGGCCCTCGCTCACGTTGCGGTCGACGAAGTACGTGGCAACGTTGAACTGCTGCGGCAGCCTCTCGGACGCGTTCATCGCGGCTCCTCGTGACGGCAAATCGTGGGGCTCATGGCATCGCCATTGCTCCAATTGAGGGCAGGCTGGAGGTGCCTATGAAAGCTTTTACAGCGCTGCTCCTCAGCATGCTCCTGTTGGTCGGGATCGCCGGCGTGGCCGCCGCCCAGACCGCCGCGCCCACTCCCGGTGCGCCCGGCAGCACGACCGGGAACCCGGAAGCGAAGCCCGACAACCCGACCGACCGCGGGAGCGACCCGGCTCCTGCCTCTCCGTCAGTGCGGCCGGACCGCGCCCCCGACGTGAACGTCGACGTCCGAACCCAGCGTGACGGCGACAGCCCCTCGGCGCTGCCCCGCACGTCCACCGAGACGACACGGATCTTCGGGCTGAGCCCGACGATGGCGATCCTGATCGCGGCCGCCCTGTTCGTCGTCGTCATCCTGGCCCTCGTGTCGATGACGCGCAACGGAGGCTCCCGGACCGACACGCACCTCGATCTGGACCGGAGGCCCTGACCTCAGCGGCGCGCCCGGCGCCGTTTGCCGCTCGGCGCCGGGCG
>JBOHPP010000091.1:0-21154 GCA_050731755.1 Candidatus Rokuibacteriota bacterium | reverse complement strand
ACTCCGACCCATGCCGCTGGCACCGCCCGTGATGAGCGCGACCTTTCCCGCGAGTCTCATACTCCCTCCTTCGCCCGGCTGATCCTGGCCTGGCCGATGATGACCGGTCGAGTATTGACCATGTCTGCCCTGCCGCGCTAGCCTCCTTCCACATCAAAGGCGGCTGGGCCCAACCCTGAACGTTCCCCGCTTCGGCCTGAACCGTTTCGACGCGCGCTCCATCGAGGCGTTTGCCGCCGACGTGCGGCGCGCAGAGACGCTCGGCTGGGACGCGGCGTTTCAGCCGGACTCGCAGCTCCGGCGCCGGGACACGTACGTCCTGCTCGCCGCCGCGGCGCTGGCGACCGAGCGCATCACGCTGGGACCCTTGATCGCGAATCCCGTGAACCGACACCCCACCGTCACCGCCTCCTCGATCGCGACGATCGACGAGCTGGCGCCTGGTCGCACGCTGCTCGGCTGGGGCGTCGGCGACACGGCCGTGCGGCTGGCCGGGCTCCGGCCGGCGCGCGTCAAAGAGCTCGAAACGAGCACGCGGCTGATGCGGGCGCTGCTCGATGGCGAATCGGTCGATGTGGGGGCGGCACGACCGGCGCGCCTGCCGCACCACCGGTCCGTGCCGATCTGGATCGCCGCGGGTGGCCCCCGCACGCTCCGCATGGCGGGCAGCGTCGCCGACGGGGTGTTCATCCGCGTCGGCACGCATCCGGCGAACATCGCCACCGCTGTCGATGCCATTCATAGTGGCGCTGCCGATGCCGGAAGGGATCCATCGTCCGTTCGCCTCGGTGCGGTGTTCCACACGGTGCTTGTCGACGAGCCCGAGCGCGCCATGACGATGGCCAAGTCCATGGCGGCCGGGTACTACGAGTACTCGCCGGCCCTGTTTGACCCACCCCGCCTCGCGTGGACGGGACCGGATCCGGAGACGCTGAAGCGCCAACACGGCGTCTGGCCGGACTTCCACCACGCCCCGGACCTGGAGGTTAGCGGTCGAGCGGTCGAGTTCCTGCCGGCGAGCGCCGCCGATGCATTCAGCCTGCGCGGCGGACCCATCGAAGTTGCCGACCGGTTGATCGAGGTGCTCCGTTCGGCACCGGCAGAGTTCAGCTACGTCGTGCTGCATCCGATCCCCAACCCACCGACACCGGACGATCCCGAGCGCGGCTACATGGCGCGGATGGCGCGCGATGTGCTCCCGCGCGTGCGGCGCGCGCTGAGCAGCGCTCCTGCTCAGGTTCAGTAATACGCAGGGTTAGCGGCCGCGAGCACGATTACCTCCCCGGTAATTGAGATACGTCTCGATTACTTCCACGTACTTCCACGATGAAGCCACGAGGGAAGCAATCCGACGTACAACCGATGACAGCACGAATGTTTCGACGCTCTTCGGGCTTCCCGGGCCCGGCATCGCAGTGATCACCCTCGGCCCACTGACCCTCGTCGGCAACTGGGCCGTCGCGGCTGTCGCTGCGGCCGTCCTCGGGTTCGCGGTGCTCGAGGCCGTCGGGCTTCGCCGCCTGCAGGAGGCGTGAGGGGGTTGAGGTCGTGATGAGGGCGATGGAGGAGTTTCCCAACGCGCTCCACCTGCTGGCGATCGCCCTGGCATTCGCCGGCGCCTGGGCCGGGGCTCGGGGCACGAAGCTCTTCCTCCAAGGCGTTCGCCGCGCTGTGGATCGTCCGGGGGATCCGCGGCATCGTTGTCGCGGTGGCCGCGGGAGCCCTCGCCAGCGGGCTGCTCTTCGCCCAGACATGGCTGATCGTCTTCGGCGTGATCTTTCTGGCCGAAGAGCTCTATGAGACGGGTGTGCTGGCGCTGATCCTCCGCGCCGGCCTCCGCTAGCCGGTTTCCGGACGGCGTGATGGGCCCCTCACGCCGTCCGGGGCGCCGTCGCGTTGACAACCCCACGGCTGCCGTGCTTATATCTCGCCACCTTACGCGGCGGCCCGACCCGCAAGCAGGAGGTCCCCGATGACGCTCGCACGCCGTCTCACAACCATGATCGCCCTGGTGGCCCTCGTCGCGCTGGCCGCCGGCGTCCCACCGGTCGCCGCGCAGAGCACGCTGCGCGTGGTGATGCACTCGGACCTCAAGATCGTCGATCCGATCTGGACGACGGCCTACATCGTGCGCAACCACGGCTACATGATCTACGACACGCTCTTCGCCATGGACGCCAAGGGTGAGATAAAGCCGCAGATGGTCGACAAGCACGAGGTCAGCCCCGACAAGCTGACCTACACGCTGACCCTGCGTGACGGCCTCGTCTGGCACGACGGCAAGCCGGTGACGTCCGAGGACTGCGTGGCCTCCATCAAGCGCTGGGCGGCCAAGGACTCGATGGGCCAGAAGATGTGGTCCTTCGTCAAGGAGTTGCACGTCGTTAACCCCAAGACCTTCAAGATTATCCTCAA
This sequence comes from Candidatus Rokuibacteriota bacterium, assembly GCA_050731755.1. Taxonomy (GTDB): domain Bacteria; phylum Methylomirabilota; class Methylomirabilia; order Rokubacteriales; family CSP1-6; genus JBOHPP01. The sequence continues at coordinate 18,739 of JBOHPP010000091.1, read as the reverse complement.
GGAGCCGACGGGCCTGGTGCTGCCGGCCCTGGGCAAGCCGTCCTCGAACGTGCCGTTCATGATGCCCAAGCGGGTGGCCGACACCGATCCCAACACCCAGATCTCCGACTTCACCGGCTCCGGCCCCTTCGTCTTCAAGAAGGAGGAGTGGAAGCCCGGCGACAAGGCCGTTTACGTGAAGTCTCCGCAGTACACCCCGCGCGGCGATGCCCCCTCGGGGCTGGCCGGTGGCAAGGTGGCCAAGGTGGACCGTGTTGAGTGGCGCTGGATCCCCGACCACCAGACGGCCATCAACGCGCTGCTGGCCGGAGAGCTCGACTACATCGAGTCGCCGCCGCACGACCTGCTGCCGGTGCTCAAGGGCGATGGCAACGTCAAGCTGGTCGACCTCAACCCGCTCGGCAACCAGTACACCTTCCGCTACAACTCGCTGCACAAGCCGTTCGACAACCCGAAGGCGCGGCAGGCCGTCATGTGGGCCTTCAACCAGGAGGATTTCCTGAAGGCCGTCATCGGCGACAAGCAGTACTACAAGGTCTGCCAGTCGTTGTTCCCGTGCGGCACGCCGCTCGAGTCGAAGAAAGGCCTCGATGGGGGCCTGCTCATCGAGTCCAACGTGGCCAAGGCACGTCAGCTTCTGCAGGAGGCGGGCTACGACGGGACGCCGATCGTGCTGATGCACTCGACGGACTTGGCCGTGCTGGCCAACCTGGCCCCGGTGGCCACGTCGCTCATGGAGAAGGCGGGCTTCAAGGTCGAGATGCACTCGATGGACTGGCAGACGCTGGTGAGCCGGCGCGCCAAGAAGGATCCACCCGCGTCCGGCGGCTGGCACGCCTTCCTGACCTCCTGGGTCTCGGCCGATATCCTGAACCCCGTCATGGCGGGGTTCCTCAACAGCGCCTGTGACAAGGCGATGTTCGGCTGGCCGTGCGACGCCGAGATGGAAAAGCTGCGCGACCAGTTCGCGCGGGAGACGGACCCGGCCAAGCAGAAGGCCATCGCCGAGGCCGTGCAGGTGCGGCTGACGCAGTACCCGACCCACGTCCCGCTGGGCCAGTGGTACCAGCCGGCGGCCATGCGGAAGAACGTAGACGGCCCGATCCAGGCCCCCGTGACCGTGTTCTGGAACATCGCGGTCAAGAAGTAGCGCCGTTGCTCCAGGCCCGGCGGCGCGTGCCGGTCGCGGCGGGCGCTACGGGCGGCGCGTGCCGCCGGGTCCGCCTCGCATGCGGCCTCTCCGATGCTTCCGTATATAGGTAGGCGCTTGCTGGCCACGGTCCCCGTCATGGGGACCGTCGCCGTCTTCGTTTTCCTGCTGCTGCGACTGACGGCGGGAGATCCAGCCGCCATCATCGCCGGCGACAACGCCACGGCCCGCGACGTCGCCGAGATCCGTGAAAAGCTCGGTCTCAACCAGCCCATCGCCCAGCAGTTCGTCATCTGGATCGGCCGCATCCTGCGCGGCGACTTCGGCGAGTCGTTCTTCTTCAAGAAGACCGTGGCCGAGCTGATCCTCGGGCGGCTGGAGCCCACGCTGGCGCTCTCGGCCTGCACGATCGTCCTCGCCGTGCTCATGGCGGTGCCGCTCGGGGTCGTCGCCGCGTGGCGGCGCGGCTCCTGGATTGATCGCTTCGTGATGGGATTGTCGGTGCTCGGCTTCTCGGTGCCCGTGTTCGTCATTGGCTATGCCCTCATGTATCTCTTCGCCATCCAACTCGGCTGGCTGCCGGTCCAGGGCTATCAGCGCCTGGCCGACGGCGTCGGCGGCTTCCTCCAGCGCCTGGTCCTGCCCTCCTTCACGCTAGCCATCATCTATGTCGCGCTGATCGCGCGCATCACGCGCGCCAGCGTGCTGGAGGTCTTGGGGGCGGACCACGTGCGCACCGCCCGGGCCAAGGGCCTGGCCGAGATGCCCGTGCTGCTCCGCCACGTGCTTCGCAACGCGGCGGTGCCCATCGTCACCGTCATCGGCTTCGGCGTGGCCCTGCTGATCGGCGGGGTGGTGGTGACGGAGTCGGTCTTCGCCATTCCCGGTCTCGGCCGGCTCACCGTGGACGCCGTGCTGGCGCGCGACTACCCGACGGTGCAGGCGGTCGTGCTGCTCTTCTCGGCTGTGTACGTGCTGATCAACCTCATCGTGGACCTGACGTACACGGTGCTGGATCCGAGGATCCGCTATTGAACGGCGCGCGCGTCGAGACCGTGAGCGTCGCGATACCGGCCGAGCGCCCGGCGGTGCGGGCCTGGCGCCTGCCGCGCAACCGCAGCGTCTGGATCGGAGCCGCGGTGCTGGCGGTGATCGTGGCCATTGCCGGGCTGGCGCCGTATCTGGGCACGACCGATCCCGCCGCCATTGACCCGGTCGCCCGCAACAAGCGCCCTGGCGCCGAGCGCGTCATCATCCACGACGACGGCACCCGGACGGCCTCGACGTTTCGGATGGGCACCGACAGCCTGGGCCGGGATGTCTACAGCCGCGTCATCTACGGCTCGCGCGTCTCGCTCATCGTCGGCATCACGGTCGCGCTGATCAGCGTGGCCGTTGGGCTGGTGATCGGCCTGCTGAGCGGCTATATCCGGTGGCTGGACGGCATCGTCATGCGGGTCATGGACGGTCTCATGTCCATCCCCGCCATCCTGCTGGCCATCGCGCTGGTCTCGCTGTCCCGCGGCACGGGGCTGCGCACCGTGATCCTGGCCATCGTCATTCCCGAGATTCCGCGCGTCGTCCGACTGGTGCGGGCGGTGGTGCTGTCGGTCCGCGAGGAGCCCTACGTCGAGGCTGCGCGCGCGCTGGGCGCTCCCACCGCGACCGTTCTCGCCCGCCACGTGCTGCCCAACACCGTCGCCCCGCTGGTGGTGCAGGGGACCTTCGTCTGCGCCTCGGCAATCCTGGTGGAGGCGATCCTGTCCTTCCTGGGGGTCGGCATTCCCCCCGAGACGCCCACCTGGGGCAACATCATGGCCGAGGGCCGCGCGCTCTTTCGGATCCTTCCCCACAATATCCTGTTCCCGTCCCTGTTCCTGGCCGCGACGGTCCTCGCCGTCAACATGCTCGGCGATGGGCTGAGGGATCTGCTGGATCCACGAGTGCGGAAGCAGATCTAGTGAGGTAGCGCTCCGGTGGCCGAAACCACCGGAGCGCCACCAGTCGCGGTTACTTCTTCGGTGAGCTCGGCTGGGGCTGTCCAGGCTTGCCCTGCCCGTCCCCGGGCTGCCACGGCTTCGGCTGGTCCTTCGGCTTGTCCATGCGGTCACCCCCTCTCGGTCTGGTAGGTCGGCTGTTAACCAGCATATAAGGAGGTGCCGGCCTTTCCGAAATTTTGCAAAGGGCCGTTTTGACGCCGGCCGGCAAGGCTGGCGCGATTGACGGTCGCACGGCACGCTGGCACTCTGGATTCGACCCCCTCCCCATGTACACGTACTCGTCGCCACCCCAGCGCTTCTGATGACCCGGCGATTCCTCGGCGCGCTGGTGATCGCGATCGCCCTCGCCATCCCGGGGCCGGCCTGGGCCCAGGCCGAGCTCTGGCTCACGCCGGTCCTGGGACAGCTCATGACCCGCGGCGACTACGGCTGGACGTTCTACCCGGATGAGCGTGTGAGCGGGCAGGAGACGGATTTCTCGCTCACGCAGCACCGCGTCTCGCTCTTCGCACCGCTCTGGCAGGACTCACAAGACGAATGGTCGGTCTCGGCCAGTCTTCGCCTGCAAGAGTTCGACACGCGGGCCGTGCTGCCCGACACCGGCGACTCGTTCCCCGAGGAGCTTTGGGACGCACGGCTGGGCGTCACGTATCGGCATCGCTTCGACAATGGCTGGATCGCCGGCGGCAACGTGACGGTCGGCTCCGCCAGCGACCGACTGTTCGACAGCTCGGACGAGTTGATCATCCGCGCCACCGGCTTCCTGCGCGTGCCTTCCGGCGAGCGCAATGCCTGGTTTTTCACCCTGAACTACGTGAACCACTATGAGGCCTTCGCCGGGCTGCCACTGCCGGGGGTTGCCTACGTGTATGCGCCCTCCGACCGCCTGCAGGCGATCATCGGCGTACCCTTCAGCGCCATCGAGTTCCGGCCGCTGGAAAAGACCACCTTTCAGCTCACCTACGTTCCCATCCGCCGAGTCCGGGTTCGGGTAACGCAGCAGGTGTTCCGGCCGCTCCGGGTCTACGCCGGCTTCGATTGGGACCACGACCTCTACCTGCGCGCCGACCGCCCCGACAAGGACGATCAGCTCTTCTACTATGAGAAGCGGCTGACGCTGGGGGCGCGATTCGATCTCCGGCACTTCGGCATCGAAGCGCTAGGCGGCTACGCCTTCGATCGCTTCTACTTCGAGGGTGAGTCCTACTCCGACCGTCGTGACAACCGGATCGACGTCGGGGCCGGCCCGTTCGTGAGCATCCGCGCCAGCATCCGGTTCTAACGGCGCCGCGCAGCGCGGCGTTGGGAACGGCTCGCCCCGAGGGCTGCGCCGGCGTGCTAGAATCCCGCCGCCTCGGAGTTTGGGGCGATTTGCATCCCGCTGGCGGCGGGCGCCACGCCCGCAGGGAGAGTGCGCGATGGCCGGGACGAGAGCGTGGGTGGCCTTCCTGATGATGTTCTCGCTGCTTCTCCTCGCTGGTGGTGTCGATCCCGACATGGCAGCGGCCAAGACCGTCAAGATCGGTAAGACCGGCGCCCGATGCGCCAACGATCCCAACTGCCACAACCGCTGGCACTGGGCCATCAAGACCGTGGCCACCGCGGACCCCGGGGACCTCATCGTTTTCGAGACGCGCGACGCTCTCGACGGCGCCTTGAACCGCAACTCCCGGTCCGCCGACGTGGCCGCGGCCAACCTCAACCTCGTCCATCCGCTGACGGGACCCCTGTTCGTCAACGGGGCCGAGGCCGGCGACGTGCTGGCGGTCACCCTCGTCGATATCGAGCCGGCACCGTTTGGCTTCACGGTCGTGGTGCCGGGGTTTGGGTTCCTGCGCGACATCTTCACCAACCCGGTCATGGTGCGCTGGGACCTCGACCGGCTGGAGGCGACCTCGCCCGACATTCCGAACGTGAAGGTCCGCTTCGCGGGTTTCATGGGCACGGTGGGCGTCGCCCCCGGCGCGCGTGAGACCGAGGCCTGGGCCCGGCGTGAGACGGCCCTGGCCACGGCCGGCGGCGTGGCGCTGCCACCCGAGCCCAAGGACGCGCTGCCGGTGGCAGTGTGCGGGGCGGCGGGCAGCCACAAGGACCAGTGCCTGAGGACGATTCCGCCGCGGGAGAACGGCGGCAACATGGACATCAAGCAGATGCAGGTGGGGACGGTGTTGCTCCTGCCCTGCTTCGTGAGGGGCTGCCTGCTCTCGATCGGCGACGTGCATTACGCCCAGGGCGATGGCGAGGTCTCGGGCACCGCCATCGAGATGGACGCCACCGTCACGGTGCGCGTGCACGTGCGCAAGGGACAGGCGGCCTTCGTGCGGCAGCCGCAGTTCGAGGGCGGCGATCAGCTCAAGATGATCACGCCGACGGCCTTCCACGCCACCGTCGGCTATCCGCTCAAGGAGGCCGGCAAGATGCCGCCGACCCACCAGTACCTGGATGGAGCCAAGCTCGGTCCGCTGACCAATCTCTCCGAGGACGTCACGCTGGCCGCCCGCGACGCCTTGATCCAGATGATCGACTGGCTGGTGAGAAACAAGGGCCTCACTCGCGAGCAGGCGTACATCCTGTCCAGCGTGGCCGTCGACCTGCGCATCGGCAACCTGGTCGACGTGCCGAACTTCGCGGTCTCGGCCATCCTGGACCTCGGCGTGTTCGACAAGAAGTAGCGGCGGCGAGGCGGCCGGCTCGTCCACGCACCACCGTGATGACCAGGCGGGAGCTGCTCGAGCGAGCCGCAGTCGTCGTTGCCGCAGCCGTGTCCCTGGGCCACACGCCCTATCGCCAGTGGCAGGTGTATCGGCAGTCCCGCCTGATCATCGTCACCGGCGCCGAGGACGAGCAGGCCTTCGCCGTGGCCGAGGCCCTGGCGGCGCTGCTGGCCAGGCACCTGCCCGACAGTCGCGCCACGGTGGCCCGCGCCCGGGATACCGTCGAGGCCGTGAACCTCGTGGCCAGCCGCCAGCTCGACGTTCTCCTCATCGCGGCCCGGGAAGCGCGCGGCGCGGCGGCCGGGCAGGGACGGTTCGCCAACACCGGGCCGGTGCCGCTGCGGACGCTTGCCCTCGTCGGCGACTGGGCGCTCGTCTGCCGCGACGATTTTCCGGTCGAGCGGGCATACCGGGTGGCGCGCGCGCTCTCGGAGCGGAGGGCCGAGCTGCCGCGACCGGCAAGCGCAACGCCGGCAACCACACCGGCGGCGGCGCCGGTGCCCTTGCACCCGGGCGCCCTCGACTATCACCAGGCTTCGCCGCCCCGGCCGTGAACGGCGCCGCCCTGGCCGCCGCCGCGTTGCTACTGGCGGCGACCGCGTCTCCAGCCGCCGCGCATCCCGCCAACGTCGCCTATGCCGACATCGTCATCGGCGAGCGCGCCGTGGACGTGCGACTCAGCGTCAACCTCTTCGAGCTCGACCTGGTGCTTTCTCTCGACGCCGATCTCGACGCGAAGGTCGAGCGCCGGGAAGTGGAGCGCAAGCGGCCCGAGATCGCTGAGTACCTGAGCCGGGCGGTCGTCGTCACGGCCGGCGGCACGGCCCTGCCGGTCAAGGTTCTGGCCCTCGACGTCGGGCGCAGCGCCGATGGCAACGCGCTGCTGGAGGCCACGCTCAGGTTCGGCGGCGAGAGCGTCCTCGACCACGTCGCCATCCGCTGCCAGCCGCTCACCGAGCTGGGGCGAGACCACACCACGGTGGCGCGTATCGTCGTCGCCGGGCGCAGCGAGGAGTTCGTATTCCGGGCCGACGCGGTATACACCGGACCGCGGAGCCGCCTGGCCATCGCCCGCGAGTTCCTGCGACTCGGCGTCGGGCACATTTTCATCGGCTACGATCACATCGCGTTTCTGGTCGGTCTGCTGCTCCCCGGTGGGTCGCTGCTGGGGGTGCTGGCGGTGGTGAGCGCGTTCACCGCGGCCCATACGGTCACCCTGTCCCTGGCCGCCCTCGATGTCGTCAGGCTGCCCGCCGTCCTCGTCGAGGCCGCCATCGCGGCCAGCGTGGTGTGGGTCGCGGTCGAGAACATGATGGCGCGCCAGGTGGTGCCGCGCTGGCTCCTCGGCTTCCTGTTCGGGCTGGTCCACGGCTTCGGCTTCGCCGCGGTCCTCCAAGAGCTGGGGCTGCCGACGCGGGGCCTGGTCACCTCACTGCTCGCCTTCAACGTGGGGGTCGAGCTCGGTCAGGTGGCGATCGTGCTCATCGTGCTGCCCCTGCTGGGACTGCTGCGGGGCCGCCCGATCTACCGGCCGACCACTCAGGCCGCCTCGGCCGCGATCCTGGTGCTGGGCCTGTACTGGCTCTACCAGAGGCTGGCGTGAAGGGAGCGGGGCTCGGACTCGGACTGGTGCTGCTCGGCGCGAGCGCCGCCCAGGCCCACGTGGTGCTCGACGGCGACCAGGTGCAGGCGCTCCTCGGCGGGATCGCGCGGGAGCTTCGTGCCACCCGCGAGGCGCCGGCGGCGATGGAGCAGGCGGAGAGCCAGATCCGCCTCGGGGAGGGTGTCGACGCGCTCGTCGAGCTGCTCAATCAGGACCTCGCCGCTCACGGCGACGGCAACCTCCTGCCCCAGCTCGTCGTCAGGCGTCTGGAGGCCTATGGCGTCAGCGTGACGCTGTCTCCGCGCACGCGCCGCTATGTCTACGACCTCGCCGCCTTTCGTGAGTACCTGCGGCGCGCGCCGGCCGGACGATGGGCGGCCGAGGCCCGCTTCCGGCTCATCGCCGCACGCTTTCACGAAGCGCCCGCGCCGGATACCACCACCGGCAGCGGCGATGTCGCCGCGCTCCGCGACGCCGTCCGCGAGCAGGAGCGCTTCCTGCGCGACTACCCCCGGCACGAGCGGGCCCCGCTGGTGCGTTTCTACCTGGGCGTCGACGCCTATCGCGTGATGCGCGCGGCCCCCGATGCGGGCACGGTTCAGGCTTACAAACAGCAGGCTCGCCGCGCGCTGGAAGAGGTCGCCGACGCCGGAGGGGAAACCGCCGAGGCCAGGGCGGCCCAGGTCCTCCTCGAGCGATTGAGCGCCCCGGAGCGACCCTAAACCGTCCTCGGCGTTCTCGTCGTAGACCGGGGCCATGGCTTCAGCGTGGCCGCTGGCATTCCTCCTCCCAGAGCCGATGGCATCGGCCGTGGAACCGGACGATCCGGCCGTCGCTGTACCGGTAGGTCATCTGGGCGCCGCCCTCGTCGCAGCCCGCGCATTTGGCCAACCCGATCGCGCTGTCGGCCTCGATCGTGGACTTCGGCGGGAGCGGCGGCTGTCCCGGGCCGACCGTGAGCTGCGGCGGCGCGGACGGCAACGCGCCACTCTCGACACGTTTCCGGATCTGTAGGCGTACGGCCTCGCGATCCATCTCATATCCTCCGTGGCCGTCTGGCGCGAACCCTTCGGGGCTCGACAGCCACTGAAGGTATCCTACCCCGCCGATCGCTCTTGACTGAACGATCGCGTGACCTATACTTCCCTGGGCCCACGCGTCTTCGATGCGACTGGTCCCGAGCCCATCACAGGGAAGGAGCGTTCATGAGGCGAGCCCTGATCGTCGCCGCCTGGTTGGCGGTGGTGCTCGTTGGTGGTCTCACCAGCATCCTCGGCGGCGCTGAGGCGGCCGAGCTGCGGCCCGGCGCCTGGACCGTGGGGGGCGGACTCGGGTTCCTGAGCGACACGCCGGACGGCACCGCGTTTTCCTTGAACCTCTACGGAGACTACGTCGTGGCCGAGCGATTGTCCGTCGGTCCCCTGATGCAGCTCGGCTTCACTGGAGATTCAGGCCAGCTCGGGCTCTCGGGTCAGGCGAAGTACTGGATCGACATCCCCAACACCGCGCGGCGACTGAAGCTCGCCGTGCAGGGTGGAATCGGATTCGTGCACAACTCCTTCCGCGACGAAGATACCTCCTGGCTGATCCCGCTCGGCTTTGGCGCCGACTATGCGCTGACCGATGCGCTGAGCGTCACGGGAACCTTCCTGCTGAACTTCACCGACCTGCACACCGGGCGGGGCTCCGGCGCTGACGTCATGCCGGGCCTGACGTTCGGCTTGCGGTTCTGACCGGAGCAGGGCAGGGGGGCCGTCGAGGCCGCCATCGATGACTAGACCTGGCGTTCGCCGTGGCGGCGCCACTGGCAGGGGCTCAAGGTCTCACTTCGGAGCGCCCGATTGTCGTCGTCGAGCAGGCCGCGGTCCACCCAGATCGGGGCGTTCGTCGCCGGGTTGGGGTCCACGGCGATCAGCATCTCGCCGCCCCAGACGGCTGCCACTCTCGAGTCCCCCTTGCCGTAGAGGACCCAGGCGCCTGAGGTCACCGTGTCGTCGTCACGGGGGATGACGATGGGCTGGAAGGACCGTACCGGCCAAGTGAAGAAATCGGTTGCCACCCCCGGAGGCAGACACGGAGCGTGCCCGTTCAGGAGCGGCGACGGCGCCGGGGCCGGCTTGCCGACCACGGCGGCCGGACGCGGAACCTCGGAGAGGCCGACGGGGTGGCCGCTCGCGCACCCCGCTGCGAACAGGAGAGAAACGGCCGTCAGACCCGCCATCCGTCTACCCATGCCTGCCTCCTGGCTCACGCGCCACGCACGCTCCTCGCGCTGCCGCACGAGCTGACGAATGGGCGCCCGAGCCGCATCGCCAGGCGTCAGTCGAGGAACGGCCGCTGGAGGAGCGTGGTGCACGCGTCGTGCCAGGACCCGCCGAGCTACAGGCCGAGCCGGCGGGCGACGCGCACGTGCTCGGTTTGTTGACAGGCTGCGCGCCCCGTTATTAGAGTAGCGCTTGGCTCATGGTGGCTCACGGTCGAGCGGTGTACCCCGCTTGATGTCCTCCACGTTGTTCGCGCGAGTCGTCAGCATCATCGTCGCCGCCCTCCTGGCCGGGTGCACCTCGGCCGTGGACCTTACCCCGGCCGACGCCGTGCCCCTCGGTGAGGGCGTCGTGTTCGGACGGGTCAAGATGGTGTGGAAGGGAGAGACGAAGACGCTGACCTCCATGCTCGGCGAGAGCACGCTCAGCGTCGTCTTGCTTGCCGACGGATCCTCGAATGCGACCTCGGTTCCCCTGCGGGACGACGGCAGCTTTTACTGGCATCTGCCCCCGGGCGGCTACACGATCGCCGGCTTCGAAGGGCTGACGCCAGACCTGTTCAGTCGACGAATGAAGGGGCGGATCTTCGCCCGCTTCGGCGCGCGGCAGACCGTGGCGACGTACGTGGGCACCCTCACGCTCCTGTTCGAAGCCCCTCCCGGCTACCGGATGGTCGTGGCCGACGATTACGCGCAGGCCGTGAAAGACCTCGCCGACCGGTTCCCCCGCCTGGCATTGACCTCGCAAAAAGATCTGATGGTCCTGGAGACCGCACGGTGAGCCGGAGCCGGACGCTCCTGGCCGGCATCGCGCTCGTGCTCCTCGGCGGCTGTGCGACGACCTTCGTGGGGGTCACGCCGGTCGCCCCGCAGGTCGGAAACCCGAACTTTCCCGTCCTCGCCGACAGCCTCCAGCCCCTGTTGCAGTGGGCACGCCATCCGGACGCTGAGCGCTACGACCTCATCATCTACGAGGGCATCAAGACAAGCTCGGCCTGGGAGGGAACCAAGCGCGCCGTCGGGCGTGAAGCCTATTACCGGGAGGGGCTAATGGCGACCGAGCATCGCGTCGAGCAACCGCTGAAGCCCGACACCGAGTACTACTGGTCGGTTCGCCTCCGGCGAGGGACGAGCGTGTCGCCGTGGTCCCGCTACGACTACACCGCGTTCTTTGGCACGGGCTACATGAAGGCGGGCAACCAGCTCTTCATCTTCAAGACGCCCAAGACGCCGTAACCCACGGCCGAGGGCTCGGGGACACCATGGAACGGACCCGGTGCGGCTAGCGCGAAGCGTCGCGGGCCGGGCTGAGCCGCTCGGCTGCGCGAGCCAGGACCGTCCGGAGGACATGGGGCACGCCCAGCGCTCCTCGCTCCTCGATGGGAAGCGCGGCGAATGCCGCCGCCGCCCGCGCCACGCCCGACAGAAAGAAAAGGACGTGCAGGTTCACCCACGTCTCGCCCAGGAGTTGGAAGCGGTCGGGCAGGCCGACCGCGACGAGCCCGGAGAGCACCGAGGCCGCCGCGAAGCCGACCCCGCCGGCCGCCGCGAACACGGCGACGTAGAAGGGCCGCGCCTGGCGTGGGGAGAGGTGGATGGTGAGATCCATGGCGGCGATCCCGTGACCGCCCCAGAGCGCACCGGCCATCGCCGCCTCGAATGCGAGCGGCCACAGGAATGCCGGGGTCGGGAAGAGCCAGATCATCGGCACGGCGGCGATGCCGAACGAGCAGACGATGAGCACCGGGCGCGCGCCGAACCGGTCCACCGCCCGGCCCCACAGCGGCGCCGACACGATGCGGACGGCGGCCACGGCGACGCCGTGAAGGGACGCGATCGCGAAGCCCGTCCCCAGGTTGCTCAGCATGTGGTACGAGAAGAAGCTCGCCGACAGCCCGACGGCGCCGTTCCAGGCCAACAGGTACAGGAGAAACGGGCGTGCCACTGGATCGCAGGCGGCCCCGACGATGAGGCCCCATCGAGGTCGCTCGCGTCCGGCGGATTGGCCAAGGTCGTGGTGGCGGAGCAGCAGCACGATGCTGAGGGCGCCGGCCAGACAGCCCACGACGGCGAGGCCGCCGAGGGCGTGCCCCGTGAAGCCCCGCGGCGCGAGCACGTCGAGGACCACACCGACGGCGAGCGACGCGGTCGTTCCGGCCAGGGTCAGGTAAACGGTTCGGCGGCTGAAGAAGCGGCCGCGAATGCCACCAGGCACCAAATCGCCCATCCACGCCATCCAGGCGTTGTTGCCGAGGACGGCGAGAATGCCGCAGACGGCGACGACGGCGACGAAGACGTGGAGCTTCGTCTCGACCAGGAGCGTCACGAAGGGCAGCGCGATCATCGGGAACCAGATGAGCCGGGAGGCGCCGATGGTTGCGACGGCCACGACCTTGGGACCGAAGGTCTGGGTCAGCCAGGCCCCCGGAAGCTGCAAGATCTGGGCGGCCAGAGGCAGCGCCCCGATGAGCCCGATGACCAGCGGCGTGCCCCCCAGATAGAGCGCCCACGCCGTGAGCACGGCGCCACCGGCGCAGGCCGCGAACAGCTCGGCGACAGCGCCCTCGGCGTAGGAAGCCATCAGCGAGGCGCGAACGGCCCCGGGATGGCGGCGCGCCGGGGCGTCACGGTCGGCCGCTCGCCCTACGGGAGCCGCGACCAGGGCGGGGGTGCTGCCGGGCAGGGACTCGCCCGGCCGCGGGACCGGCAACGCGGAAGCGACGCGGTGGATCGGATGGCGGTTCCGGTCGATCGAGTGACGCAGGGTTCCAGCCTATCCCGCGCCGCGGTGAAACCCGAAGTTTTGTCGGCGGCGCACGCCTTCCTGCGCTGATCGCGGTCGCGTCCGGCCCGGCCAGCGTCCTTGACCGGCCCGGGACTGGTGGCCTACGCTGGCCGTCGTGTCGCGATGGCGAGCCCTCGGTGAGGTCGCCGGCCTGTTCGTCAAGCTCGGTACCATCGGCTTCGGAGGACCGGCGGCCCACATCGCGCTCATGCGCGACGAGGTGGTGAGGCGCCGGCGCTGGATCAGCGAAGAGCGGTTCCTCGACCTCCTCGGAATGACCAACCTGATCCCCGGTCCCAACTCCACCGAGATGGCGATTCACCTCGGCTACGTGCGCGCCGGGTGGCCCGGGCTCCTGGCCGCCGGGGCGTGCTTCATCGTCCCGGCGATGGTGAGCGTTCTGGCTCTGGCCTGGCTGTACGTGCGGTACGGGGCGCAGCCCCAGGTCACCTGGCTGCTCTACGGCGTCAAGCCGGTGATCATCGCCGTGGTCGTCCACGCGATGTGGGGCCTGTCGCGCACGGCGGTCAAGGGGCCGCTGCTGGCCGGCGTCGGCTTGGCCGTCCTGGCGCTCTCATGGCTAGGCGCCAACGAGATCGCGCTTCTGTTTGGGGGTGGGGTGGCCGTGCTCCTGCTCCGTCGAGCGCGACGAAGCTTCGGCGTTGCGCTGATGGCGGCCGGGGGCGCGACGCCCGCGGTGGCGCTCGGGCCGGCGGTCGGCACCATGGGCGCGGCCGACCTCGGCACGTTGTTCCTGGTGTTCCTGAAGATCGGCGCCGTGCTCTACGGCAGCGGCTACGTGCTGCTCGCCTTCCTGCGCGACGACTTCGTCGATCGGTTGCGGTGGTTGACCGATCAGCAACTCCTCGATGCCGTGGCGATCGGGCAGTTCACGCCCGGGCCGGTCCTCACCACCGCCACCTTCATCGGCTACCTCGTGGGTGGTTGGGTGGGCGCGATCCTCGCCACGGTCGCCATTTTCCTGCCCTCGTTCGTCTTCGTGGCCCTGAGCCACCCGTTGATCTCGCGGGTCCGAAACTCCGTCGGGGCGGGCGCCTTCCTCGACGGCGTCAACGTCGCCGCCGTGGGGTTGATGGCGGCGGTGACGTGGGAGTTGGGCCGGGCCGCGCTCGTGGACTGGCTCACCGGCGGGATGGCGCTGGTCGCCCTCGCGGTCCTCGTTCGTTTCGCGATCAACTCCGCCTGGTTGGTCGGCGCGGGGGCCGCCGTCGGCGCCGTGTCCTACCTGGTGGTTCGTTGAGGTAGCTCGTGGCGGCCCGCCGGCCGGTCAGGGGATGCCGTCGGCCCCTTGACCGAAGTACCAGATCAGCTGGCGCAGCGGGGCGGCGAACATCAGCGCCACGCAGAACAGCGTGACGATCCAGACGGCCAGTTGCAGGGCCACGCGCCGGCTCACGTCGCGCGCGATGATGGTCGGCGGCCGCGGGGTTGTCAAGACGCCGGCGGCCGGCCGGCACCGCTTGCACGCCTGCTCAGCCGGGTCTACGCTGACCCTGTGGTCGCCGGTGCGCATGACCGCGGCGACCACCACGCAGGAGCGAGCCAGCCGCACGCCGGGCGGGGAAGGCGGCGGAGATGGTCGAGCCGTCCGGCCCCTTGACGCCGCTCCGCTTCGGGGGCCGGCAAAGGGGAGGAAGCGGCAAAAACTCCTCCAGCCGGCCCGGCCACACCGCCTCGGGCCCATTATGCCCCTTTTGCGAAGCGATATCATGAAGAGCCATGGCGCGAGCCCGCTTCGATAGGGACTACTATCGGATCCTCGGCGTCGCCCCCGCCGCGCCCGAGGACGAGATCCGCAAGGCCTACCGCCGCCTGGCGCTGGAGTGGCATCCCGACCGCAACGCCGGGAGCCCGGCGGCCGGTGAGCGGTTCAAGGAGATCAGCGAGGCCTACGCGGTCCTGATCGATGCCGCCAAACGCCGCGAGTACGATCGGGCGCGATGGGCAGGCGCGCCCGGGGACTTCCGCCACACGCGGGACGACCTGTTTCGGGACCTCTTCGCCGATCCACGGGCCAGCGCGATCTTCGAGGACCTGGCCCGCGAGTTCGCGCGTCTGGGCGTGCGGGTGGACCGTCGCGACTTCCGCCAGACGCTCTTCGGCGGCCGCGCCGTCATCACCGGCGGAATCTTCGTCATCTCCCCGCTCACGCCGGCCCTGGTGTTCCTTCGGCTCGCCCGGGCGGCGCTCCGAGGAGCCCGGGGCGCACGGGTCAGTGAGGCCGACGCGCCGAGGCGGCCGCGCGGCGTCGTGGGGAATCTGCTCCAGGCCGGGCGCTGGCTGCTCGGGCTGACACCGGGCCCCGCGAACGGCGACGTGACCTTTCCGCTTCGGCTCACCCGGGCGGAGGCCCAGGAGGGCGGGCGCCGACGACTGGCCCTGGGTCGCTCCGATAGCCGGGACGAGGTGCTGGTCACCATCCCGGCCGGCATCCGCTCGGGGACCCGGTTGCGCCTGCGCGGCAAGGGACGCCCGATGGCCGGCGGCCGCACCGGCGACGCCTATCTCGTCGTCGAGGTCGAAGATTAGTTCAACAGCGGCAGCGGCTGCGCGGCACGACGTAGATGAACCGATCGTCCGTCAGGCGGCGCCACTGTTCATCACGCAGCGCCCGCCGCGTTTCCTGCAGCTCGCGCCGCCATTCGGCGGCGTCCTCCAGGCCCGCGGCCACGAACGCGCGCAGATCGGCGGTGAGCGGAGCGTCCCGCAGTAGACGAAGCGTGCGATCCACCTGGGCGGCGGTGCGCGGGTCAAGCTGAAGGGTGCGGAACGCGGTCAGGTGCTCGTCGGCGCGTCCCTCCTCCCCGCGCTGCAGGTGGGCCAGGCCCAGATACAACCGCGCCATGGCGTGGCCCGGCGCCGGCGCGACGGCGCGCTCCAACACGTCCACCGCATCGTCCCAGGCCCCGAGCTGGTAGCGAGCCAACCCCAGGCCGACGAGCGCGTCGAGGCGGTCGGGCTCTTCGGCGAGGACGGCGGCGAAGCGGCTGGCGGCCTCGTCGTAACGACCCTGTCGATACGCCGTCGCGCCCTGAACGTAGGCGGTGGCGCAGCCGCCGAGCAGGGCGGCAGCCACCAGCACCAGCGGGATCGTCCTACGCGTAGGCGAACCCCATGGTGCGGCAGTGGTAGTGCAGCCCCCCGTCCTGGACGATCAGGAAGCGGGCCAGGCGATCGCCGTCGTTGTGATGGGAATGCACCGCGCCGGGCGGCGTGATCATGACCGCGTGAGGCTGCCACTCGATGCGGGCGCCCCCGACGAGCGAGTAGCAGCGGGCGGCCTCGACGATCAACGTGACCGCGACGGCGTTGTGGCGGTGCGAGCGTTGCGACTCGCCGGGCCGCAGCGAGTTCATGGCCAGCGTGAGCGAGGGCAGGCAGGTGCGCTCGCGGTCCAGCGCGACGCTGCTGAAGGTCACGGCCTTGCCCGTCATCGTCTGGTCGGGCGGCAGCCGGTGAATCGCTTCGAGCTGGCGCCGGATCTCGGCAGCTGGATAGTGCACGGCCCCCACCGGCTCGGCGCCCGGTGCCGGCGGCCGGGCTCGCGAGAAGGCGAGCTCGGGCTCGTTGGTGACGATCCACAGGAGGCTGTCGGCACCGGCCCGATGGCTGGCCGCACCGCCGGGGAGCACGAACACGTCGCCCGTCTGCCAGGCGAGGACCTCCGATCCCCAGGCGCTCTCGCCGCCGCCGGCGATCACGTAATGGATCGCCCCGGTGGCCGCGAAGCACGTCTCGAGCTTCTCGCCCGATCGGATCCTCGCGTAGCGCGCCAGGATCAGGGGCGTGGTCGCCGGGAAGCCGATGGCCAGCGCGTCGCTGAGGTCGAGCGGGATCAGGCCGCTCGGCCCGGCCGGGTCGAGCGCCGCCTCGCGCTGGGGGGCAAACACCTGGGCCGGAACTTTCGGACGCGCGATGTTGAAGCCGTCGGCGGACGAAAAGTACCGGGCTCGGCGCGCATACTCGGCATCGGAGCAGGCACTCATGGCATCTCTCCCGGGGCGGTGGCGTCGAGGCCGATGGTAGCACGGGCTCCAACTGCCGCTGGGCGGCCACCAGATTCTCACCGCATGGGGGAGCCCTCCCCGGGACAGTCTCCCACCGGTTCGGCGCCAGGGCCGCCAATCCGTGTCACACTACGCAGGATTTCCGCGTGTTACGAGGCACCCGCCCTCGGCACCGAACTTGCCCTTTCTGGCGCCCAAGAGGCTCAAGGAACAGGCGAGAGGAACCGAGTGCCCCGACCGCTCCCGGACCACGATCTCGAGCCGCGCGCGACCGCTGGCGAGGCCACGGCCAGGCCCCCGGTGTCCATCCTCGAGGCGAAATCGCGCGCCGACGACCAGACCCAGGTCGGACGCCGTCTGGGCGACATCCTGGTCTCCGAAGGCCTCGTCTCCCGCGAGCAGGTTACCCAGGCCATCGCCGAGCAGAAGCGGACCAGCGAGAAGCTCGGCACCGTGCTCATTCGTCTGGGATACATCGCCGAAGAGGTGCTGGTCCATTTCCTGTCGATCAAATACCGGGTGCCGGTGGTGACGCTGCCCGAACGCAAGATCCCGCCGGAAATCCTCAAGCTGGTGCCGGCCAGCGTCGCTCGCAAGTATGACCTCATCCCCATCGCCCGGCGCAGCCCCACCTCGCTCATCCTGGCCATGGCGGATCCCTCGGACCTCTCGGCGCTGGACGATGTCGCGTTCCGCACGGGCCTGAAGGTGGTGCCCGTCATTGCCGCGGCCTCGGCCATCCGCCGGGCTATCGACCAGTCCTACGAGTCCGAGGCCGCCGGCAGCGTCGACGTCATCAGCGAGGCTGAGGCCCTGGCCGGCCGGATCGCGCTCACCGAGGGCCGCGAGCGCACCGCGCCCCTGACCGCGCACGAGCTGCAAAGCTCGGCCGACCAGTTGCCGGTGGTGCGCCTGGTCAACCTGATCCTGCTCGACGCCATCCGCAAGGGCGCCTCCGACGTCCACCTGGTACCCGACGAGGAGGCGTTCCACGTCCGGATGCGCGTGGACGGCATCCTCCAGGAGATGATGAGCCCACCGCGCGCGCTGGAGGCGGCGCTGGTGTCGCGGATCAAGATCATGGCGAGTCTGGACATCGCCGAGCGCCGCCTGCCCCAGGATGGCCGCATCAAGTTCCGGGACGACGCCCGCGAGATCGACTTCCGGGTCTCGGTCCTGCCGTCCATCTTCGGCGAAAGCGTGGTGCTTCGGCTCTTGAACAAGGAAGCGCTCAAGCTCGACCTCACCCATCTCGGGTTCGACCCCTGGAGCCTCGAGCACTTCCAGAAGGCGATCCGGAGCCCGCACGGGATGCTCCTGGTGACAGGCCCGACGGGCTCCGGAAAAACGACGACGCTCTACTCCGCGCTGCAGACGGTGAACACGCCCGACGTGCACATCCTCACCCTCGAGGACCCGGTGGAGTACAACCTGCAGCGGGTCACCCAGATCCAGGTCAACGAAGAAGTCGGCCTCACCTTCGCGACCGCGCTGCGCTCCTTCCTGCGTCATGACCCCGACGTCATCCTCCTCGGCGAGATGCGGGACACCGAAACGGCCCAGATCGCGGTGCGCGCCGCCCTGACCGGCCACCTGGTGCTGTCCACCCTGCACACCAACGATTCCCCCTCGGCGGTGGCCCGGCTCGTGGACATGGGCATTCCGCCGTTCTTGCTGGCCTCGTCGCTGCGGCTGGTGGCGGCCCAACGCCTGGTGCGCAAGGTCTGCGGCCAGTGCCGGGAACCGTACGAGATTGACGAGTCGACGCTGGCCGCGTCCGGCTATCCGCCGCGCGGGGCGGGCAAGTACGCCGTCTACAAGGCCCGGGGCTGTCCGGCCTGCAACTTCACCGGCGTCAAAGGACGGATCGCCATCTACGAGATCATGTCGGTCACGCCTGAGATCCGGGAGCTGATCGTTCGCAACGCGACGCCGGGGGAGATCAGCAGGGTCGCCTGCGATCAGGGGATGAGGACGCTCCGCGAAGCCGCCCTCCACAAGGTCATCGAAGGGCTCACCACCGTCGACGAGGCGCTACGGGTGACGACGGACTAAGCGGGCCGCCCGCACCTAGCGCTGGACCGGGTGGCCGGCCTTGAGCCAGGCGGTCATGCCGCCCGTCACGTTGTAGCAGCCTCCGATCCCGAGACGTTTGAGGGCGCTGATCACCGTGCTCGAGCGCAGTCCGCCCGCGCA
>JBOHPP010000090.1:0-13573 GCA_050731755.1 Candidatus Rokuibacteriota bacterium | reverse complement strand
GGCCGTGGTGGCGCCACGCACGGCCTGCCAGTAGGCGTCGACGGCCTGGGGATCGGCGGTCCGCCCGAACGCTGTCACCTCGTCGTCCCGGAACGCGGTGCCCAGGCGAGCGTCGTCCACGCCCATGCGCTTGGCCCAGCCCTCGGTCAGCAGCACCTGCGGCCGGGCGCGCACCACCGTGTTGATCACGACGTCTTCCACGCGCGCCAGGTGCCACATCAGCCAGGCGATCGAGTTGCCGGTCTCGCCGGGGCGCGCGGTGAGCAGGGCCCGGGACGTCGGCTGCAGGATCGTCCGCTCGAACATCGTGCGGAGGTCGCGGTGATCGGCGGCGAACCAGTCACGCAGCTCCATACGTGGAGGGTGAGGATAGGCCGGCCGGCCCGGCGACGCCAGCCCGAAAATCGCCCGGGGGCTTGACCTGCTGCCCGGCGTGGTCTATGGACTCAGGCACGACGGAGGGAGCCATGACAGCCAGTGCCGAGACGCTCGAACGCCTCTACCAGACCATGGTGCGCATCCGCCGCTTCGACGAGAAGACGGTCGAGCTGTTCAATGCAGGGCTCGTCAAGGGTACGGCCCACTCCTACGTGGGGCAGGAGGCGGTGGCGGCCGGTGCCTGCGCCGCCCTGCGCGAGGACGACTCTATCGTCGGCAACCACCGCGGCCACGGCCACTGTCTGGCCAAGGGCGCGCGGGTGGACCGCATGATGGCCGAGCTGATGGGGCGGGCCACGGGCTACTGCCAGGGTCTGGGCGGCTCCATGCACATCGCCGCCCTCGACCTCAACATCCTGGGGTGCAACGGCATCGTGGCCGCCGGGGTGCCCATCGGCGCCGGCGCGGCGCTGGCCGCCCGGCTGCGCGGCACCGACCGCGTCGTCGTCACCTTCTTCGGCGACGGCGGCGCCAACCAGGGCGTCGTGCACGAGACGCTGAACCTGGCCGCGGTGTGGAAGCTTCCGTTCATCTTTCTTTGCGAGAACAACCAGTACGCGCTGTCCACGGCCAGCACCCGCACGACCGCCGGCTCTTCCATCGCCGCCCGCGCCACCGGCTACGGGATTCCCGGCGTGCGCATCGATGGCAACGACGTGCTGGGCGTCCACGAAGCGGCCCTGGCCGCCGTGGCCCGGGCCCGGGCCGGCGAGGGGCCGACGCTGATCGAGGCCGTGACGTACCGCTGGGGTGGCCACAGCATGCGGGCCAACCTGCCCCAGTACCGCACCGACACGGAGGAGCGCGAGTGGATGCAGCGCGACCCCATCGGCCGGTTCGAGTCGCTCGTGCTCGAACGCAAGCTCGTGACGCCCACCCGGCTCAAGGAGCTGCGGGAGGCAGTCGAGGTCGAGCTGGACGAGGCGGTGCGCTTCGCCACCGAGAGCCCGGAGCCGACCGTGGAGGCGATGGAGCGGTCGGTCTACGCGCCCCACATCGAGGTGCGGGAAGCGGCGCCTCCGGCGGGCACGCGCGAGGTCACCTTCGCCCAGGCCCTCAACGAGGCTCTGCGTCACGAGATGGAGCGCGACCAGCGCGTGTTCGTCATGGGCGAGGACGTGGGGCTGATCGGCGGCATCTTCGCCGTCACCCGCGGCCTGCGCGAGATCTTCGGCGATGACCGCGTGCGCGACACGCCGATCTCGGAGGCGACGTTCCTGGGCATGGGCGTGGGCGCCGCCGTGGCCGGCCTGCGGCCTGTGGTGGAGATTCAGATCTTCGACTTCGTCGCGCTGACCATGGATCAGATCGTGAACCAGGCGGCGAAGTTCCGCTTCATGCTGGGCGGCACGCCGACGGTGCCGCTCGTCATCCGCGGCCCGCAGGGCGGTGGCATTCGCCTGGCTGCGCAGCACTCGCAGTCGTTGGAGGCCTGGTTCGTCCACGTTCCCGGCCTCGTCGTCCTGGCGCCCTCCAACCCCTACGACGCCAAGGGCCTGCTCATCTCGGCCATCCGTGACGACAACCCCGTCATCTTCTTGGAGCACAAGGTCCTCTACGCCCAGAAGGGCGCGGTGCCCGAAGCGCCCTATGCCATCCCCATCGGCAAGGCCGACGTGAAGCGCGCCGGGAACGACGTGACCGTGGTCGCCACGCAGGTCATGGTTCAGCGCGCGCTGGCCGCTGCCGAGGAGCTGGCCAAGGAAGGCCTGAGCGTGGAGGTGATCGATCCCCGCACGCTGGCGCCGCTCGACGAGGAGACGATCCTTGCCTCGGTGGGCAAGACCGGACGCCTCGTCATCGCCCACGAGGCGGTCAAGCGCGGCGGCTTCGGGGCCGAGGTGGCGGCGCTGGTGAGCGAGAAAGCGATCGACTGCCTGGACGCGCCCATCGTCCGCGTGGCGGCGCGCCCGGTGCCCATGCCCTACAACGACGCGCTTGAGCGGGCCACGATTCCCACTCAGCAGGACATCGCCGCCGCCATTCGCGGGCTCTTCTAGGGAGACCCGCTCGATCGCCGGCTCCACCGGCGCAACGGCCGTCGCACCCCGCGCAAATGGGGAGGTCTGGAGGGGGTGGCCGCTACCCCCGGCGGACATGGCTCCGGGGATGACGAGCATGATCACGTTGTCGACGATCTCCATGACCGCGATGGAGACGCTGTCGGCAGCCACCGCCAGCCGTGTGGCCTCCGCGAACGCCAGGCCCGCGCGCAGCAGCGGCAGCATCGTCAGCGCATAACCGAAGACGAAGGCCAGCGCGACGGCCAGAGCGATCGCGGCCACGTTCCCCCACCCGGCGGCGACGGCGATCACGAGCCCCAGCACCTCGCCGATGGCGCAGCCGGTCAGACAGTGGTTGGTCGCGGCGACGGCCAGGCGGTTGAGTGACTGGCCGGCGGCCGGGTGCGGCGTCATGGCGGTGGGGTCGGGCGCAGCCGCGACTTGAGAATCTTGCCGGTGGCGGCCCTCGGCAACCGGTCGAGGATCGTGACGTGCCGAGGGTATTTGAATCCGGCCAGGCGGTCCTTGCACCACGTGACGAGGCTCTCCGACGCCTCGCGCGCCCCGTCGCGGAGCGCCACGAACGCCACGACCTCCTCACCCAGCTCGGAATGCGGCTCGCCCACCACCGCCGCCTCGGCCACGGCCGGATGGGCGAGCAGCACGGCCTCCACCTCGGCAGGGAACACCGAGTAGCCGCCGCGGAGAATGCGCTCGCGCTTGCGCCCCTCGATGCTCACGTACCCGTCCGGCCTGAGGATGGCGAGATCGCCGGTGAGGAACCAACCGTCGGCGAGCACCGCGCCCGTCTCCTCCGGCGCGCCCAGATAGCCGTCCATCACCGCGGGCGTGCGGATCCACAGCTCGCCGACCTCGCCCGGTCCGAGCGGCCGACCGTCGTCGTCCACCACTTGCACGTCGACACCCGGCACTGGTCGGCCGATGGCGTCAGGGACGTCGGTGGGGTCGTCGGCGATATAGGAGATCGGACGGAACAGCTCGGTCATCCCATAGCCTCTCAGGATCCGCACTCCACTACGCTCGCGCCACTCGCGGGCGACGGCCCACGGGCAGGGCGCGGCCCCCGAGACGCACAGGCGGAGGCTGGCGAGATCCGAAGCCCTGAAGCCGGACGCGTCGAGCAGGCGCCGGAACATCGTGGCCACGCCGGGGAACACTGTGACGCGGTGGTCACGGATCGCCGCGAGCACGACGTCGGGCGAGAAGCGTTCCAGTAGTACCACGCGGGCGCCAGTCGCCAGAGGGGCCAGGAGCGCGCCGTTGAGACCGAAGGAGTGGGCCAGCGGTAGCACCGCCAGCACCGCGTCGGCGGGACGAAGCGCCATCACCGGCCCCACCCACGACGCGATCGCGGTCGCGAGCGCACCGTGCGACAGCACCGCCCCCTTGGGGGCTCCCGTCGTGCCCGAGGTGTAGAGAATGAGGGCCGGGCCCTCGAGCGCGGCTGGCGTTTCCCAGTCGGCCTCATCGCCCAACACCTCGTGGGCGACCACGCGGGGCTGGAGATCGTCCAGGATCCGCTTCCGCTCGTCGTCGGCCAGGAGTGGATCGAGCGGGGCCGCGATGGCGCCGAGCTTGAGCACGCCCAGCAACGCCACCGGGAAGGGCCAGCGGTTCGGAATGCTCAGCGCCACCCGGTCACCGGGTCGCACACCCCGCCGGGCCAGGAAGCGCGCGAAGCCGTTGGCCTGACGGTCGAGGCGGGCGTAGTCGAGCGCGCCGCCCTCCCACACCAGGGCCGGCGCCCCCGGCGCGCGGCGGGCCAGCGCCTCCACGAGTCGCACGACGTTGTCGGCCACCGCGCGCGCTACGGCAGGAAGTGTTTGAGGTCGATCCGCTCGTACACCGAGGGCGGCACCCGGTGGCGCGGTGTGAAGGCGTCCAGCGAGGGCTTGGCGGTGGCGTCCACGCCCCACTTCGCGGTGTACCCGTCCTGGCTCGTCGAGGGGTCGAGGTCCGAGCCGCGGGCATGGGTCACCACCGTGATGTCGCGATCGGGCTGGCAGCGCGTGGCGATGGCCCAGTTGACCTGACGATCGTCGAAGACGTCGACGTCATGATCGACCACGACCACGCGCTTCACATAGAGGTCGGCGCCCAGCACGCTGAGGATGGCGTTCTTGGCCTGCCCGGGAATGCGTTGCTCGATCGCCACGTAGCAGGTAAACGGCGCCGGCGCGCGCACCTGGCGCACCGTCGGAACCATGGCCCGCACCGCGCGGTAGAGGTTGGCCTCGATCGGAATGGTCGACAGCAGCAGGTGATCCAGGTGGGCCACCGCGATGTCCTGGAAGATCGCGTCGCGACGGTGCGTGATGGCGCGGACCTTGACGACCTCGCGCTGGCGCTCGCCCAGACTGTAGCCGGTGAACTCCCCGAAGGGTCCCTCGGCCGTGCGCTGGTGGGGCAGGATCTCGGCCTCGATGACCAGCTCGGCGTGGGCCGGGACCAGCACGTCGGAGGTCTCGCACTTGACCAGCTCCAGCGGCTCGCCGAGCAGCGCGCCCATGATCGCGCGCTCGTCCTCGTCCACCGAACCGATGGCCAGCGCCCCCAGCGCGATGGCCGGGTGCACGCCGATGGCGAAGGCCACCGGCAGCGGCTCCCCGCGCGACTCGGCGATGCGGTGGAACTCCCACAAGTGCTTGCCCAGCGTGAGATGGATGGCGGTGGTGTCGCGGCCCTTGAGCATCAGCCGGTTGTAAGCACAGTTCCAGATGTCCGCGGTCGGGGCCTTGGCGAAGGAGATGGCGGAGGTGAGGAACACCCCGGCATCGCCCTCGTGGTGGACGATCTGAGGCAGCGCCAGCAGATCGACCTCGCTGCCTCGCCGGACCACGTCCTTCACGGGTCCCGTGGTGACCACGCGCGGGGGCACCGGCCGCTCCATCGCGCGCAAGTACGTGCGAAGCATCTCATCGCGCCCCGCATTGATGGCCAGGGCCAGCCGGGCCCGGCTGGCGTGCAGGTTGGTGAGCACGGGAAAGCGCGTGCCGCGCACCTTCTCGAAGAGGAAGACCGGACGCCGCTTGAGCTCCTTCTCGACCTTGACGATCAGGGCCGTGATCTCGTGAGTGGGATCGATCTCCCGGGAGACGATCACGAAATCGTCGGGCCGCTTGCGCTTGAGGAGGTCGAGGTACGACCGGAGGTCCTGAGCCATGTGATTTCCGATGGTACACGGAGCGCGCGCGCGAGCACAAACGCTCCGCGCTGCCGGGACGGTTGGGCGCCGCGGCGCTCCACGTCGACGGCCGAAACTCGGCGAACCGCCAGTACGGGATCCCCGCCGATAACCCATTCGTCGGCCGGCCCGACAGGCTCTGTGCGCCCGGTCCTAGGTGTGTCGATGAGATCTGGGCCTACGGCTTCCGCAGCCCCTATCGCATGGGCTTCGACGGCCCCACCGGCCAACTTTATGTCGGCGACGTTGGGCAGAACGACATCGAGGAGGTGAACATCGTCGTCAAAGGCGGCAACCACGGCTGGAACGCCAAGGAAGGGACCCTCTTCTTCCACATCAACGGTAACGACGTCGGCACCGCCGAGCGGACCCCTGAGCCAGGACGCCCGGTCCCGCCCGGCCTCGTCAACCCCGTCGCCCAGTACGACACTCATCACGAGGGCCACTCGGTCATCGGCGGGTACGTCTATCACGGACGCCTGAATCTGAATCTTCGGGGGAAGTACGTGTTCGGGGACTTCGCGCTGCTCTTCAAGTTCCCTTCCGGTCCCCACGATTACGGCCGACTGTTCGTGATCAGCGCCGACGGGCCGGGCCTTCGGAGGATCAGTGAGCTGATGGTTCTTCCTGGCGGCGCGCTCTCGCTCGCCCTGCTCGGGATCGGCCAGGACGCCCGCGGTGAACTGTACGCCCTCGGCAACGTCAACGGCATCCCGTTTGGAAACGACGGGAAGGTGCTCAGGCTGGTGCCCGCGCCCGAGGCGGACGCCACCGACGACGACTAACATCCCATCGGAGTCACGCGGTCCCATCGGCGGGGGCTTGACGGCCCCCTCCGGCGGGGCCTAGCCGAATTTGCTGACTGACTCCGGGGGCCGCGGCGCGGCCGGGA
Source organism: Candidatus Rokuibacteriota bacterium (assembly GCA_050731755.1). Taxonomy (GTDB): domain Bacteria; phylum Methylomirabilota; class Methylomirabilia; order Rokubacteriales; family CSP1-6; genus JBOHPP01. Next base: position 7,035 of record JBOHPP010000090.1, on the reverse strand, counting down.
TCGACTTTACGGTCGGTCGGAAAATGAAGAAGTGACGGACCGAGCCGACGGCGGCGAAGCCGGCCCGGGTGAAGGCCCGGAGCGAGGGCTTGTTTGACGCGTGCACCACCGCCCGCGCGGTCACGTAGCCCTGCTGGCGCAGTTCGGCGCAGGCGAACGCGAGCAGCCGGGCGAACAGCCGGCGGTGCCGGTGTTCGGGCTGCAGGTACCCGTGGTTGAGCTCGGCCTCGCCCGCCTGCAGCCGGAACATGCGGCTGTAGTCGCCCGGACGGTAAATCCAGATAAGACCGGCGAGTTCCTCGCCTGCGCAAGCGACTGCGCAAAGACTGACCCTGTCGATCCGATCCTGGTAGAACTCTGTCGGAAGGTCCTGGCGGCCCTGGCGCCATTCCTGCATCCGGTCGGCGGTCCAGAGCTCAAACCCCTCGCCGCCTTCGGGTACCGGCAGCGCCGTCTCCAGGTCCCGTGAGAAGATAACGAACCGGTTGATCCTCAGGAACCCAAAAGCCGCCCAGTAGGCCGTACGGGTTGGCCCAGCATGTGCGAGGGTGATCTGGAGGCACCGGACGTGTCGTGCGAGCGAACGTAGGAACCTCACCGTGAGGGACTGGCAGCAAAAACAGTGCCGGCCGGCCGGCAGGGAAGAGGAATCGGGTGTCATGAGCGAGATCGTGGAAGAAATCCGCAGGGCTTACGCGGCGGTGGGCATCCGCCTCGACCACCCCACCGCCTACGGCACGTACTACCGCCTGCTCTGTGCCGGCTGCGACCGCATGGTGGGCAATGTGGGTGACCGGCTCCTGCCCGGCATGGCCCGCGAGCTGGTCGATGCGAATTTCGACCTCTACGCCGCCGGGCTCCTGGGCTGCGGCTGCGGTCACCAGCAAGAAACGACGCGCCGGCTGGACCCCGAGCGCTGGCGGCGCGGCCGCGAGCGCTACGCCGGCGTCGCCGAAGGAGCACGGCCATGAGTGAGATGGGCGTCATCCGGGAGGCCGAGGGGCGCGGGCGGACCGAGCGCTGGCCGTTCTGGCGCAAGGCCTACGCCCACGGCGATCCTCTGCCCAAGTTCACGCCCCCGCCCGATCGCCCGCACCACCGCTTCGACGAGGGCGAGCCCTTACCCGAGGAGTACAAGGGCCTGCTGCTCAAGATGCTGCGCCACGAAGGCGAGCGCGCCGGCAACAAGTCGTTCCTGGGCTTCATGAGCACGTGCCTGGACCTGGCCGAGGCGCTCTTCCCCAACCGGGAGATGAGGCTGCTCAAGGCCGAGTACCTGGCCGAGGAGCTCAAGCACGCCATCATGTTTCATCGGTTGGCCGTAGGGCTCGAGCTGGACTTCGCGCTGCGCGACGTGCCCTACGCCCACTACGCCTTTCACCTGCCGCGAGAGACGTGGGCCGACGACGCCTACTTCCACTTCTTCGTCGACCTCAACGGGGCGTTCCATGCCCGCGACTGGCGCGAGTCCTCCTACGTGCCGCTCCAGAAGATGGCCGCCACCGTGGAGCGTGACGAGGTCGGCCACTCCGAGATGGGCTATTTCTTCCTCGAAGAGATCTGCGCGACGCGCGCCGGCAAGGCTCTGGTTCAGCGGCTGCTGGAGAAGTGGTATCCCGCAGCGCTCGACATGTTCGGCCGGTCGGACTCACCCAACGCGCCCCGGTTCATCCACTGGGGTCTCAAGTCCGTCGGCAACGCCGAGATCCGCCAGGCCTACAAGGCGTACGTGGACCGGAAGCTCAAGGCCCTGGGCCTCGAGCTGCCCGACGAGCGCCAGAACCGCCGGTTTCTCTGAGCGTGGATGTCCGTCACTTCGAGCTTCAAGATCTCCTCTCGGAGGCGCTGATCGCGCTCGAGGCCGGCGATCGCGCGGGCGTGGAGACGGCGCTGCGCAAAGCCCTGGCCTGGGTCGAGCACGACTGGCTGGCCACGCCCGGTGAGCTGCGCTTGGCGCCGGGACCGTCGGCGGCTTCCGACGAGCCGGACAACGGGGACGGCGAGGCGTAGCCAGCGGCCGGAAGGCCGAGGTACTCCGGAGCGCCGGCGTTGCCCGCCTCAGTCGCGCGTCTGCCGCGTAAGCATGAAGACCACCACCGTCAGCACGGCCAGGGCCAACACGATCGCGAGGAAGAGCGGGAAGTTGTGGTGGTGGAGACGGCTCACCCCCAGCGCGTAGAGCAGGGCGCCGCTGCCGGCGACGCTAATCCAACGAAAGAGTGGCCGCACGCGCCAGCTCTTTCCTTCCCCGCGCAGTCTGGACGACCAGCGTCAGCGCGAGCAGGCCCGCGCCGGCCAGGTTGGCCGCGAAGCCGGAGACGACAGAGAGGAAGCCTGCGGCGAGTAGGAGCCCGCGCTCGCCGAGCGTGGCCCTACGGAGCAGCCAGCCCTGGAGCCCGGCGGCCAGGCAGAAGATGCCGACCCCGGCGGTCAGCGTGGCCAGGGCGATCTCTTCCGGCGAGCCGACCATGAGCAGCGCCGGCGAGTACACGAACATGAAGGGGACGATGTAGAGCACCATCCCCAGGCGCATCGCCTGGACGGCTGTCGCCATCGGTGGCGAGCCCGCGATGGAGGCCGCCGCGAACGGACTGAGGCACGTCGGCGGCGTCAGGTCGCCCGTCACGCCCATGTAGAAGATGAACATGTGCGCGGCCATCTTGGGCACGCCCATGTTGACGAGGCCAGGCGCCACGATGATCGCCAGCGTAAGATACACCGCCGTCGTCGGCAGCGAGAGGCCGAGCAGGAACGCGGCGAAGGTCACGTAGATCAGCGCCACCCACAGCTGGCCGCCCGACAGGGACATGAGGATATAGGAGAACTTCATCCCGATCCCGGAGAGGAAGAGCCCCCCGATGATCAGGCCGGCCGCGGCGACCGCCATCGCCACCGTCACCGCCGCCCGCGCGCCGGTCTCGAACGCCGTGAGCAGCCGCACGGGCGTCAGGGCCGAGCTCTTGCGCACGAAGCTCACCACGAAGGTGGTGGCGATCGCCATGAGGCCCGCCATCTCCTCGGTGAAGCCCTGGTAGAGGTACCAGATGAGCGCGGCGATCGGCAGCAGGAGATAGCCGTCACGTTTGAGCGTCCCGGCCAAGCTCGGCATCTCCTCGCGCGGGATCTTACGGAGGCCGAGCCGACGGGCCTCGAAGTGCACGGTGATGTACACGCAGAAGAAGTAGAGGAGCGCGGGGATGACCGCCGCGACCGCGACCTGGCGGAACGGGACGCCGACCAGGTCGGCCATGATGAACGCGGCCGCGGCCATGATGGGCGGCATGATCTGCCCGCCGATCGACGCGGTGGCCTCGACGGCGGCGGCGAAGGTCGCCCCGTAGCCGATCCGCTTCATCATCGGGATCGTGAACACCCCATCCACCATCACGTTGGCCACGCCGCTGCCCGAGATCGTGCCGAAGAGCGCGCTGGAGAAGACGGAGACCTTCGCAGGACCTCCCACGAGACGGCCGGCCGCCGCGGTGGCCAGCCGCACGAAGAAGTCCCCGATGCCGGTCGTCGCCAGGAAGGACGAGAACAGGATGAACAGGATCAGCACCGAGCTCATGATGGCGATGGGGATGCCGTAGAGGCCTTCCTCCTTGCCGAAGAAGCTCTCCATCATCGTCCACCAGAGGGTCGACGGGCCGTAGAAGATCCAGAAGAACCACTCGGCCTTCCAGGTCTGGACGAGGAAGAAGACGGCGGTCAGCGTGAGCCCCCAGCCGACGGTGCGCCGCGTCGCCTCGAGCACCGCGAGGATCAGAAGGCTGCCCAACACGACGTCGCCCGACGTGGCCGTGTAGTTGGGGTCGACGAACCGATGGATGTGAACGAGCGTCCAGACCTGGGCGCCGAGAGCCACCGCCAGCGCCGTCACGTCGACGGCGAAGTGCCAGCTAAGCGGGTCGGCGAAGCTCTTGCGCCCGAGCGGGAAGAGCAGGAACGCCAGCAGCAGCATGAAGGCCAGGTGCGTCGAGCGGTGGGTGTGGCCTTCGGCCTGGCCGAAGTACGTGCTGTAGAACTGGAAGAGACCGAGCGCGAGCGAGAGGACGACGATCGCCGCGGCGATGATCGTCTGCGGGCCGCGGCCCCGCCCGAGCCAGTCGACAGCGGAGCGCTGGAGCTCGGGCGGGGCGTCGGTCATCGCCGAGCCGGGCGCGACCTACCGGGCGACTCCGACCTCCTTGTAGTAGCGGAGCGCGCCCGGGTGGAAGGGGATCGTGGCGTGCTCCATGGCGATCCGGACGTCCGCCTCGCCGAAGGTCGGCGCGATCTCCTTGATCTCCTTGATGCGCTCCCACCAGAGCTTCGTCACGCGATAGACGAGCTCGTCCGACAGGCCCGAGTCCGCGATGAACTGCTGGAGGAAACCGGGAGACGCGTACCCGTCGCCTACCACGCCGTAGAGTCCCGACGGGACGGTGCTCTTGATCGCACCTGGAACCATCGCCAGGGTCCGCTCGACCACGTCGGTGGGGATCGGGATGGCCCGGAGGCCGATGGCCTGCTGCACGACCATGAGGTCCGGGTACGTGACCTGGGCCGGGATGAAGATCGCGTCGAGGTTCCGGTCTTGAAGCGCCTTCGAGCGGTCGGTGATCGACGTGTAGCTGATCGTGCCGCCGTCGGCCTTGAACTTCTCCGGCGACATCCCGGCCGCGGTCATCAAAGCCTCGGCGAGCACCGTCGTGCCCCAGCCGCGGTCGCCGGGGACGATCCGCTTTCCCTTGAGGTCGGAGAAGGTCTTGATCGGGCTGTCCTTGAGGACGAACAGCGCGACGACAACCGTGCGCCCGAGGTTCGACGCGATCAAGCGAAGGTTCGTGATCGGCTCCTTCCAGTCACCCTTGCCCTGGTACCCCTGCTCGGGATACGGCGTCAGGGCGAAGGCGATCTGAGCTTCGCCCTTGCCGAGCTTCGTCACATTGACGACCCCTCCGCCCATGAGAGTGGTCGCCGACACGCCGGGCAGGGCGTCCGGGATCATTGTCGAGAACTTCGCCCCTGCCCGGAACCAGTCTCCGCCGGCGGTCGCCACTCCGATCTTGATGAACTTGACCTCCGGCTTCCACTGGGCGGCTGCCGCTGGCACGAGGATGAGGGAGAACAGGAGGGAGCAGGCGACCCATCGTCTCATAACCGAATCCTCCCGGGTTTTTCGAGGGATGGAATGTGGTGGCAAACTGTGAGCCGTCGTCCCGCGCTTGTCAAGGCGGTATCCAGACGTTCGTCGCCGACGGCCCGATCGGTCTCAGGCGTTCGGGGTCTGCTCGGCCTGACGAAGGCGCCGGGAGAGCACCAACAGGAGATGCCGCGTCAGATCGGGCACCTTGTTGAGGAGCAGGGTGAAGTCCCGTCGCCGGATCACGAGCAGCCGCACCGCAGTCTCCGCCGTGATCGTGGCCGTGCGCGGCCCTCCGTCGAGCAGACTCATCTCCCCGAAGACGTCCCCGGGCCCGAGCTTGCCCCGCTTCCGGCCCGAGACCTCGACCCCCACCCGACCGTCGAGAAGCAGGAAGAACTCGTCTCCCGGCTCGCCGGCCCGCGTCAACACCGTGCCGGCCGGTCTCTCCCGAACCTCGGCGATCCGCGCCACCGCCCGGAGCTGGCGCCGGGTCGACCCGGCCAGAAGGGGCACATGGCTGAGGTGCTCGATCTTGTCCTCCTGGCGGAGGCGGAATCCGAAGAAGCCCGCGCGGGGCGCGGCATCCTTCGGGTTGTAGGGAATCGAGCCCTCCAGCATCCGGCCGATCAGCTCCATGCTCCCTCCCTGCCCGCTTACAGCCTGTACAGGCGCCGGGCGTTGTCGCCGAGGATCTTGCGCTTCTGGGTATCGGCGAGGTCGCCGCGGTTGGCGCGCTTGGCGTACTCGTCGTCCATCCGCTCCATCCAGTAAGGCGCCCACCCACAGCCCGCCTCCAGGAAGGCGATCCGGAGATCGGGAAAGCGCTCGGGCACGCCCTCGAAGACGATGGAGGTGACGCCCAGCCGCTGCGCCTCCTCGTAGATTGGCGTGAAGCGCTCGTCGCCGAGGAGGTGGCCACCGTCGGCGGCCAGCATGCCGCCCACGTGGCCCAGCTCGCGCACGGCGCGCCGCAGCTCCGTGGCCGCCGCTTGGGGATCCTGCACGGGCAGCAGGGCCACCGCCTTGAGCCGCGGGGTCACCCGGATGAACTCCATCCCGCCCTTGTCCAGCGCTCGCAGCCACTCCTCCGCCGTACGCCCGGAGTCGCCCAGCGTGCCCAGCAGGCGCCGGTCCCAGCCGTCCTGGGGCACCCACGGGAACCCGTGCGGCCGCCGGCGGTACGGCTCCTCCAGATACCGGGCCAGCTGCTCCTGGGTCTCCGTCACGTGTCCGTCGGCGTCGATGACGCTCATGGCATCCTTCACGGCTTCTTGCAGATCACGTTGAGCAAGGCCTGGCGCTTTTCCTCGCGGACGACGCGCAGCGCCCGGTCGAGGGCGTCGGGCAAGGCCGCCGGGTCCTCCACGCGTTCCCCCCAGCCGCCGCAGGCCTGGACGATCAGCTCGTAGTCGGGCGCCGGATCCAAGTCGCTCAGGGGCATGGATTTGGTCCGCATCGACCAGCCCTGCGGGGCGTGGGACTGGACGGCGCGCTTCACCGCGTTCCAGGCGCGGTTGTTGAAGATCACGAAGAGCACGGGCAGGTTGTAGGCCCGCGCCACCCAGTGCGCCGCGGTCGGCACGCCGAAGAGGTAGGCGCCATCGCCGACGCAGCAGATCACGGTCCGGTCGGGCGCGGCCAGCCGTGCGCCCAGCGCGGCTCCGAGTCCCCAGCCCAGGCCGGAGGCCGGCGACTGGCTGAAGTAGGAACCGGGCACGCTGAGGCGCGTGTGGGCGAGGTCGAGGTCGTACTCGTTGATGACGATTGTGCGGTCGTCGATGACGTCGCCGACGGCGCGCGAGAGCCACGCCATGTCGATCGGACGATCGGTGCGCGTTGCCTCAGCCCGCGCCGCCCACGACTCCTGAAGCCGCCGATGCTCGGCCTCCCAGCGCGCGCGGCGCTCG
>JBOHPP010000089.1:0-22855 GCA_050731755.1 Candidatus Rokuibacteriota bacterium | reverse complement strand
ACCTGCGGCCGCCTGCTCGCGTACCTCTGAGGACGACCGCGCCGTCGGTTTCGCCGCGCGCGAAAGCGCCTAAGCGATCGACCCCTCCGCCGTGGTGACGGCGACCACCCCACTGACGGTCCCGCCCTCCCCCCGGTGCGAACCGGAGGACCGGCCAAACGGGGCCCGCCGGTCGGCAAGACGAACGGTATCCCGCGCAGCCAGGTCCGCATGGACGACCTCGCCTGAGCGGCGGGTGAAGACGGCGGTGTTACACACCAGAACGTTTGTTCATGACATCGATCACGACGACCGCCGACGGCAGCGCTTCGACAACCCAGTGCAGCTTGAAGGCGTCAATGTCCACGACAGCCTCCACGTCCCCACCGGCCCGACGGGCGGGACCAGGGTTCGGTGTCGAGGACATCGAAGCTAGAGCGCAATCAGGGCGCGGGCTCGCCCGTGGGCGGGCTGGTCGGCGCGCATAGTGTCTGGGTTCACGCCACGCCGCAGGGCGAGGTGGTACGTGAAGAGCTGGAGGGGGACGACGGTCAGGAGTGGCGACAGCAGCTCGTTCACCTCGGGGATCGCGATGGTCTCGGCGGCCAGGGCGGCGATCTCCCGGTCGTCCTCGCGTACCAGTGCCACCACCGGCGCGTCGACCTCTCGCGCCGCCTGGACCACAGCCCGACACCGCTCGTAGGCGGCCCCGGGCGGCGCGATGACGAAGACGACATCCCGGGCGTCCAGCGCCGCCCAGGGCCCGTGCAGGAACTGCTCGCAGTTGTAGCCTACCGTCGTCGAGTGGTTGGCCTCGTTCATCTTGAGCGCGGCTTCGAGCGCGGTGGCGGTGTTGGGGCCGCCGCCGACGAAGTAGTAGCACCGGCGGTCGGCGAAGCGGGCGGCGAGGTCGTTCCAGGCTTCCTGGCCGAGCAACGTCGCGAGATGGTCGGGAAGCGCCTGCAGTTCTCGGCGGATGCCGTCGTGGCCGCCGAGCTCGGCGGCCAGGGCGGCCAGCAGGTACATCGCGCACGTGTAGCTGACGGTGTGCGCGGCCGAGGATTCCTGCTCCACCGTTCGCAGCGTGTAATCGGCGACGGCGAGCCCCTCGCCGCTGCCTTTCCCCGTGATCACCACGGCCACACCGCCGCCGGCCTTGGCCTTGCTCAGCGCCTCCAGCGAGAAGCGCTTGGTCCCGCGGTGGCTGACGACGACCACGCCCGTCCTGGGATCGGGCGCCGGCCAGTAGTTCTTGAACTCGAAGGAGTGGAACGCGCGGACGCGATGGCCCAGGCCGCCCACGTGGGCCAGGATCAGCTCGCCGACCAGCGTCGCGTGCCAGGAGGTGCCGATGCCCGAGAGGAGCACGCGCTCCATCGCGCGCAGCCTCTCCGCCGCGGCGCCGAGCGTCGTCTCCTGTCCGCGCAGAAGCAGACGGAGCGCGCCGGGCTGCGAGTAGATCGCGTCGTGCATGTAGTACGGATGGCCGGGACGCGGGGGCGGCGGTGTCCAGCTCATGACGTCGGACTCTAGGGACCACGCCCGACGCTGTCAACGGCCATCGGTGTGCGGCGTGGCCGTCCAATCGGCGGCGGTGCCCGCTCAGCCGTTCGGTTCCGGCTCTCCCTCGTCGATCCAGGGATCGCGCGGCCGCGGCGGCGGCACGCCGGGATCGTAGCGGTGTCCGCGCGGCTCGGGCGGTAGCGCGCTGACCTTGCGGCGTCGGCCGCGGGGGCCGAGGACGGGCGTGTCGTGCGGCTTGTCGGGCGAGGGACGGCGCGGCTTCTTCATACGGAGCCTCCCTGCCCATCTGAGCACCCGCGGTGCCATCGTGTATAGTGGCGCCCGTCCGAGTTCGCGCCGGCGGCGCGCCGGCGGGTGAGGAGCAGGCCATGGCTCAGGCGCCGAGCGAGACCGACGTGCTCAAGATGATGGACAGCCTCAGCAACTGGGGGCGCTGGGGCCGCGACGACGAGTTGGGAACGATCAACCTCATTACGCCGGACAAGCGCCGGCGGGCGGCGGGCCTGGTGAAGGACGGCGTCGGTGTGACCTGCGCGCGTCCCATCTCGACCCAGATCACCGCCGACACCACCTTCCAGCCGCTCCGCTTCATGGTGGACAGCGGCGAGGGCCGCGACACTGTCTCGCCGGCCCGCGCGCTCGAGCGGCGCGGGGCGTCCGAGTTCATTGGCATGGTGTTCCACGGCTACACCATCACCCACGTCGACACGCCCGCCCACTACTTCTGGAACGGGCGGATCTACAACGGTCGCTCCTGCAACCTCATCACCTCGCGCGAGGGCGCTCAGGTGGAGTCGGTGGACCTGCTGCGCGACGGCGTGGTGAGCCGCGGCGTGCTCCTCGACGTCGCCGCGCTCAAGGGCCGCTGGCTCGGCTCCGGCGAGGGCGTGATGCCTGACGACCTGGAGGCCGCCGAAAAGGCTCAGCACGTCCGCGTCGAGTCCGGCGACATCCTGTTGATCCGGACCGGGTACTACGCGCGCCGAATCCAGGAGGGGCCGCGCAACCCGCTCAAGGACGGCTCGCCGGCCGCGCACGTGGCCTGCGCGCCCTGGTTCCGCGAGCGCGACATCGCCATGCTCGGTACCGACACCCACAACGATGTGACCCCGCCGCCCTACCCGGCGATCGGCAACTCGCTCCACGTGGTCGCGCTGGTCACCATGGGTCTCTGGCTCATCGACAACGCCAACCTCGAGGAGCTCGGCCAGGCCTGCGCCGCCCGGCGCCGCTGGGAGTTCATGCTGACCATCGCCCCGCTCCGGCTGCCCAACGCCACCGGCTCGCCGGTGAACCCGATCGCGCTGTTCTGATTCCGCGTGGAGGATCTGTCCCTGTCGGCGCTGGGCTCGCTCTGCGCGCTCGGCTCGGCCCTGACCTGGGCGCTGACGAGCCTGCTGGTCCGCACGTTGAACCCTCATTTCAACTCGGTCGCCGTCAACGCCCTGCGGACCACAGCCAGCGGCGCCCTGTTGCTGGCCTGGATCCTGGTCGACCGAGGCGCCGGCGAGTTGCTGGCCATCTCGGGGCCGAGCCTGCTGCTGCTCGGGCTCTCGATCATCTTTGCCATCGGCATCGGCGACACGGTGTTCTTCGAGAGCACACGCCGGCTGGGCCTCGGGCGCGGCATGACGATCGCCATGGCCTACCCGCTGGTAGCGGCGGGACTGGCCGCCGTCTTCCTGGACGAGGTCATCACGCCCCAGATCGCGGTGGGCTCGCTCGTCACCCTGGCCGGTCTGGCCTTGATCGTGCTCTCACGGCGGGACGAGGCCCTGGCGGGTGACGGCTGGTGGCTGGGCGTGGGCGGCGCCCTGCTGGCCGCCGTCGCCTGGGGCATCTCCTCCATCATGCTGAAGGCGCCGCTGAACGAGGTGGATCCGGTGACCGCCCAGGCGGTACGCCTGCCCCTGGCCGGGGCGTTGCTGTTCGCCACGCCGTGGGCCCGAGGCGCCGTGCGGACGCTGGGGACCAGCGCGGGCCCGGTCGTCTGGCGCATGACGGCCTTGAGCCTGCTGACGGCGCTCAGCTCGGTGCTGTTCGTGACGGCCCTGAAGTACTCGGGGGTGGCCATCGCCACCGTGCTGTCGTCCACGGCCCCCATGTTCGCCATCCCGCTGGGGCTCCTCTTTCTCGGAGAACGCGTGACACTGCGCCCCATCGTGGGCGCCACGCTGGCCGTGGCCGGGATCGCCGTCCTCCAGCTCTGAGGAGATGGCCATGCGAGCGCGTGTCGGCAACATCGGTCCTCGCGGGCGGGCCCAGCGTCTGCGCATGGGCGTGGTGGCCATCGCCCTCGGCACGCTTCTTGTCGTCCTGCTGATCGCGCTGGGCGCCGGGCCGGGTTGGGTCCTCGGCGCCTTCGTGCCGTTCTTCGTGGGCGCGCTCGGACTCATCCAGGCCCGCGACGGCACCTGAGTGCGCCTGGCCGCGCGCGGCGCGCGCGACATGGACGGCGGTGAGGTGGAGGTGACCGACCCCGGCGAAGTGGGCCTGCTGCGTGCTCAGGCGGTACGGATCTACATCGAGTCCTTCGTCGGCGCCGCGCTGCTGACGGGCCTGAGCCTGCTGGCCGCGGTGTGGCTCGCGCGTTAGTGTTCCGTCGGCGAAGTCATGTTAACGATCGCCGCGCTCGATCCGCGCGGCGGGTCGACGGGCGCGTGCGGCTGGGCTCACGGGACCACGCGGCACGCGTCCGCTGCCCCGTAGCGGCTGGGCTCCACCTGCACGCGGGGTCTGTTGCCAGGGGGCGGGAACGGGTCCCGTGGAGCCCTGCCGCACGCACCCGTCGGCCCCGGCCCCGCGAGCCGACGGGCTCTTAATATGACGTCCCCGACGGAACGCCAGCGCGCTCAGCCGCGGCGCTTCTCGACGAGGATGCCGTAGTGCTCGGGGTGCCGGCGGCCGAAGAAGTTCCAGCGCTTGCGGGCCGGAATCATCTGGTCGAGGTCGATCCGCGCCGCCACCAACTCGTCGCCGGTGGTCGAGGCCTGGGCTACCACCTCGCCCAGCGGACCCACGATGGCGCTGCCCCCGATGAACTCCACGCCGTCCTCCACGCCGGCCTTGGCGCAGCCCACCACGAAGAGGCTGTTCTCGTAGGCGCCGGCCCGCAGCACCAGCTCGTTGTGGCTCAGCGAGAGCGGATAGAGGGGCGTGTTGTAGCCGCAGACGACGACCTCGGCGCCGAGCAGGCCCAGGCACCGGTACGACTCCGGGTAACGCCGGTCCTGGCAGATGGCGATGCCGACCTTGGCTTTCTGGGCCGCGTAGACCTTGAAGCCGGTGTCGCCGTGAGCGAAGTAGTAGGGCTCGAAGACCCGCGCGAGCCCGTCGGGGTCCGGATGGCTGAGCCCCGGCAGGTGGGTCTTGCGGTATTTCTCGAACACGGTGCCGTCGCCGTCCACGAGAATCGCAGTGTTGTAGCGGCGGGCGCCGTCGCGCTCGGCGTAGCCCAGATGGAAGGCGATGCCTGCCTGGCGCGCCCGGTCGAAGAGGGGTGCGACCGCCTTGGACGGCATGTCGTCTTCGAAGAACTGGTCGTAGTCCTCGCGGATGCGCTTGGGGAAGTAGGGCGTGAGCGCCAACTCGGGATAGACCAGCAGCTCGACGTCCTCGGCGATGGCCCGGTCAAGGAGCGCCAGCATCCGCTCGACGATCGCCTCGCGAGGCGTGCCTTCGGGGTTGGGACCCATCTGCGCGGCGGCGATCTTCAGGAACCGAGGCATGGTTGGCCTCCCGTCAGGAATGAGTGGACGGGATTATAGGCCCGGGGGTTGCCGTTTCGAGCGCGGGCCGTCGAGGCCCGGTCGACGATCTACAGCCGGGGCAGCAGAGCTTCGATCAGCGAGGCCGGCAGGTGGAACTCCAGCGTCGTGGACGCCAGGAATCCCCCGCCGAGCACGGCCGCGATCACAGCCGCCTTGAGCAGCCGCCGGCGCCCGATCTCATCGATGACAGGCCCCGCGGGCGACGTGACCGGGGCATTCAGGCGGGCCAGCATGATCTCGCGAGCCCGCTGCTGGGCCTCGTAGACCTTGCGACGTTCTTGAGGAGTCAGTCGGTTCATCCGGTACCTCCCTGCTCACGGATGCTCCGGCCCTATCCTAGTGCAAGGGTCTCGCCAAACCTGGGCGTGTGCTCGAACAGATCTCAAGCCCCACAGGTCCCGTACGCCGAACCTCTATATGTGGCGCTATCTTGGTGGCTATTTCCGAGCTGTCGACGGGGCGATCAAGGAGGCCAGAAAGTCACGAAATTGTAAGGACATATATCGGTTGTGTAGTCAAAATGTCCTAGCCAGACTGCCCCCGAAAACCGCACCACCGTTGCCCCTGCTCGTCACTGCAGCACCTTGAGGATATGGGTGGCGGCGGCCACGACCTCGCCCCGCTGGTTGGTGCAGGTGACGCGTGACGCGCGCGAACGTCTTCAGGTCCGCCTCGTCGCGCTTGACGATCTCGTAGGCCACCGTCACCGTGTCGCCGATGCCGGCGGCGGCCGGAAACCTGATCCGGTCGAAGCCGTACGACACGATCGTGCCGCCGAGGCCGGCGCAGATCTCCGTCGAGGCGCGCGACATGTACCCGACCAGCAGCGCGCCGTGGGCGATGCGCCGGCCGTAGCGCGTGCTCCGCATGAACTCCTCGTCCACGTGGTTCGGCGAGAAGTCCCCGGTGATGCCGGCGAACAGGTAGACGTCCGACTCGCCGATGGTCTTGGTCACCGCGACCTTCCGGCCGATCGTGAGCGCCCGGAACGCGTCCTGGCCCGCCGCCATACGCGGCGAGGAATATCACGCGAAGTGCCAGCCGTCGAGCGCCTTCGGGTGCGCGGGGCGAATCAGCAGCGGCAGCTCCTGGTCGGCCAGGATGCCGTGCGCCAGCAGCACCGCGCTTGCTTCGCCGTGGCGCCGGGCCTCCGCCGCGGTCAGGCTGGGCATCGTCCCAAGCCGCCTGGCCAGGGGCCGCGCCGTCGCCGGGAGCCAGGCGGCGCCATCCGGCGTCGCCAGCAGGAAGCGCCGGCGTCCTGCATCGAGGGCGCCGGCGGCGACGGGCACCTGGGTCCACAAACGCCCTGGGTGAGGGCGCGGGCGAGGCTCGGCCTGGCCGCTCACCACGTCCCACTCGGTCATGCCGGCGGCCGTCGCGCGCGGGCTGGGCCGCCGAGGCGCCCTCCAGGTGAGCGACAGCGCCAGGGAACGGCCGCGACAGATCACAGCGTGGGGCGTGTAGGGCGGCAGGTAGAAGAGCGTGCCGGGCCCGAGGTCGAGCGTCCGCCATCCACCCGAGCGTCCTGCGCGCGCGAGGTCGTCACCGAGATCCTCGGGGGCGCCCGCATCCACGCGCGGGCCGATGGTCACCGTCCGCCGGCCCTCGAGCTGGAGCCAGAACGCGTCCACGGGACCGTCGTGGTGCAGGCCCAGGCCGGCCCGCCCGCGGCCCTTCACCAGGAAGAGAAACGAGCACTCCTCGCGGAGCGGGCCGAGCAGCGTCGCCCGAAGGGCCACCATGAGGCGCATGAGCCGGGGCAGAACCTGGTGGACCTGGGGGATATAGATGGTGTCGCCCGCGGCGAGCGCGCGACGGAGCCGCCGGTGGTCGGCGGAGCGGTCAGCGCGACGGTCGGTGACGGTGTGGAATGGAAGCCCGGCGCCGGGGAGGACGAGCGCCGTCTCGAAGTCAGGAGCCACCCGGCGCCAGGCGCCATCTCGCGGCAGGCGGACAGCAGGGCGGCGCCCGAGGTAGCGCCGCCGAAAGCGCGCCAGCGCCCGATCATCGGAGAACCACGTGGCGAGTGGCGAGATCACGGCGCCTGGCGTCGCGCCGCCCACGACTCCACGCCCTCGGGGCCGATGAGGCGGCCGGCCGCCGAGTCGCCGGTGATCCTGGCCGCCAGCGTCAGACCCGACCCGGCCAGCGCGACCTGGTCACCGGTGAGCTCGCCCTGCAGGTGCTGGCGAATTCCGTCGACCTCGAGCGCGCCGTCCACCCGCTGGAAGCGCTGGGTGACCTCCAACGTCGCCGTGCGGCGGCGACCGTTCCGCTCCAGCGTGCCCTGCCAGCGGCCCGCGGCATCGGCGGGGACCACCCAGGCATAGAGCGTGTGGACGCGGCCCGCGCTGCGCACCGGCTGGGTACGGTCCGGTCTCCAGTCGCGCATGGTGAAGTCGTGGGACACCACGCGCGCGCCCGGCCGAAGCTCCCGGAGGAGCTTGGGACGCAATCTCACGTTGACGTCCTCGCCCAGGTAGAGCGTGACGACGGTGGCCTCATGGATGTCCGTCGCGAAGATGTCCTGCCAGAGAAAGCGGGCGCGCTCGGCCAAGCCGGCCCTCAGCGCGTCTTCCCGGCTAGTGTGGACGAGGGTGGCATTGATCTCGACGCCGACCGCCCGGGCCCCGAAGTCGCGGGCGGCGGCGATGACCAGGCGCCCGTCGCCACTGCCCAGGTCGTAGACGACGTCCGTGCTGCCGACGCCGACGAGCCGGAGCATCTCGAGCCCGACCATCTCCGGCGTGGCGACGTACGGAGCGTCGGGCGCGGTGAAGCCGGGCCGGTCGGCGCGGCATCCGACGGCGACGAGCAGGGCGAAGGCGGCCAGGACGCCGGGGCAAGAGCGGTTGGGCATGGGAGCGATCCTCCGGCCGGTATTCTCTCGCGGGCAAAGCGCCTCACGGAAGGGGCGCCGGGTCTACTATCGGGAGGTGCCGGGCGGCCGCGGCCGGCCGGAGGATGAGATGGTCAGAGCTGCGAACACGGCGACGGGCTTCTACGCGCCGGCCGACGTCATCCGAATCGTTACTTCGAGCAGCGCCTCGACACGAGCGATGAGTGGATCCGCTCGCGGACCGGCATCCACGAGCGTCGTCCAGCGAGGGCTGGGCGCCATCATGCCTGGGGGTTCGATCTGGCCGGGGCCTGCTCAGGCTTCGCCTACGGCCTCGTCGTCGCCACAAAGCTCGTGGAGTCGGGCGCGGCCCGCTGCGTCTTGTTGTGCGGGGCGGACCGCATGAGCAGCGTCGTCGACCCCGAGGATCGGGCCACCGCGGTGCTGTTCGGCGCCGGCGCTGTGCTCGTCGAGCCCATCGAGGCGGTGGCCAAGCGCCTGGGTCTGGAGCTGGGGCGTGTCGTGATCAACCTCGATCGGTACGGCAACACTGTGGGGGCGACGATTCCCATCGCGCTCGCCGAGTGGCACCAGCAGCGGCGCTTCGCCTACGGGGACCGTGTCGTCCTCGCCGCCTTCGGCGCCGGGTTCACGTCGGCCGCCGTCTACCTCCGGTGGGCGGCTGACTAGAAGCGGCGGCGGCCGCCGAGCTGGCGCTTGCGCAGGCGGAGCGAGCGAGGCGTCACCTCGAGCAGCTCATCCTCCCGGATCCACTCCAGACACTGCTCGAGGTTCATGAGCCGTGGGGGCGTGAGCTTGATGCCCTCCTCGGACGTCGAGGAGCGCATGTTGGTGAGCTTCTTCTCCTTGGTGATGTTGACGGCCATGTCGTCGTCACGGGCGTTCTCGCCGACGATCATCCCGTCGTAGACGTCGGTGCCGGGAGCCAGGAACATGACGCCCCGGGCCTGGAGGTGATCGATGGCGTAGGCGGTGGCCCGCCCCGGGCGGTCGGCGAGCAGCGCGCCGTTCTGGCGATGGGCGATGTCTCCCTGCCACTCGTCCCACCCATCGAACAGGTGATTGAGCAGGCCGGTGCCTCGAGTATCGGTCAGGAACTCGGATCGATATCCTATGAGTCCCCGGGCCGGGATGCGGTACTCGAGCCGCACGCGGCCGGTGTCGTGGTTGACCAGCTTCACCATGGCGCCCCGGCGAGGTCCGATCTTCTGGGTGACGGCGCCGATGTGCTCCTCGGGAATGTCGATGACCAGGTGCTCCATGGGCTCGAGCAGCCGTCCGGCATCCTGCCGCGTGATGATAGTCGGCTTGCCCACCTCTAGCTCGAAGCCCTCCCGGCGCATCATCTCGATGAGGATCGCCAGCTGCAGCTCCCCGCGCCCCGACACCTGGAAGGTGTCGGGCCCGTCGGTCTCGTCGACCCGGATGCCCACGTTGATCCGGCGCTCCTTGAAGAGCCGCTCGCGGAGCTGCGTCGACGTCACGTACCGGCCTTCCCGGCCGGCGAAGGGCGAGGTGTTGGCCGAGAAGAGCATCGCCACCGTGGGCTCGTCAATCCGTATCAAGGGCAAGGCCAGGGGGGCCTCTGCGTCGGCAACGGTCTCGCCGATCTCGATGGCCTCGATGCCGGCCAAGGCCACCAGATCGCCGGCGCTGGCCTCCGCGATCTCGATGCGCTTGAGGCCCTCGTAGCCGTAGAGGACGGTGACCTTGGCCGGCTCCACCGAGCCGTCCCGGTGGACGACGGCCACACGGTCGGCCTGCCGGACCGTGCCGTTGACGATCCGGCCGATGACGAGGCGGCCCACGTAGTCGTCCCAATCCAGCATGGCGACCCGGAATTGCAGGCCCAGCGCCGGGTCGAAGCGAGGCGCCGGCACGGTGGAGAGAATGGTCTCGAAGAGCGGCTCCAACGACCGGCCCGGCTCCCTGAGGTCGCGGGTGGCCGTCCCCGCCCGGGCATTGGTGTAGAGCACCGGGAACTCCAGCTGATCCTCGGCGGCGTCGAGATCGATGAAGAGGTCGTAGATCTCGTCGAGCACCTCGGCCGGGCGGGCGTCGGCGCGGTCCACCTTGTTGACGACGACGATGGGCGGCAGCCCGGCCTCCAGCGCCTTCTTGAGGACGAAGCGGGTCTGAGGCAGCGGGCCTTCGGCGGCATCCACCAGCAGCAGCACGCCGTCCACCAGCGTCACCGTGCGCTCCACCTCGGAGCCGAAGTCGGCGTGGCCGGGCGTATCCACGATGTTGATGTGGACGCCCCGGTAGGTGATGGCCGTGTTCTTGGCCATGATGGTGATGCCCTTCTCGCGCTCGAGGTCGATGGAGTCCAGGATGCGCTCGGGTACCGACTCGTTGGCGCGGAAGAGCCCTGACTGCCAGAGCATCGCGTCGACCAGCGTCGTCTTGCCGTGGTCCACGTGGGCGATGATGGCAATGTTGCGGATGTTTTCGCGATTCAGCACCCGTTCATCCTACCATGGGGAACGAGGAACGAAGCCGTGAGCGCGCCGCGTTGCCCGAAATGTGGTCGGAACCAAACCCGCCGCACCGCTCGCGCGGGGGCGGTCGAGCGCCTGCTCACCGCGCTCTACGTCTATCCCTTCCATTGCCAGGGCTGCGGGCGGCGGTTCCGGGCGATGCAGTGGGGCGTACGCTACGTGCGGCACCCGGTCGAGCAGCGCGAGTTCGAGCGCGTGGCCGTGAAGGTGCCGGCGATCATGGACGACGGACACACCCGCCGTGAGGGCCAGACCCTCAACCTCTCGCTGGACGGCTGCGCGATTGAGATCGACGCGCCACCGCCGCCAGACACGGCGGTGCGGGTCGAGCTGCACCTGCCGCACGACCGCCGCCCGGTCCTGGTCGCGTCCGCGGTGGTCCGCGCCGCCCGCGAAGGGGCGGCCGGTCTGCACTTCGTGCGGATGGCGGCCGACGACCGCGAGCGCCTGCGGCGCTTCATGTCCGAGCTGCTGGGTCAACGGGGGGCGCCGGCCGGCCGGTGGGGCCTCGCGCTGCGCTACGGCCTCAGCCTCAACGTCTGGCTGGCCGGCCTGTTCGTGCTCCTCGTGGTGGTCGTCCTCTTCGCTCTGAGTCCGCGCTTTTCGATCTGCCGCTGGGGCATCGACTGCTGAGGGCACCGGCGGCGCCGCCGCTGGCCCCGCTGGCCGCCGTGTATAATGTCGCCGCCCTCACGCGCGTGAAACTTTTTCCGGCCGTGGTGGGCTCGCTTCGCAGAGGCGCCAATGCACGAGAGATCACGAAGCACGGTCCGGTGGGCGCTGGGCGCCGTCCTCGTGTTGCTGCTCCTGCCCGGCGTCGCGCCGGGGCAGCCCGTCAAAGGGCCGGCGGCGGTCATCACGATGGAACGGGGCGGAGAGATCGTGCTCGAGCTGTGGCCGGGTGACGCCCCGAATCACGTGAAGAACTTGGTCGACCTGGCCCGGCGGGGCTTCTACGACAGCCAGCGGGTCCACCGGGTCGAGCCCGGCTTCGTCGTCCAGTTCGGCGACCCCCAATCGAAGACGCAGCCGATGGACCATCCGCGGATGGGCACCGGCGGTCCCGGCTACACGGTGAAGGCGGAGTTCAACGCGCGACCGTTCGAGCGCGGCGTGCTGGGGATGGCGCGCGGGCCCGATCCCGATTCCGCGGGAAGCCAGGTGTACATCATGCTGGGCCCGGCTCCCTCCCTGAACCGCAAGTACACCGCCTTCGGCCGGGTCACGAAAGGCATGGAGGTCGTGGACCGGATCAAGGTCGGCGACCGCATCACGTCCGTGAAGATCACCGAGTGAGGAGACCCGAGTGACGCAGACGGCCATCATCACGCTGGAGAACGGCGGCGAGATCCGGATCGACTTCTTCCCGGAAGATGCTCCCAAGACGGTCGAGAGCTTCGTGGCCCTGGCCGGCAAGGGCTTCTACAACGGCCTCACTTTCCACCGCGTGGTCCCGGGCTTCGTCGTCCAGGGCGGGGATCCGCAGGGCAACGGCACCGGCGGCCCCGGCTACACTCTCAAAGCGGAGTTCAATACGCGTCGGCACGGGCGGGGCACCGTGGCGATGGCGCGCAGCCAGCACCCGGACTCCGCGGGCAGCCAGTTCTACGTGACCTTCGGGCCCCAGCCCCACCTCGACAACAACTACACGGTCTTCGGCCAGGTGGTGACGGGGATGGAGCACGTGGACCGGATCAAGCAGGGCGACCGCATGAGGTCCGTGGTCATCGTCGAGGAGTAGGCCGTGGCCTGGTCCCTGCTGATCCGCGGCGCCGACGTGATCGACGGCACGGGAGCGCCACGCCAGCGTGCCGACGTCGCTGTCGAGGGTGACCGGATCGCCGCGGTGGGCCCGGGCTTGCGGGGCGAGGCCGCGCGGGTGATCGACGGCGCCGGGCACGTGGTGGCCCCAGGGTTCCTCGACGCGCACTCGCACTCCGACCTCTTCTATCTGGCCTGCCCGCCGGCGGAATCCAAGATCCGTCAGGGATGCACCACCGAGGTGGTCGGGATGTGCTCGTTCTCGCCGGCCCCGGTGCACCGGGAGCGGCGCGACCTCGTGCGCACGTGGGCGGGGGGAATCGGCGCGGGACTCGACCTCCAGTGGGAGACGTTCGGCGAGTATCTGGCCGCGCTGCGCGCAGCCCGGCCCTCGATCAACGTCGCGCACTTCGTCGGCCACGGCGCCCTCCGGTTGGCCGCCATGGGCGCCGAGAGCCGGGCGGCCGGCGCCGACGACCTCCGCGCGATGGAAGGCCTGCTCGCCGAGGCCCTGGACGCTGGAGCCTTTGGCTTCTCCACCGGCCTCGTCTACCCGCCCAGCGCCTACGCCGAGACCGCGGAGCTGATCGGCCTGGCCCGGGCGATGGCGCGCCGGGACGGACTCTACTTCTCCCACGTCCGCGGCGAGTCGTCGATGGTCGAGGAGTCCATCGCCGAGGCCATTCGCATCGGCGAGGAGGGCGGGGTCGGCGTGCAGATCGCCCACGTGAAGGTGGGCGGCCGGGAGAACTGGCCGAAGATCGACCGCGTGCTCCGGCTCATCGACGAGGCACGGGCGCGCGGTGTGGACGTCACCGGCGACGTCTATCCGTACCACGCCGGCTCCACCAAGATGGACAATCTCCTGCCGGCCTGGGTCCACGACGGCGGTGCCGGGCGGCTCCTGGAGCGCATCGCCGATCGGGCGACCCGCCGGCGTATCGTCGAGGAGTGTCTGGTGGAGGGCGAGCGGTGGCGGACAGTCTCCATCGGGGCCGTCGGGTTCGACGAGATCCAGATCGCCACCTGCGCCCAGCGCGAGCTGGAGGGGATGACCCTGGCCGCGCTGGCCCGCCGGGCGGGCACGACGCCGGCCGAGGCGATGATGAACCTGCTGCTCCAGGAGAAGGCGACGGTGTCGATGGTCGTCTTCTCGCAGAGCCCCGACAACGTCGTCAAGGTGCTGGCCCACCCGGCGATCATGGTGGGCTCCGATTCGCTCGGGCTCAGCACCGGGCCCGGCCCGCACCCCGGCAAGCCTCATCCGCGGATGTACGGGACCTTCCCGCGCGTGCTCGGCGAGTACACTCGGGAGCGCAAGCTGTTCTCGCTCGAGACGGCCGTCAGCAAGATGACCGGGATGTGCGCGGCACGGCTGCGCCTGCGAGATCGTGGCCTCCTTCGCCCCGGCTATGCGGCCGACCTGGCCGTCTTCGATCCCGCCACCGTGCGGGACGAAGCGACCTACACCGACCCCCACCGCCACCCCACAGGCATTCCCTGGGTCATCGTCAACGGCTCGGTCGTGGTCGACCGGGGCACGTTCACCGCGGCCGGCACCGGCCGGATCCTGACCCCGCGATGAAGACGCAGGCGGCGTCCCCGGCCGTCTTGCGACTCGGCGATTTCCTGTTCCGCTGGCGGAGCTATCTGCCGTTTCTGCTCCTGCCCCTGGTGGTGTTCGCCGTGGCCCGAGCCCGGCATCTCTTTTCCTCGCACGCCGCCGACCTGGCCTGGGAGTTCGCGTGCCTGTCGCTGGCCATGGCTGGCCTGGCCCTTCGCGTGTGGACCGTGGGGGTCGCCGCTCCCGGGACCTCGGGCCGGAACACGCGCCACCAGAAGGCGGCCTCGTTGAACACGACCGGGCCGTACTCGATCGTGAGGCACCCGCTCTACGTCGCCAACGGGATCATCATTCTCGGCCTGTTTTTGTTCATGCACGGCTGGATCGCGCCCCCCGTGGTGGCTGCCGTCACCGTGGTCTATTACGCGTGCATCGCGCGGCGCGAGGAGGCGTTTCTCCGGGAGCGGTTCGGTCCGGAATTTCTCGAGTGGGCGGCGCGCGTGCCGGCCCTCGTGCCGGCCTGGGGGCGGTATGTCCCCCCAGCCCACCCCTTCCGGTGGAAGGTGGCGGTCCGCCGCGAGTTCTATGCGGCGGCGCTGATCCTGGTGGCCCCGCTATTCCTGGACATGGTCGAGGACTTTCAGGACACGCGGAGGCTCGTGCTCGACCCGGTCTGGGTGGTGACCGCGACGGGGGGAGTCCTGCTGTTCGTGGTCCTGCGCCATTTCAAGAAGCACACGTCGGTGCTGACGCTGGCACCGGATGCATGAGGCCGCCCGGGGCGGGCGACCGGGGAGGTACGATGCCGACGGCTGAACTGTTCATCAACGGCAAATGGCAGGCGCCCGTCTCGGGCGAGACCTACGCGCCCATCAACCCGGCGACCGAGGAGCCCCTCGGCACGGTGGCCCGGGGCGACGAGCGCGACATCGACGCCGCCGTGGCGGCCGCCCGCAAGGCCTTCGACGAGGGCCCCTGGCCGCGCATGACGGCCCACGAGCGCGGCCGCATCGTCTGGCGGCTGGGCGATCTCATCCAGTCGAACCTCGACGAGATGGCGCGCCTGGAGAGCCTGTGCACCGGCAAGACGCTGTTCGACTCCGGCAAGGTCGAGATCCCGTTCGCGGCCGAGGTGTTCCGCTACTTCGCGGGCTGGGCCAGCAAGATCCACGGCGAGACCCTCGCCCTCCGCGACCAGGCGTTCACCTTTACGCTGCGCCAACCGGTCGGCGTGGTCGGCGCCATCGTGCCCTGGAACTTTCCGTTCCTGTTGTCATCCTGGAAGATCGCGCCGGCGCTGGCCGCCGGCAACACCGTCGTGCTCAAGCCGGCGTCGCAGACCCCGCTCACGGCCCTGAAGTTCGCCGAGCTGGTCCAGCAGGCGGGCCTACCCGAGGGCGTCTTCAACGTCGTCACCGGCCCGGGCGCCAAGGTAGGCATGGCGCTGGTGCGCGATCCCCGCGTGGACAAGATCGCCTTCACGGGCTCCACCGACGTTGGGAAACAGATCATGCGCGAGGCGGCGGGAACGCTCAAGCGACTGTCCCTCGAGCTGGGCGGCAAGTCGCCGAATATCGTCTTCGCCGACGCCGACATGGAAGCAGCGATCCGCGGCGCCATGACCGGGATCTTCTACAACAAGGGCGAGGTCTGCGCGGCCGGGTCCCGGCTGTTTCTGGAGGAGCGCGTCCACGACGAGTTCGTGGCCAAGCTCGCCGAGCGCGTGAAGGGTCTCAAGGTGGGCGACCCGCTGGACAAGGCCACCCGCATGGGGCCGGTCGTCTCCAAGCAGCAGATGGACACGGTGCTCTCCTACATCGAGGCCGGCAAGCAGGAAGGGGCCCGGCTGGTGGCCGGCGGTGGCCGCGCCCGGGTGGGCGACGGCAAGGGCTACTTCGTCGAGCCCACCATTTTCGACAGGGTCAGCAATCGCATGAAGATCGCCCGCGAGGAGATCTTCGGCCCCGTGCTGGCGGTGATCCCGTTCCGGTCGGTGGAGGACGGCATCGCCGAGGGCAATCAGACCACGTACGGCCTGGCGGCGGCGGTGTGGACGCGCGACGTGGCCAAGGCGCTCCGCGCGGCCCGGGCCATCCGGGCCGGCACCGTGTGGGTGAACGCCTACAACCTCTACGACGCGGCGTTGCCCTTCGGCGGCTTCAAGGAATCCGGTTTCGGGCGCGAGATGGGCTCGGCCGGGCTCGACCACTACACCGAGGTCAAGACCGTCTGGGTCGATCTCTCCTGAGAATCTCGCCATGACGACGGCGCGGCCGGTGGCGGATAGCCACCGGCTGGCCGCGCTCGGCGAGGGGCGGTGGCCGCCGCGGCCGCGTATGAGGGCCTCCGCGCGCGGCGGGGGAAGGTGAAGTTCTCGATCGATCTCGACCGGCTTCGCGACGATTGCCGGTGACGAAGGCCAAACCCCGGCTCAAGGTCTGGGTGGTGTTCGGCGGGCGCGTCAAGTTCGGCGACGGCCGGGCCGAGCTGCTCGAGCTCGTGGACCGCCTCGGCTCCTTCGGCAAGGCCGTGGGCCGGGTGGGGATGTCCTACCGGAACGCCTGGGGCTACTTCCGCGAGCTGGAACGGGCGGCCGGCTTCGCCTTCCTGGAGCGCGAGCGGGGGCGGGGACCGCGCGGCGGCACCCGGCTCAGCGCCGAGGGGCGGGACTTCCTGCTCCGCTACCGGCGCTTTCGCGCCGGGCTCGACGCCGTGGTCGAGCGCCACTTCGCCCGCTCCTTCCGCCGTCGCCGCCGCCGCCGCCGCCGGGGTGCTTGATTATGCTTCGAGAAGCATATATACGTGGGTCCACCTGATTTTCGTGCCAGGAGGACGGTATGGTTCGTCGGCGGTGGATCCCGCTGGCCCTGGCCCTCGCCGTGGCGGTGGCGCCGGCCCACGCCCAAGGGCCGGCGTCGCGCACGGTCATCCTCTCCACCACCACCAGCACCCAGGACTCCGGGCTGCTCGACGTCCTGGTGCCGCTGTTCGAGCGGAAGAGCGGGTACTCCATGAAGACCATCTCGGTGGGGACGGGTCAGGCGCTGGCCCTGGCCGCCCGGGGCGAGGCCGACGTGACCCTGGCCCACGCTCCCGAGGTCGAAAAGAAGTACGTGGCCGAAGGCAAGATGCACACCCGCCGGCTGGTCATGTACAACGACTTCGTCATCGTGGGGCCGGCGGGCGATCCGGCGAGGATCAAGGGCGACACGAGCGCCACCGCCGCCCTTCGGAAGATCGCCGCGGCCCAGGCGCGCTTCGTCTCGCGCGGCGACAAGTCGGGCACGCACACGCTCGAGCTAAGTCTGTGGGCAAGGGCGGGGGTCGCGCCCGGCGCTCCCTGGTACATCGAGTCGGGTCAGGGCATGGGCGCCACACTGGGCATCGCCAACGACCGCCAGGCGTATACGCTGACCGATCGCGCGACGCTCCTGGCTTTCGCCCGGCGTGTCGACCTCGCGGTCCTGGTCGAGGGCGACCGGCCGCTGCTGAACATCTACTCGGTCATGGAGATCAACCCCGCCAACGGCCCCCGGGTCAACGCCGCCGGCGGCACGGCGTTCGCCGACTTCATGCTGTCTCCGGAGGCGCAGAAGATCATCGGGACCTTCGGGGTCGAGAAATATGGCCGGCCGCTGTTCGTCCCCATCGCCGGCAAGAAGGACGAGGACTTCTAGGCGGTGGACCTCATCGCCGAGGGATTCCGGCGCGCGATCGGGCTCCTGTTCGGCGCCGACCCCGAGATCTGGGCCATCCTCTGGCTGTCGCTCCAGGTGTCGGGCACGGCCACCGCCATCGCCCTCGCCGCCGGCATCCCCCTGGGCGTCGTCCTGGCCTTGACGCGCTTCCCCGGCCGGACGCTTCTGATCAGCGCCGTCAACACCGGCATGGGGCTGCCGCCGGTGGTGGTGGGGCTCTTCGTCTCGCTCCTGCTCTGGCGCAGCGGCCCCTTCGGGGCCTGGGAGATCCTCTACACCCCGGCCGCCATCGTCGTGGCCCAGGCCGTCATCGCCGCGCCGATCGTGACGGGGATCACCCTGGCCGCCGTGCAGAACGTCCCCGAGGTGTTCCGGCTCCAGCTCCTGGGCCTGGGCGCTTCGCGGGCCCAGATGGTCCGGGTCGTCCTGCGGCAGGCCCGCCTGCCCATGTTGGCCGCCATCATGGCCGGCTTCGGTGGCATCATCTCGGAGATCGGCGCCTCCATGATGGTGGGCGGTAACATCAAGGGCCAGACGCGGACGCTGACGACGGCCATGGTGCTCGAGACCGGCAAGGGGAACTTCGACGTCGCCATCGCGCTGTCGATCATGCTCCTGGCTCTGGTGTTCCTCGTCAACGTGGCGCTGACGTCGATCCAGCAGCGCCGCCCGTCCTGACGACGCCGCGGAAGGAGAGGCTCATTTCATGAGACGGTTCGAGGTTGTCCAACCCGGCAGCGTGGAGGAGTGCCTGCGCGCGCTCGTCGCGCACGGGCCCGAGGCCAGCCTGCTGGCCGGAGGGACGGACCTGTTGCCCCAGCTCAAGAACGGGCTGCTCAAGCCGCGCTGCGTGGTCGACCTGTCGAGAGTGGCTCGCCTGCGGGCGCTCGATCGGGACGGCGGGCGGGGACTCCGGCTCGGGGCGGCGGTGACGGCGCGAGAGATCGAGGTGGATCCGGGCGTCCGGGCGCGCTATCGAGCGCTGGCCGAGAGCGGCGCGCTCGTCGGATCGGTGCAGGTGCGCAACCTGGCCACGGTGGGAGGCAACCTCTGCAACGCCGCGCCCTCGGCTGACATGGCCCCCCCGCTCCTGGTGCTGGACGCGGAAGCGGTCATCGCCGGCCCCCGGGGCGAGCGGCGTGTCCCCCTCAGTGCGTTCTTCGTCGGCGTGAGGCGCACGGTGCTCGCGCCCGACGAGCTGCTGGTCGAGATCGTGATCCCGGCTCCGGGGCCGCGGAGCGGCGGGAACTACCTGCGCCACACGCCCCGGCGGGAGCTCGACATCGCCGTCGTCGGAGTCGCCTCGCAGCTCACCCTCTCGAACGGGGTGTGCGCCCGGGCTCGGATCGCCCTGGCCGCCGTGGCGCCGACGCCATTGCGGGTGACGGAGGCCGAGCAGGCCCTGGAAGGGCGACCGCCGACGGGCGAGCTCATCGAGCACGCGGCCGGGCTGGCGGCGGAGGCGGCCCGGCCGATCAGCGATCAGCGGGGGTCGGCCGACTTCCGCCGTCATCTCGTCCGCGTCTTGACGCGACGGACACTGAACACCGCGCTCGTGCGAGCACGGGCCTGAGAAAGGAGGACAACGACGTGCCCAAGCATGTCCTGAGCTGCACGGTCAACGACGACGCGGTGGAGACGCTCGTCCAACCGTGGGAGACCCTGCTGGAGGCGCTGCGCGAGCGGCTGGGCCTCACCGGCCCCAAGGAGGGGTGCGGCACCGGCGATTGTGGAGCGTGCACGATCCACCTCGACGGCAAACCGGTGGCCAGCTGTCTGATGCTGGCCGTGCAGGCCGGCGGTCGCGCGATCCGCACGATCGAAGGACTGGGCCGGCCGGATGCGCTCCACCCGCTGCAAGCAGCGTTCGTTCGGCACGGCGTGCCCCAGTGCGGGTTCTGCATTCCCGGGGTCTTGATGGCGGCGGCCGCCCTGCTGGCCGAGAACCCGCGCCCCACGCACGAGGAGATCCGCTACGGCATCGCCGGCAACCTCTGCCGGTGCACGGGCTACACGACGATGATCACCGCCATCAGCGAAGCCGCCGCCGCGGCCGCGAGGTGACCGCCATGACGATGAAGACCACGCGCGACGTCCGGGGAGTCGGGCTGGCCATCCCCCGGCCCGACGGGCCGGAGAAGGTCACGGGCCGCGTCCAGTACGTGGCCGATCTCCAGCCCCGCGGTCTCCTGCACGCCAAGCTGCTCCGCAGCCCGCATGCTCACGCCCGGATCGTCAGGATCGACACCAGTCGCGCCCGCGCGTTGGCCGGCGTCCGCGCCGTTCTGGCCGCGGCCGACATCCCCGAGCTCAAGCGCCAGGCGCCGACGCGGGCCCACGCCGTGCTGGCGATCGATCGCGTCGTGTTCGCCGGCCAGCCGGTCGCCGCGGTGGCGGCCGACGAGCTGGCCATCGCCGAAGAGGCGCTCGACCTCATCGAGGTCGTGTACGAGGTGCTGCCGGCGGCCGTCGACCCGCTGCAATCCATGCAGCCCGGCGCCCCACCGGTCGCCGATGCCGGCACCGAGGCCGACACCCGCGAGGCCCTGGCCCACTCGGCGGTCGCCGTCGCCAAGACCGAGGCCGGGCCGGCCAAGGCCGTGAATATCAGCCAGCAGTCGCGGCTGCACCGGGGAGACGCGGCCCAGGGCTTTGCCCAGTCCGACCTGGTGCTCGAGAAGACCTATCGCGTGCCGATGGTGCATCAGGGCTACCTGGAGCCGCACGCTGTGCTGGCCGAATGGGATCGCACGGGATTCCTCACCCTCTGGGCCAGCACCCAGGGCTCGTTCAACACGCGCTCCGAGGTGGCCGACGTGCTCGGACTCTCCGAGAACCAGATCCGCGTGATCCCGGTGGAATGCGGGGGCGGGTTCGGCGGCAAGATCCGGGCCCTGTGCGAGCCGATCACTGCGCTCCTGGCCCGAGCCACCGGCCGCCCAGTGCGCTACGTGATGACCCGGCGCGAGGAGCTGGAAGCGGGCATGCCGGCGCCGCAGGTCATCATCCGGCTCAAGACCGGAGTGAAGCGCGACGGCACGCTCATGGCGCTCGAGGCCGAGACGGTCCTGGAAGCCGGCGCGTTCTCCGGCACGGTGCTGACGGTGAGCGCGGTGTTCCTGGCCAGCCTCTACAAGTGGCCGGCCTTCGACGTCCGCGGGGTCGAGGTGCTCACCCACAAGCCGAGCGTCGCCGCCTATCGGGCGCCGGTCGCCCCCCAGACGATCTTCGCCATCGATTCGCACATGCAGCAGATCGCTCGCGCGCTGGGCCTGGACCCGGTGGAGTTCCGCCGGCGCCATCTGATCGTCGAGGGCGACCCGATGGCCAACGGCCAGCCCTGGCAGAGCAACGGAGCCCGAGAGGTGCTGGACCGGATCGCCGAGCATCCGCTCTGGAAGAGCCGGGCCGAGTGGAAGGCCAGCGGCGCCGACGGTCGCGGGGTGCGCGGCACGGGCCTGGCGCTCGGCGGATGGCTCGGAGGCCTGCAGCCCACCGGCGCGACCGTCCGCCTGAACCCCGACGGCACGCTGAGCGTGCTCACCGGCCAGGTCGACATCGCCGGCACCAACATCGCGCTGGCCCAGATCGCCGCGTCGGCCTATGGCGTCGACATCGAGAAGGTCCGGATCACCACCGGCGACACCGACACGGCGCCGGTCACCGGCCTCAGCGCCGGCAGCAAGACGGTCTACACGGTCGGCGCGGCAGTCCTGCAGGCGGCGCAGGATGCCCGCGGTCAGACGCTGGAGATCGCGGCCGCCGAGCTGGAAGCCTCCATCCACGATCTGGAGATCGTGGATGGCCGCGTGATCGTCCGGGGTATGCCCGACCGGGGCATCACCCTGGCCCAGATCGGCAAGAAGGGCAACCTTTATATGTCGAAGACGCCCCCGGTCCTCGGCGTGAGCCGTCCGGCCTTCTCCCAGCAGGCGCCGGCCTTCGCCGCCCAGCTCGCGCGTATCGAGGTCGATCCCGAGACGGGAGAGGTCACGATCCACGATTTCGTGGTCGTCCAGGACGTCGGGCGGGCGATCAACCCGCTCGGCGTCGAGGGCCAGATGCAGGGCGGTGCCGTTCAGAGCCTCGGCATGGCCCTCACCGAGGCCCTGATGTACGACGGCGACGGCCGGCTCATGAACCCGAGTCTGCTCGACTACCGGAAGCTCACCGCGGCCGACCTGCCCGACCTCGAGACGATCATCGTCGAGAAGCCCTCGCCCTCCGGACCCTTCGGCGCTCGCGGCGTCGGCGAGCCGCCGATCATCCCGGCGCCGGCCGCCATCGCCAACGCCATCGAGGACGCGACCGGAGTCAGGATCACCGAGGCGCCGCTCACGCCCGAGCGCATCACGATGGCGCTGCTGGCCGCGAGCGATGGCATAGTAAGGCCCTGATCGGGAGGAGGACCAGATGAAGGGTCTCGCGGTGCTGGGCCTGCTCGCCGTCCTCCTGTCGATCGGCGCGCCCGTGGCTGCCGCCCCGGAGCTGACCCTCTCCGTCGCCGTCAGCATGAAGGAGGCGGTGGAGGAGATCGGCCGCCGCTTCCTCGAGGGCCGGCCGGGCGTGACGCTCCGCTACAACTTCGGAGCGTCCGGCGAGCTGCAGAAGCAGATCGAGGCCGGCGCTCCGGTGGACGTCTTCGTGTCGGCGGCCCAGCGCCAGGTGGACGAGCTGGAGCGGGCCGGGCTCCTGCTCGCCTCCACCAGGCGCGTGTTCGCCAGCAACGTGCTGGTCGCCATCCGTCCCACCGACTCGCCGCTCGACGTGCCTGGGCCCTCCGATCTCCTGGACCGGCGCGTGCAGCGCATTGCCATCGGCAACCCCAAGACGGTGCCGGCCGGCCAGTACGCCGAGGAGAGCCTGCGCTCTCTGAACCTGTGGGACCGCGTGCGGCCGCGGCTGATCTTCGCCGAAAACGTCCGCCAGGTGCTCGACTACGTCGTCCGCGGTGAGGTGGATATCGGCTTCGTCTACGCCACGGACGCCGTGCAGCGGCTCGGCCGCGTCCGGCTCGCCTTTGCGTTCTCCGACGACACGCACCGTCCCATCCTCTACCCGGCGGCCGTCGTGAAGGCCACTCGCGCGCCCGAGCCGGCCCGCGCCTTCGTCGAGTTCCTGGTGAGTCCGGCGGCGCAGGCCGTGCTCAAGCGGCTCGGCTTCGAGCCGGCGCCCACCGGCGGCCGATGACCCTGGAG
>JBOHPP010000088.1:0-7954 GCA_050731755.1 Candidatus Rokuibacteriota bacterium | reverse complement strand
GATCCAGACCTCGCGGCAGCCCAGCTCGTCGGCCAGGTTGGCGGCGCGCACCAGCGGCGTGAACCCGACGTGATGGCCTACCGCCGCCTCCCCTTCCACGGGAAGCAAATCGCGGTACCGCCACATGCTCGGCGGACCAGCGGTGATGGACTCCCGGGTCACGACGCCTTTGAGCGCGTCGTACCGGTAGTCCACTTCCAGCGGACCGAAGCAGAATTCGCAGACGTGCAGGGGGGCAGCGGGGTAGCCGCGACCACACTCGCGGCACTTGAGGCCGTTCAGCTTCTCCATGAGCGCGTCTCCATCGGTAGGGGAATTGAGCCCCGAGTTGTACTGCACCGACAGCAAGACATTTCGAACACTTAACAACGAACCGCCGGCGAAGTCAATTGCAGTATCATCCGGACGGTGCCGCGCTTGTCTTCGGCCCCGTTCCTGCTGCTCTTCGTCTACGGGGTCGCGTTCGGCGCGGCATCGCTCGGCACGTCACTGCCAGCCTTCGACGACCACCCGGGTCAGCTCTTCCGGCTCCACCATCTCGTCACGCGCGGGCCCGCAGCGTGGGCCTGGAACCCCGACTGGTGGGCGGGCTACCCCGAGCTGCAGTTCTATCCGCCCGGCTACTTCTACCTGGGCGCGCTGCTCACGTGGGGCTCGCTCGGCACACTCGCCACCGACACCTCCTACCGAGTCCTGGCGTGGATCACGTACCTGGCGCCCGGGGCGACGACGTTTGCCGCGCTCGCCCGCTTCACCGGCAACGGCTGGCTTGCGCTTCCCGGGGCGTTCGTGGCGCTGACCCTGTCGGCCGGCGTGACCAGCGGCCTGGAGGGCGGCGTCCACCGCGGGATGCTGCCGGCCCGTCTGGGCTGGGCCCTGCTGCCGCTCCTCGTCCTGTCGGTCGTGGATTGGCTGAAAGACACCGCGCCGTCGCGCCGGCTCACCGTACCCTGGCTGGCTGCGCCCATCGTCGCCGGCCTCGTGGTGATTCATCCGGCCCATGCGCCCGCCGGAATCGCGCTGCTGCTGACCGCGGCCTGCCTGGCGGCTGGCCGCGACCAGAGACTGCTCGGCGTGGCCGTGGCGCTGCTTCTGGCCGCCGCCTTGACAGCCTTCTGGACGGTGCCGCTGCTCGCGCGCCTGCCGCACAGTCGCGCTCTGGCGTGGGGGCGCCTGGCCCCGCTCGAGACGCTCGCGCATCCCCTCCTGGCCGTCCTGGTCGTCCTCGCCGTCGCAGCGCGGCCGCTTGCGCGGACCCCGGCCGACCGAATGGTCGCGCTCTGGCCGTGGGCCGTGGCGGCGATCGTCGTCTTCGACGCCACGGCGCTCGAGCCGCACGGCGTGCGCTGGCTGCCGGCCAATCGCCTCGCCGACAGCGGCTGGCTCGCCGTGGTGCTCGCCGGTAGCGCCGCCGGCGCCACGCTGCTCAGCCGCCTGGCGCAACGTCTCCGCCTGCCGCCGGCGGTGCTCGGCCTCACAGCGGTGGCCGTGACGATCGCGCTCGCGGTGCCCGGGCGCACGCTGACCCTTTGGCCGACGGCCCGGGACTGGCCGTCGATGGCAACGGTCGAGCGCGGCCTGCGCCTCGGCGACCTGTGGGCGGCACTGCGCTCGGCTCCGCCGGGGCGGGTGTTCTACGTGCGCTCGGCCGTGCCGCTCGTCTCCGGCTCGGAATGGTGGCGCCCGCACACCCACGTGACGGCGCTGACGCCATTCCACGCCGAACGCGGGATCGTGAACGGCACCTTCACCCATCCCTCGCCGGTCGCCGCCCTCGTCTATAGCGGCTCGGCGGGGCCAGGACCCATCACGCAATTGGTCGAGCAGCTCGACGGCCGTGCGCTGTTCGGCCGCGCGCTCGAAGTCCTCGATCCCGGCGTGTTCAACGGGTGGGCCGAGCGGCTCGGTGTCGCCGTGGTGGTCGCGCTCGACGAGGATCTTCCGCGGCTGCGCGCTCTGGAGGGCAATCCGGTGTTCGCGGGCCCGATTCGCATGGGTCCCTTCCGACTCTACACGCGGGCCGACGGGGTGACGCTCCCCTCCCCTGTCGGTCCGGGCCGGTGGCGGATCGCCCTGGAGGGCCGCGACGGAGCCTGGGTGCCCGCCCGCGTCACCCACTATCCGCTCTGGCGAGCCGAGCGGAACGGCGTGCGTCTCGAGACGCGCGGAGGACCGGCCTGGGATCTCGAGGTGAAGCTCGACGGCGGCTCAGGACCGGTCGAGCTGATCTACGCGCCGGGCGCGCTCGAGACCACCGCCGCGGTCGTGAGCGGCTTCACCGCGGTGGCGTTCGGGCTTGCCGGCGCGGTTGTCGCGCTCCGCCGGCTCAGCCGCTGAGGGCAGCGGCGCCAGCGTCGGCGCACTGCTGATCTTGCTCGCCGGTGCCGCCGCCACAGCCGATGCCGCCGATGACCCGTCCGGCCCGAACGAGCGGGGAGCCCCCCGGCGTCGGCAGTGCCTGACCCGCCAGCACGCTGGGCATCGCCTGCCAGAAGCCCCAGCCCTTCGCTCCCTGACCGGCCAGCTCTGCGGTCGGCCGCCGGAAGGCCGCCGCCGCGACCGCCTTGGCTCGTGAGGTCTCGGGTGTGAAGAAGCCCGTGCCGTCGCCCCGCGCGCTCAGCACGAGGCGCCCGGCTTCGTCCACGATCGTCACCGTCATCGGTGTGCCCAGCGCCCGGGCCGTGGTCTGGGCCGCCCGGGCTGCTTTCTCCGCCATTTCCAGCGTCAGCTCGATCATGGCCGCCTCCCTCAGCGGGGGGTGATCTTGTGAGTGAACAGCTCGGTGCCGTCCTCGTCGATGATCCGTACGGTAAGGTGCGCCGGTTCCACGATGACCTCGCCGAAATTGTTGACGCCGGCGAGCGCGAACAGGGACTGGGGGTTCAGCGCCATGTCGAGGACGCGGGGCCGCCCGTGTGTCGCCGACAGCGGCCCGGCAATGAACTCGTGGAACGTAAAGCCGGGCGCGGGCCTCAGGCGAATGACCTCGGCGTGGTGCACGTCCGCCGCGATGAAGACGAGGTTGCGAACGTCCCGCTCGCGGAAGGCGTGGAGAATCGCATCGCGCTCGACCGTGAAGCCCGTGGGTTTTTCCTCGGGGATGCCCCACACGCTGGCGTTGGACCACGAATCGTGGTTGGTCCGGCCCTTGGGCACCGACAGGGGAACGCTGGTCACCACGAGCTTCCACACGGCCGTAGAGGCCGTCACGCCCTCGATGAGCCAGCGGCGCTGGGTCGGTCCCAGCATCGTCTTGGCGGGGCCGTCAAGCTCGGTGTTCGCGCTGCGGTACTGGCGGGTGTCGAGGATGAAGACCTCGAGGAGCCGGCCCCAGCGGAAGGCCCGGTAGAGCCGCGTCGGCTCCTCGCCCGGCGGCAGGATCGGCCAGTATTCGAGGAACGCTTGGCGGCCCACCGGCATGAGCGGCTCGCTCGGCCCCGCGAAATTGTTGCGCACCTCGTGGTCGTCCCAGATGGCGGAGACGGACGTCCCGGCCAGGAACGCGCGCAGCGCCGGGTCCTGCCGGTTGTAGAGGTGCTTGCGGCGAAAATCGGCCAGGGTGGTCGCCACGAAGTCCGCGCCGGCGGCCACGTCGGGGCCGCTGCAGCGGTGATCCGCGTAGACGGTATCGCCCACGAAAAGGAAGAAATCGGGTCGCCGGCGCGCCATCGCGCTAAAGATCCGATAGCCGCGATCAGCCGGGCGGCAGAACCGCCCGCTCCCCAGGTCGCCGCTCCAGAGGAGCCTCACGGGGGCCGACGCGTCGGGAGCGGGCGCGGTGACGAACTCGCCCGTGGCTGCGGCCTCCCTGCTGCGCGCACGGTACGCATAGCGCGTCGCGGGCCGAAGGCCGGTCAAGTGCGCTTTGCCGGTGAGGTCCTCGCGCGACGCCACGCGCAGCGTGACGTTGCCGGCCAGACGGTCCGCCGCGGGGCCATACTCCACCCCGACCACGCCGGCGGAGACACCCCGCGCCCACAGCACGGCCGTGGTGGCGGTCACGTCTCCAACGCTGACCAGGAGCCGGTCGGCGGCCCCGGCCGGAAGAGAGGCGAGCAGCAGAACGAGCAGGATGGCCCGCGGGATCAACGGCGGGAGGAGTCAGCGGGCAACCGAGCGCGAGTCAGCGGACAACGGAGCGCAGGTGGCTGAGAATCTCGTTCTCGAACGCCTCGGGGGTCTGCCCGAAGACGCGAGAGAAGTTCTGCCGCCGATCCTGACTCTGGGCGAACGCACGGAAGTAGTCCACTACCCGGGGCAGCCCCTCGCGCTGGATCAGGTAGTCGGCCATCAGGAAGACCAGCTGATAGGTCGACAGCGACCCCTCGCGTCGGTGCCGGAGCGTGAAGCCCCGCGGCGAGCCCAGCGATTCGAGGTCCAGGCGCGCGGCCTGCAGCGTTGCGTGGTTGCGCACGCCGAGCCGCGCGGCGACCCGTCGGCTGGCCACGGTGTCGAGAGCAAGGCGCTCCAGCACCGTGAAGGCTGCCCACTCCGCCATGCCTTCGGCCAGCCATTGGTCGGCCCGCCCCTCGCCCTGGGCCAGCTCGATCTGGCAGACGTGGGCCAACTCGTGGGCGATGAGCCGGAGCCACTCGCGATCGTGCTGCTCGGCGCCTTCGGCATTGAGCAGCAGCTGGCGCCACTTGCCCACGCCGATGGCGAAATCGCTCAGCTCGGCCGCGCGGACAGGAGAGACGTGGGCGTCGTGGACGAGACCGCGCTCGAACACCCGGCGGGAGCCGTAGACGTAGACGGTGACATGCTCGGGCACCGGCAGCTCCAGATCCTGGACGAGGATGGCGGCGATGCCCCGCACGGCTTTCTCGTGAGTGCTGAGCTGGCGGGGGTCGCCCGGCCGCACCAGAGAAGCGGGCTCGATCGCCACCGGCACCACGATGCGCCCACTACCGCATCCGGCGACGACGACAAGCATGACGAGGGCGAGGATCCGTAGGTGTCCCGTATGGAAATCCTTTTCCTACGTCGTTCAGCGATTCTGTCACGGCTTGCCGGGAACGTGGAAGAGAATTTCACAGGGAGCGGTGTGAAAAATACAAACGCAGGCCGCCCGTGAACTTCCGGGCACTTTCTAGTACAGACGGCCTAGACGAGCGGGTCGTAGTTGAAGTATTGGGCGGAGGTCTCCAGGGGAACCACGTGATGCTGAAGCGTGCCGGGGAACATCTCGGCCAGCCGCTCCACCGTCCAGCCCTCGGCGTGGTGCACGCGCATCACCGGCCGCATGTGGCCGAAGAGCATGATCTCCTTGCCGCGGACGCCGAAGACCTGGCCGGTGATCTCCTTGGCGAGATCAGAGGCCAGGAACGCCGCCAGCGGCGCGATGTGCGCCGGCGAGAGCCGCTTGATCTTCTCCACCCGGGCCTGCTGGGCCTCGGTCTCCGTGGGGATGGTTCCGATCATACGGGTCCAGGCGAACGGCGAGATGCAGTTGGCGGTCACGTTGTAGCGGGCCATGTCGAGGGCGACGACCTTGGTCAGCCCCACGATCCCCAGCTTGGCGGCGGCGTAGTTGGCCTGACCGATGTTGCCGACCAGGCCCGAGGTCGACGTCATGTTGATGAACCGCCCGGAGCGCTGCTCCTTCATGTACGGCGCGGCCGCCCGGGTGACGGCGAACGTGCCCTTAAGGTGTGTGTCGATGACGGCGTCCCATTCCTCCTCGGTCATGTTGAAGATCATGCGGTCGCGGAGGATGCCGGCATTGTTGACGACGATGTCAATGTGGCGGAAAGCGTCGACGGCCGTCTTCACGATACGCTGGGCGCCGGCCATCGTGGCCACCGAGTCGTAGTTGGCCACCGCCCGTCCGCCGGCCGACTTGATCTCCCCCACGACCTCGTCGGCCGGTACCTGGGAGGTCCCCTGGCCGACCTCGGAGCCCCCATAGTCGTTGACGACGACGAGTGCGCCCAGCCGCGCCATGAGCACCGCGATCTCTCGGCCGATCCCGCGGCCGGCTCCGGTCACCACCGCCACCTTGTCCTTGAGGACCATGCCCGCCCCCCGGGCCATCGAGTTCGGAAACGCCCGAGACAATACCATGAAGTTGGAGGGGGCAGCGGCCGCCCCCTCCAAACCTCCCCTTTCCCGCGGGGTGCGACCACCGCCCCCTCCAAACCTCCCCTTTCCCGCGAGGTGCGACCACCGCCCCCTCCACACCTCCCCTTTCGCGCGGGGTGCGACCACCGTCGCCGCGGGAGAGCCGGCGCCAAACGCTCGCGACTGGCCCCCTCCGAGTTCTTAGCGGCGGCGCGCGTCCAGTGCGGCGACGTAGGCGGCGCCGAAGACGAAGACCACCGCCGAGTAGTAGACGAACATGACGAACACCACGAGCACGCTGAGGGGCCCATAGATCTGGTCGTAAAGTCCGAACCGGCGGACGTAGAGCCGGAACAATTGCTTGGCGCCTTCCCAGAGCAGGCTGGCCAGAACGGCCCCGGTCAGGGCCGCACCCGTCCGCACCCGCCGGGCCGCGACATAACGGTAGCCCAGGAAGAACATGGCCACCGAGAGTCCCAGGCTGAGGCCCAGGCTGACGTTGTCGATCCAGCCGCCCGG
The DNA here is from genome assembly GCA_050731755.1 of Candidatus Rokuibacteriota bacterium. Taxonomy (GTDB): domain Bacteria; phylum Methylomirabilota; class Methylomirabilia; order Rokubacteriales; family CSP1-6; genus JBOHPP01. The sequence continues at coordinate 1,375 of JBOHPP010000088.1, read as the reverse complement.
CGCCCGCACGAGCTGCTCGACCCACCGGACGCTCCAGGTGACCGCGGCCGCGACGAGGAGCAGCGGGCCCAGCAGCAGGGCCATGGCGGCGTCGACCATCAGGTTGCGGAGCGGGTTGTGCATCCCGCGGATGCCGAGCATCCGGTGCATCACGAGCCGGGTGGCCCCGAAGAGCGACGTGGAGAAGAACAGCAGGACGGCGGTGCCCACCAGGCCCGACACGTTGCGCGTATTGACGATCCTCAGCATGCCCAGCGAGATCTCCAGCCGGTAGACGGGGAAATTCCGGGCAAGCTGGCCCACCACTTCCTCGGCCGCCTGCTCGGTAGAGAGCACGAAGCCCAGCACGGAGACGCCCAACAGGGCGGCCGGGATCACGCAGATGAGAAAGACGAAGGCCAGCCCCGCGGCGAGAAAGAACCCGTCGTTGGCGTAAAAGCGGGAGATGGCGCCGCGCAACCCGCCGAACACCGGCGGCCCGCTAGAGGATGCCGCGCACCAGCCCGCCGTCAACCTGGAGGGCGACGCCCGTCACGTAGGAGGCCCGCTCCGACGCCAGGAACACGATGACGTTGGCGAACTCCTCCGGCGTGCCGATGCGGCGCAGCGGGATCTCGGCGCTGCTCCGGGCCACGTACTGTTCGGTCGGCAGTCCCGCCTGCCGGGCGCCGCCCAGGAAGCGGTCGGTCATGATCCGCCCGGGGCACACGACGTTGATGGTGATGTTGTCCTGGCCCAGCTCGGGCGCCAGCGTCTTGACCAGCCCGGCCACGCCGGGCCGGACCGCGTTGGACAGCAGGAGGCCATCCACCGGCTGCTTGACCGACACCGACTGAATGGTAAGGACGCGGCCCCACTTCCGCTCCCGCATCGACGGCACCACCTCGCGGATGAGCCGCACGACCGAGAGCACCGACACCTCGAAGGCGCCATACCATTGCTCGTCGCGCAACTCCCACAGGCCGCCCCGCGGGGGACCGCCGCAGTTGGCCACCAGGATGTCGACGCCGCCGAAGGCCTCGCGGGTCCTGGCCACCAGGGCCGTGACGCTCTCGGCCTTGGTGACGTCGGCGACCATGGCCTCGACCTCGGCGCCCGTTTGCGTCCGGATCTCGTCGGCGGCGGCGCGAAGATCCGTTTGAGTGCGGGCGCACATCATGACGCGCGCGCCCTCGGCGGCCAGACCGAGTGCGCAGGCCCGTCCCATCCCCTTGCTGGCCGCCGTCACCAGCGCCACCCTGCCCTGAGTCCCAGATCCATCGTGGCCCCTTTCCGCAGCCGTTTCGAGCGCCAGCTTTGCCGGCGCGACGGTCGAAGGCCCGGTTGTCGCACCCCGCGCGAACGGGGAGGTTTGGAGGGGGCGGCCGCTGCCCCC
>JBOHPP010000087.1:0-21512 GCA_050731755.1 Candidatus Rokuibacteriota bacterium | reverse complement strand
GATCAGCCCGGCGGACGAGGCCACGGCCCACCGCCAGCCCACGGCCAGCGCGAGCGCCGGCAGCAAGGCCGCTCCGAGCGCCCCGCCGAACGGCAGGCCCACCTGCTTGAGGCCGACCATGGTGGCGCGTTGGGCCGGCGGCGACCACGCCATCACCGCCTTCGTGGACGTCGGATTGAGCATCCCGTAGCCGACGCCGGCGACGGCGAGGAGCACGATCAGCACCGCGTAGGAGGGGGAGCCGCTGACGGCGGCGAGCCCGAGCGCGATCACGACCTGCCCGAGTACCAGCAATCTCGCGATACCCCACTGATCGGCCATGGTGCCGGCCGCCATCGACATGAGGATCGGCCCGATGTAGTACGCGGAGAGGAACGAGCCGGCCTGGGCCAGGGTGAGGCCGAGATCGTCGCGGATCAGCGAGGCGATGGCCGGCAGGCCCAGCGGGCCGATGTTGGCCACTGTCTGGGCGGTGAGGATCAGGATCAGGATGGCGCGGCGGTCCGCCGAGCGGTGCCGCGCGGCCGGCGCGATCACGACCGGCGCGCAACCAGATGGGCCTCGACGGCCCGGAGGTCCTCCTCGGTGTCGACGCCGATGGTCGGCTCGTCGGTCTCCACGACGACGATGGGGATGCCGTTCTCGAGGAAGCGGAGCTGCTCCAGACGCTCGGCCACCTCCAGTGCCGACGGGGGCAGTCCGTGGAACACGTCCAGAGCCATCCGCGTGTAGGCGTAGAGCCCGATGTGCTTGTAGCGGACGATGCCCTGGCCGTCGCGGTCGTAGGGAATGGGGTACTTCGAGAAGTAGAGGGCCCGCCCGGTGGCATCGCAGACGACCTTGTTGACGTTGGGGTTGGGCGCCTCCTCGGCCGTGGCCTGGATGCAGAGCGTCGTGACCTGCGTGTCGGGTCGCACGCGGAACGGCTCGATGAGCCGCTCGATGTGGTCGGGGGTGATGAGCGGCTCGTCACCCTGGATGTTGACGTAGACGTCGGCGGGGCTGGCTTGGGCCACCTCCCACACCCGGTCGGTCCCCGATGGATGGTTGGGCGACGTGAGCGTGACCGGGATGCCGAGGCGCCGGCACGCCTGGACGACCTCGTCCGCGTCGGTGGCCACGAGCAGATCGCCGAGGCTCCGCGCCTGCCGGGCCCGATCCCAGACGTGCCAGAGCATCGGACGCCCCGCGATCTCCCGCAGCACCTTGCCAGGCAGGCGCGTGGACCGCAGGCGAGCCGGGATGACCCCAAGCACCTTCACGGAAAGGTTCTCATAGTTCGAAGGATCGAGGGCCGGGGGTCGGGATCCGGCGAGAAGGGGAACACCACGGGCATCGTGAGCCCCGCCTTGGCGAACTCGGCGATCTGCGCCCGGCAGAACTCCGGCGAGCCCGCGACGCCCAGTCCGTCCAGCATGCGGGGCGAGATGCACTTCACCGCGCCGGCCCGGTCGCCGGCCTGCCAGGCTCGCTGCGCGGCGTCTACCTCGGCCGCGTAGCCCGAGGCCCGGAAGAACGCCGCGTAGGCATCCACGATGACGTAGCCGGTGATGTCGCGGGCGAGAAACTGCCGCGCGGCTTCGGAGTCCTCGGTGACGCTGCTGCGGATGAAGGCCGCGATCTCGAAGCCGGCGAGCGTTCGGCCGGCCCGGCGGGCGCCAGCCTCCAGGTGCGCGACCGAGGCGGCGACCGTCGTGGGGGCGAGCCAGTTGAGCAGCACGCCGTCGGCCACTTCGCCGGCCAGCTCCAGCATCCGCGGCCCGAGCGCCCCGAGGTAGATGCGGACCGGCGCCGGGACCTTCAGCGTGAGCCGGAAGTTGCGGAGGTGGTAGAACTCGCCCTCGAAGTTCACCCGCTCGCCGGCCAGGACCATCCGGATCACGTGCACGGCCTCGCGAAGCTGGCGGAGCGGGCGCTCGAACGGCAGCCCGTGCCACTGGCCCACGATGATGGGGCTCGACACGCCGAGCCCCAGCGCGATCCGCCCCGGCGCAATGTTGGCCAGGGTGGCCGCGGTCATGCCGAGCACGATCGGCGTGCGCGTCTGAATCGGCACCACGCCGGTGGCCACCCGCAGGCGGCCGGTGTTGGCCGCGATCAGCGTCATGGTGGTGAAGGCGTCGTGCCCCGCCACCTCGGCGGTCCAGGCGGTGTCGTAACCCCGCTCCTCCGCCTCGCGGGCCAGGGCGACGTATTCGGTGGGACCGAACGCGTGAAAGAACGGGACGGCCAGCCCGAGCGACATTTACCGACGGCGCGAGCCCGGCGTGAACCGAGGGTGGCGAGCGATAGGTACGCGGGGCTTCATTGTCACGCCGTCTTCACCGCGTCCCGGACGGCTTTGGCCGCCCCCACCAGCAGCCGCTGGTCGTTGAGCATGCCCACCAGCGTCCAGCCCTCGCCGATACGGCGGTTCACGGTGTCGGCCGTCGCGCAATGGATGCCGGCCACCACGCCATGGCGCCGGGCCGCGGCCAGAACGACGCGCATCGCGTCCTCGAACTCCCGATGGGGCGGCTCCAGCGAGGGCGGCAGCCCCATCGACGCGCAGAGGTCGTTGGGCCCCACGTAGCAGGCGTCGATCCCGGGCACGGAGAGGATAGCGTCGATGTTCTTGATGGCGTCGGCGTGCTCGATCTGGGCGATGAGGAGAATCTCGTCGTTGGCCCGGGCGAAGTACGTAGGCGCATCGGTCTTGAACGACAGCGCGAAGCGTCCCGCGCCCAGGCTCCGGACACCCGCCGGTGGATACTTGCAGGCCGCCACCAGGCGCTCGGCTTCTCCGCGGGTCCGCACGTTCGGGGCCAGGACGCCCCAGGCCCCGGCGTCGAGGACGCGCTTGAAGTTCTCCTCGGCGAGGGCGTGCACACGCACGAATGGCGCCACCGGGTAGCGCGTGATGGCGGCGAACATCGTGGCCAGCGTGGCCAGGTCGATGGGCCCGTGCTCGGTGTCCACCAGCAGCCAGTCAAACCCCACCGCGGCCATCATTTCGGCGACCAATGGATCGCCGAAGTTGAGCAGCGTGCCGAACTGAGGCCGGCCGGCTCGCAGCGCTTGCTTCACGTGGTTGCCGATCACGGTCGTCCTCTCCGGAAGGGGATGGAGGCCAGGCGCGAGTATACCCCACTCGTATATGATGGCGGCGGAGGCGCCCATGAATCTCCTCGAAGGTACGCGGGGCATCGTCTTCGGCGTCGCCAACAAGCGCTCGATCGCCTGGGCCATCGCTCAGTCGTTGGCCGGGGCCGGCATGCGCCTGGCCTTCACCTACCAGGGCGAGCGGCTCAAGGAGAACGTGGAGAGCCTGGCCGCGACGCTGCCCGGCTCGCTCCTCCTTCCCTGCGACGTGTCGTCGGACGCCGAGATCGATGCCACCTTCACCGCGCTGGGCCGTGAGTTCGAGGCCCTGGACGTCGTCATCCATTCCGTGGCCTACGCCCAACGGGAAGATCTCGAAGGCAGCTTCTCCGCGACGTCGCGGGAGGGCTTTCGTGTCGCCCTTGACGTCTCGGCGTACTCGCTGGTGGCGCTCACCCGCGCCGCCTTGCCCCTGCTGGAGAAGTCGGGCCGCGCTTCGGTGATCGCCATGACCTACTACGGGGCCGAGAAGGTGATCGAGAACTACAACATCATGGGCGTGGCCAAGGCCTCGCTGGAGGCCTGCGTGCGTTATCTGGCCGCGGACCTCGGACCGCGCGGCATCCGCGTCAACGCCATCTCGGCAGGGCCGGTGAACACACTGGCCGCCCGCGGAGTCCGGGGCTTCATGGGCATGCTCCAGCATCACGCCGAGAAGGCGCCGCTGCGCCGCAACGTCGAGCTCCGGGAGATCGGCGACACCGCGCTGTTCCTGGCCTCGCGCCTGTCGTCGGGCATCACCGGCCAGGTCATCTTCGTGGACGGCGGCTACAACATCGTGGCGGTGTAGCACCATGGAGACCATCTGGGTCGAGATTGTTCTCATCGCCGTGGCCATCCTCGCCAACGGATTCTTCGCCGGCTCTGAGATCGCGTTGGTTTCAGCTCGAGTCGGCCGCCTGATGCGCGTGCGCGACCAGGGCGTGCGCGGCGCCGCCAGCGCCCTCCGCCTCAAGGAGTCCCCCGAGGCGTTTCTGGCCACCATCCAGATCGCCATCACGCTGGTGGGCACCCTGGCCTCCGCCGTGGGCGGCGCCGCTGCGGTGGAGGCGCTGACACCCTGGCTGGTTGGACTGCCGTTGCCTCACGCGGAAACGTGGGCCGGGCCGGTGGCGCTCGGGTTCGTGATCATCGTCATCGCCTATGCGTCCCTGGTCGTGGGTGAGCTGGCTCCGAAGGCAGTGGCCCTGCGCCATCCGGAGCGCATCGCGAGTGTCGTGGCCCGCCCGATCGAGGCGCTGAACCGGGTCTCGTCCAGGCTGGTGACGATCCTCACGGTGTCGACCCGGACCGTACTCTGGCTCTTCGGGCAACGCCACACTGCGCAGGCCGAGGTGGCGTCGGAGGACGACGTCCGCCATCTCCTGCGGGAGGGTGCCGCGCGGGGCGTGTTCGAGAAGGTCGAGGAAGAGCTCGTGCGGAACATCTTCGAGTTCGCCGACACCACCGTTCGCGAGATCATGGTCCCACGCCCGAACATCCGGGGGCTGGACGTCGACCTTCCTCCCGCCGACGTGCTCCGCCGGGCGATGGAGATCGGGCACTACCGGATCCCCGTCTACCGCGCCTCGATCGAGCACCCGGTCGGCGTCGTGACCCTCAAGGACCTTCTGCGCTCGGCGGCGCTCGGCGAGCCGCCGCTCCTCGCGCGGATCGCCCATCCTCCGCTCTTCGTGCCGGAGACCACCCGCATCAGATTTTTGCTGCAGGAGTTCCAGCGCCACGGCCAGAACCTCGCCATCGTGGTGGACGAGTACGGAAGCGTCGTCGGTCTGGTCACGCTGGAGGACGTGCTCGAAGAGATCGTCGGCGACATCCGCGAGGAGCGCGAGCCGGCCGACACATCGTTCGGCCGGCGCCTTCCCGACGGCAGCCTCCTCCTCGAAGGCACCGCCTCCATCGTCGACATCCGCGAGAAACTGGGACTGCCGCTGCCGGAGTCCCCCGCCTACCACACGCTGGCCGGCTTCATGATCCATGCGTTAGGCGCGATTCCGGCCACTGGAGCCTCGCTGACGGCGGTCGGCCACCGGCTCACGGTGGTCGAGATGGAGGGGCCCCGCATCTTGCGGGTGAGTGTGCAGCGAGAGGCCGGAAAGCCGTGACGACTCGGATGGCGGGGTAGGGTGCCGCCCACGCATTTCGCGCGCCCCGAGCACGCCGGCTCCTACGCTCGGGCCCGCACGTTGTCCGGGGATACGCTCCGGCAGTGGGCCGACATACTCAGCGAGCTGGTGCCGCGCCAGCACGTCCGCGCCGTGCTCGATCTTGGGGCAGGGACAGGGCGGTTCTCGGCGCTCTTGGCCGACCTCTACGCGAGCCCGATTGTGGCGGTGGAACCGGCCTTCGCGATGCTGGACCAGCGGGAGACCGGGGCCCCGGCCAGCGTCCGCTTCGTCGCCGCCGCGGGCGAGGCTTTGCCCCTCCGCGCGGCGAGCATCGATCTCGCGTTCCTGTCGATGGTTTACCATCATCTCGCCGACGTCCCGGCCGCGCTGGCCGAGCTGCGACGGGTCGTGCGCGCGGGCGGCCGGGCGGCGGTGCGGACCGCCACGCGGGAGATCATCGAAACCGTTCCCCTCTTCGACTTCTTTCCCGAGGCCCGGGAGCTCGATCGCCGGCGGATGCCGTGGCGCCACGACGTGGCCGACGCCTTCGCCCGTCACGGGTTCACGGCCCAGACCCAGACCACCGTTCAACAGCGCTTCGCCGACGACCCGATGGAGTGGCTTCACAAAATCAGCCTCCGCGGGCTTTCGTCGCTGCAGCTCCTGCCCGACGACGTCTTCGATCGGAGGCTCGCCGAGTTCGAGCAACACTGCCGGGCCGCCCGGCCCACCCCCGTGTGGGAGCCGGTGGACCTCTTCGTCTTCCAGGTGCCGTGACCGCCGAGCGCCCGGGCCAGCCCATCCGGGCCCCCCGCGGCCCGTCGCTGTCCTGCCCGGGATGGCCCCAGGAGGCGGCGCTCCGGATGCTGATGAACAACCTGGATCCCGATGTCGCCGAACGCTGGGAGGATCTGGTCGTCTATGGCGGTTCGGGCAAGGCCGCCCGCGACTGGCCCGCCTATCATCGAATCGTAGCCACGCTGAGACGGCTCGCCCACGACGAGACGTTGCTCGTCCAGTCCGGCAAGCCCGTCGGCGTCTTTCGCACCCATCCCGACGCCCCGCGCGTGCTCCTGGCCAACGCGCTGCTCGTCCCGGCCTGGGGCGACTGGGAGCATTTCCGCGCGTACGAGGCGATGGGGCTCACCATGTACGGCCAGATGACGGCCGGCTCGTGGATCTACATCGGCACCCAGGGGATTCTCCAGGGCACGTACGAAACCCTCGGGGCCTGCGCACGCAAGCACTTTAACGGAAGCCTCGCCGGGCGCCTGGTCTTGTCCGCCGGCCTCGGCGGGATGGGCGGCGCTCAGCCGCTGGCCATCACCATGAACGGGGGCGTCGGCATCATCGTGGAGATCGACCGCGAGCGCATCGAGCGCCGGCTGCGCCTCATGTACGTCGACCGCGCCACCGACTCGCTCGACGAGGCGGTGCGCTGGGCCGAGCAGGCTCGTGAACGCCGCGAGCCACTGTCCATCGCGCTCGGTGGCAACGCCGCCGAAGTCCATCCGGAACTGGCCAGGCGCGGCGTCCATGTCGATGTCGTCACCGACCAGACCTCGGCCCACGACATGCTGAACGGCTATGTCCCCGCGCGACTGTCGGTGGCCGACGCCGCCGCACTACGCGCGCGCGACCCCAAGGCCTATCTGAAGGCGGCCTATGAGTCGCTGGCCAACCACATGCGGGCCATGCTGGAGTTTCAGCGCGCGGGCGCCGTCCTCTTCGACTACGGCAACAACATCCGGCGGGAGGCCGAGAACGCCGGGGTGCGTGACTTCGCCTATCCCGGGTTCGTGCCCGCGTTCATCCGGCCGCTCTTCTGCGAGGGGCAGGGTCCCTTCCGGTGGGTCGCGCTCTCCGGGGATCCTGAGGACATCTATGCGACCGACCGTGCCCTCATGGAGGCGTTCCGCGACAACGAGCACCTGGTGCGGTGGCTGGGCCTGGCCCAGGAGCGCGTGCCCTTCCAGGGGCTGCCGGCGCGGATCTGCTGGCTCGGCTACGGCGACCGGGCCCGCGCGGGTCGGATCTTCAACGACCTGGTGGCCAGCGGCCAGGTCAAGGCGCCGATCGTCATCGGCCGCGACCACCTGGACTCCGGCTCGGTGGCCTCGCCGAACCGCGAGACCGAGTCGATGCGCGACGGCTCCGATGCCATCGCCGACTGGCCCGTGCTCAACGCGCTGGTGAACACCGCGGCCGGCGCCACCTGGGTGAGCGTGCACCACGGTGGGGGCGTCGGCATCGGCTACTCGATCCACGCGGGCATGGTCGTCGTCGCCGACGGCACCCCCGACGCCGCGCGGCGTCTCGAGCGCGTGCTGACGACCGACCCCGGCACCGGCATCATGCGGCACGCCGACGCCGGGTACCCGGAGGCGCTCGACGCCGCCCGGCGCCACGGACTCGACCTGCCGAGCATCACAACGTGACGGCGATCGGGTTAGGGATGAGGTTCTCGCTAAAGACCTGCGTCGTCGCGGCCGGACTGCTTATTGAATCAGGTTTGGCATCGGCTCAGAGTCTGTCGGATCTCGCTACGAAGTGTGCCAGTCTCCGCAGTGAAGAGGGACTTGAGGCTTGCCGGAAGATCGTCAGGAGTGAGGGAGGAAGCGGTAGTCGCCTATTGTGGGTTGAAGCGGCTAAAAGCGAGCGATGCTGATGCGTGGGGCGCAGTGGCCGGCGCCGCCCACAGGCTCGGTGCCTTCGCTGAAGCGACGTTCGCTTTCGAGAGAGCTCTGACGATCGATTGGCGGTATCTTGACACGAGGAAGGACCACCGCCACATGTTCGAGGCGTCTGTTAGACGCAGAGGCGAGATTCCACAGCGGTGGTCGATGATCTGAACGCCGATGGAATGGCTAACATGAGCATTGAGGAACTGCGTAAGGGGAAGCGCGAAGAAATCCTTCGAATCGCCGCGAGGCATGGTGCCCGGAATGTTCGAATCTTCGGGTCAGTGGCTCAGGGTGATGCGGACGAGCGGAGTGACATGGACTTCCTCGTCGACATGGAGCCAGGCCGTACCTTGCTCGACTTAGGCGGGCTGCTGATGGAGCTGCGTGAACTGCTCGGGCGCGAGGTTGACGTGGCGACTGAGCGAAGATTGAAGGCACGCTTTCGTGACCGGGTACTACGGGAGGCCGTGCCCTTGTGAGGGAGCCCCGCGAGCGACTGCGGGACATCCTCGAGGCGATCGAATACATCGAGCGTTGCGCGCGGCGTGGCCGGCAAGCGTTCTTCGAGGATGAGCTTATCCAGAACTGGTTCGTGCGGCATCGGCAGATCATCGGAGAGGCCGCTCGCGCGCTTCCAGCGGAGATTCGTGACCGCGCGCAGGAGGTGCCCTGGTCGAGGATCCTGGGCATGCGTCATATCCTTGTTCACGACTATTTCTCAATAGACCGTCAGATTGTCTGGGACGTCGTCGAGCGGGATCTGCCTGATCTCACGCGCAAAGTTGAGCGGCTGCTGGCTGATCTGGGTGGGCAGGCATGACGGCAGCCGACCTCGTCATCGTCAACCTCGGCGAGCTGGTGACGGCCGAGCCCGGGCTGGGCGAGGGGCCGCTCGGCCTGATCCCGCACGCGGCGCTGGCGGCGGCGGGCGGCCGTATCGTCTGGGTGGGACAGGAGTCGCGCCTCGCCCGCGAGGTCGCCACGCGCCCCGGGGTGCGGGAGATCGACGCCGGCGGAGCGGTCGGCTTGCCCGGGTTTGTCGATTCCCACACGCACCTGATCTTCGCCGGCTCGCGGGAGCACGAGTACGCGCTGCGGGCCCGCGGGGCCTCCTACCCGGAGATCGCCGCGGCCGGCGGTGGCATCCTGTCCACGGTGCGGGCCACGCGGGCGGCCAGCGTGGACGAGCTGGTCGACCTCGCGCTGCCGCGCCTGGGCGCGGCGCTGGCCCACGGGACCACGACCATCGAGATCAAGTCGGGCTACGGCCTCACGACCGTCGACGAGCTGAAGATGCTGGAGGCGGCGCGCCGGGCCGGCGAACGCCAGCCGGTGGAGATCCACCCGACGTTCTGCGGCGCCCACGAAGTTCCTCCCGAGTACCGAGGGCGCACCGACGCCTACGTGGACGTCGTCGTCGAGGAGATGCTGCCGGCGGTCGCTGAGCGCAAGCTCGCCCGCTACGTCGACGTGTTCTGCGAGCAAGGTGTCTTCTCCGTCGAGCAGAGCCGTCGCGTCCTCGAGGCCGGTGCCCGCCGGGGACTCCGGGCCAAGTTCCACGCCGACGAGTTCGTCACGCTGGGCGGAGCCGAGCTGGCCGCCGAGGTCGGAGCGTTGTCCGCCGACCATCTTCTGCGGGCACGGGTGGCGGGCATCGCCCGGATGAAGGAAGCGAGGGTGACGGCGACGTTGCTGCCCGGCACCGCCTTCTTCCTGGGACTGCCCTACGCCCCGGCCCGGGAATTCCTTCAAACCGGCGTGCGGGTGGCGCTGGCCTCCGACTTCAATCCCGGCTCGTCGATGGGGTTGAACCTCCAGCTGGTGACGACCATGGCGGTGAGCCAGATGAAAATGAGCCCGGAGGAGGCGCTCCTCGGTACCACCGTGCATGGAGCGTACGCCATGGGGCTCGAGGGCGAGGTCGGATCGCTGAGGCCGGGCAAGCAGTGTGACCTCGTCCTGGCCGACGTCCCCAACTGGCGGTTCCTCTCGTACTTCTACGGCGTCAACCACGTGAGTTGCGTGATCAAGCGCGGCGAACCGGTCTACCAGAAGAACTGATGCGACTGGTTCCCGATCTGGTCCTGACCGAGGCAGGATGGGAGCGCGGGCGGGCCGTGGCCGTGACCGATGGACGTATCGCCGCCGTCCAACCCGCCGGCGCGCCCCAGCCCGGCGACATGGCGCTGCCGGGCCGGGCCCTCCTGCCCGGGACCGTGAACGCCCACTGCCACACCTTCCAGTCGCTCCTGCGCGGGCTCGGCGACGACCTCGACTTCATGGGCTGGCGCGACCAGGTGCTGTATCCGTTCTCGGAACGCCTGGACCGTGGGGCCATCGCGCTGGGCGCCGCCTTCGCCTTCGCCGAGATGCTGCGCCACGGCGCCACCGCCTGCGTGGACTTCTTCTATCTGCACGATGAGGGCAATGAGAACGCCGAGGCGGTCATCGAGGCGGCGACGCGGATCGGGATCCGGCTCGTGCTGGCCCGTGCCATGTACGACTGGGAAGGGGCGCCGCGCCGCTATCGCGAGGCCGTAGCGGAGGCCGCGCACCGGACGCGGGAGCTCATCACCGGCCACCGGCACGACGCAAGTGTGACCGTCCAGCCCGCGCCCCACAGCCCCCACGGCGCCTCGCCCGCGATGATCCGCGCGGGATGGGAGGTCGCTGAGGCCGAGGAGGTGCCGTTTCACATCCATGTCGCCGAGGGACGCTACGAGGGCGAGCGGACCCGACGCGAGCACGGGGCCACGCCGATCCGTTACCTCGACAAGCTGGGCGTGCTGGGATCGCGGATGATCGGCGTCCATTGTGTCTGGCTGGACGACGAGGAGATCGCGCTGATGGGCGCGCGGGGCGCCGCGCTGGCCTACTGTCCCTCGTCGAACATGTTCCTCGGCGACGGGATTACCCGCTTGCCCGAGATGCTGCAGGCCGGTGTGAGGATCGGGCTCGGCACCGACGGCGGATGCACCAACAACCGTCTCTCGGTGTTCGAGGAGATGCGGATGGCCTCCCTGCTCCAGCGGGTCCGGCTGCTCGACGGGGCGGCACTCAGCGCCGGGACAGCCTTCCGCCTGGGCACGCGCGCAGGGGCCGAGATGCTGGGGCTCGAGGCGGGGCTGATCGCGCCGGGCCGGTTGGCCGACCTGGTCGCGGTGGATCTCGGCCACCCCTCGCTACACCCGCCCAGTGATCTGCTCAAGAGCGTCGTCTATGCGATGTCGCCCGACGCGGTCACCGATGTCTGGGTCCACGGCCGGCGCGTGGTGGAGGCAGGGCGTCTACTCACCGTGGACATGCCCGGACTCCTGCGCCAGGTACGCGAGCTGACGAGAGGATGGAGACTCTGAAGGCGGTCGTCCTGGACGGAGGCGCGCTGCCGCTGGAGACCGTGGCGGCCGTGGCTCGCGGTGGCGCGCCGGTCGCGCTGAGCGCGGGCGCCCGGCGGTCCATGGAGGCCGGCCGCGCGTTCGTCGACGGCCTCGATGCTGATGCCACGCCCGTCTACGGCATCACCACCGGCGTCGGCAAGCTGAAGGACACGCTGATCCCGCCGGCCGAGCGCGCGCGTCTGCAGCGCAATCTCGTCCTGAGTCACGCCGGCGGTGTGGGCCCGCCGCTCGCCGAGGACGAGGTGCGCGCGATGATGTTGCTGCTGGCCGCCTCTCTGGCCCGTGGGGCATCGGGCGTTCGCCCGGCGGTGGTGGAAGCCGTCGTCACCTGCCTCAACCACCGGGTGCATCCCGTCGTCCCCGAGTTGGGATCGCTCGGGTCCTCCGGGGACCTGGCGCCACTCGCCCACGTGGCCGCCTGCCTTATCGGAGAGGGGGAGGCGTGGGTTGACGGACGGCGCGTGCCGGCGGGGGAGGCGCTCGCGCGGGCGAGCCTGGCCCCGATAAGCCTGGAGTCCAAGGAAGGTCTGGCTCTGCTCAACGGGACCCACCTCATGGCCGGCCTCGGCGCGCTGACCGTGCTCGATGCCTTCGGCCTCGCCCGGACGGCCGATGTGGCCGGGGCCATGTCGCTGGAAGCGCTGATGGGCTCGAACGCCGCCTTCGACCCACGCATCCACGCGTTGCGTCCGCACCCGGGCCAGCTCGCCGTCGCCGACAACCTCCGGCGGCTGACCGCCGACAGCCCCATCATCGCCTCGCACCGGGACTGCACGCGGGTCCAGGACGCCTACAGCCTGCGGTGCATGCCGCCGGTCCACGGCGCGGCGCGCGAGGCCGTCGGCTTCGCGCGGGCCATCCTGGAGCGCGAGCTCGGCAGCGTCACCGACAACCCGCTCGTCTTCGCCGGTGATCGTCTCGTGCTGAGCGGCGGCAACTTCCACGGCGAGCCGCTGGGGCTCGCACTCGACACCCTGGCCATCGGGCTGGCCCAGCTCGCCGGGATCAGCGAGCGGCGCAGCGACCGTCTGGTGAACCCCCTCACCAACGAGGGCCTGCCGCCGTTCCTGTCACCCCACGGTGGCGTGAACTCGGGCTACATGATCGCCCAGTACGTCGCCGCCGCGCTCGTGGCCGAGTGCAAGCGGCTGGCCCAGCCGGCCAGCGTGGACTCCATTCCGGCCTCGGGGCTGCAGGAGGACTACAATGCGATGGCCGCCGGCTCGGCGCTGAAGGCGCGCGCCGCGCTCCGTCACGCTCGCCAGGTCCTGGGCATCGAGCTGCTGCTGGCCGCCCAGGCGCTGGACCTCCGGGCGCCGCTGGCGCCGGGACGGGGCAGCGCGGCCGCCCGCGACGCCGTGCGCCGGAGGATCCCGCCGCTCGTCGAGGACCGCTACCTCCAGGCCGACCTCGCCGCCGCGCTCGCCCTGGTCGAGGACGGCAGCGTGCTGGCCGCGGCCGAGGCCGTGGTCGGCGCCCTCGCGTAGTGACGGCGTTCTGACCGACTGATGCCGGCCGCCGCGCTTGCCCTCGTGCTGGCGGCCGCCGTGCTTCATTCCACCTGGAACGCGCTGGCCAAGCGCGGCCGCCATCAGCTCTCCTTTCTCTGGTGGTCCACCACGGTGGCGACCGTGCTCTTCGCCCCCCTGACCGTCCCCATGGCCGTGGCGACCGGTCTGCCCCGAGCGGCGTGGCCCTATGTCGCGGCGACGATCGTGATCCACGGCATTTACTTCTATGCGCTGGGCCGCGCCTACCGGTCCGGCGACTTCTCGGTCGTCTACCCGGTGGCGCGGGGCCTGGGCGTCGCGCTGGTCCCGATGCTGGCCTTGGCGTTCTTCGACGAGCGCCCGTCTCCGCTCGGCGCCATCGGCATCGCCCTGGTCGTGGTCGGCATCGTCGGCCTCCACCTGGCTGGTCGGGCCTGGGCCGGAGCCGCGGCTGCGCTGCGCCAGCTGGGGCCCGGCACCTGGTGGGCCATGGCCACCGGACTCGCGACGGCGGCGTACTCGCTCGTCGACAAAGCCGGCGTGGCCCGGCTCCACCCCGTCCCCTACATCGCATTCATGTTCCTGGGGATGAGTCTCGTGCTGCTTCCGGTGGTGCTGACCGACACGTCCGCGCTCCGGCGGGAGTGGACCAGCAACTGGCGGGCGATCCTCGTCGCCGCGGTGATGACGCTGAGCGCCTACCTTCTGGTCCTCTTTGCCTTCCAGCTCTCGAAGGCAGCCTACGTGGTGGCGACGCGCGAGGTCTCCATCGTGCTGTCCGCGGTCATCGGCAGCCTCTGGTTCAAGGAAGGCGCGCTGGCTCCCCGCCTGGCTGGAGCCGCGGTCGTGCTGGCGGGCGTCGCCTGTGTGGCCCTGGCCCGCTGAGCGTCAAGCCTGAACGCGGCTCGCCCGCCGCGTCATCGGTTGGCCTTGCGCATCTCCTCGGTTCGCTCGTGAGCGAACAACGCCTGGATGAGCGGCGTGTAAAAGCCCCCGTCGCCCACCAGCCGCGCCCGCGCGTCGGTGATCTCCACCCAGCCCCGCTCGACCAGGGCTTGCCAGATGGCCGCGTGCTCGGCGACGGGGTCGACGCCGAAGATCTTCTGGTAGGCGACCAGGTCCACGCTCAATCCCTGCAGCGCCTGGAAGAGGACGTGGATGTGGAGGTCCCGCTCGGTGTAGTGGAAGCCACGCTCTACGGGGAACCGCCTCTCGTCGAGGGCCTTCATGTAGTCGTCGACGTGGACGCTGTTCATGAAGGCCCAGCCCGGTGTGTCGGGCGTCCCGAAGAAGAACGAGATGCCGGCGAATCCCCACCCCCACACGTCGAACCCGATCAGGCGATCGCCGGCCTCGGTCCGGAACGGCGTGCGCATGATGTCCTCGTACTCGTAGGCTCCGGCCAGCGGGGCGTCCGGCTTCTCCCAGTCGTAGGGCGTGACCTGCCGGTAGCCGTGAGCCTCCAGGAATTGCCGGGACACCCGGTACATCTCGAGATTCTGCTCGAGCGAGGGCAGCTCGTCGCGACGGTTGCGGGCGAAATCGGTCCGGCCGGCGACGTTCAGCTCGTAGTGCGTGATGTGAGGGATGCCCGCCCGGATGAACGCCTCCAGGTCGTGCAGCATGTGAGCGATGGTCTGCCGCGGCCAGC
Source organism: Candidatus Rokuibacteriota bacterium (assembly GCA_050731755.1). GTDB lineage: Bacteria > Methylomirabilota > Methylomirabilia > Rokubacteriales > CSP1-6 > JBOHPP01. Next base: position 7,040 of record JBOHPP010000087.1, on the reverse strand, counting down.
CGAAGATGAGATCGACGCTGGCCGGCAGTCCCAGGGCCGCGCACCACTCCAGCGTGCGGAACACGTGCTCGGCCTTCTGCTTGCGCCCGCTCAGGGCGATCAGCGCGTCGTCGAGCTGCTGGACCCCGATGCTGATGCGGGTGACGCCGGCCGCCTTCATGGCCGCCAGCTTCTCGGCCGTGTAGAGCTGGGGGATGCCCTCCAGCGTGACCTCCACGTCCGGCGAGAGGTCGGGGAAGACGCCGCGGACGATGTCGAGCAGGCGCCCGTACTGGCTGGCGTGGTAGAGATTCGAGGTGCCGCCGCCGAAGTACACGGTGGCCAGACGGTTGCCGGCGAAGAAGTCGCGGTACATCGCGCCCTCACGCTCGAGGTACCGGAGATACTCATCCAGCTGGTGCTTGCCCCGGTAGATCTCGCTGGGGAACAGGCAGAAGCCGCAGCGGTCAGGAGTCGTGGGCAAGCAATACGGAGTCGCCACGTAGAGGTTGACCCGCTTGGGGATGGCGGTGTGGGCCGCCCGCCGGTCGCTCATCACCATCGGCACGGGCACGTTGCGCTCGAGCCAGAACAGCGGCGAGGGATGGCCATGCAGGACCCGATTGCTCTGCCGGCGCTGGCGCTGCTTGTCGATCAGGGCATGCACGCGTCCCACGCGTTCGGCGTCGACACCGGCTCCGTTCCGCTCACGCATGCGTTCTCCTTGTCCGCAACCCGATGTGACTCGCGCGGACGGCCGCCGTCCGACGTCGGGGCCGGCGGCGGCGCCCGTCAGAGAAAGAGTCGCTGGGCCCGGGGATCCGGCAGCTCCAGCCCCAGGGCCTGGAGTTTCGGATCGACGTACTGCTGGTACGCCTGACGCATCGCTTCGTTTTCGACGTTCTTGAGCCCCCAGCGGATGAGCGTCGGCATGCTGGGCGAGTCGGAGCGACCCCACACGTCGAGCGCGGCCGGATACCACTTGGCCAGCAACCGCTGGGCCAGCTCCCGCCCTGGCCCCTCCCCGCAGATCCGGGACAGGAGGTGATAGCCCAGCTCCGAATGGCCCACCTCGTCCCGCTCGATGGCGGGGGCGAGCCGGGCCAGGGGCACGTAGCTCGACTGCACCCATTCCCGCGCGTAGAAGGCCCCGGTGAGGTCCATGAAGAAGTGGAAGAACGCGTCGTCCACCCAGGACCCGCGATCGAGTCGCAGCGCATAGTGCGTGTACGGGGCGTCGCGCAGGGCCAGGGCGGGCTCCAGCGCCAGCGCCAGCCGGTGGAACTGAATGGCGTGCTTGAGCTCCTCGGCGACGTACTCGGCCTTGAGGACCTTCAGCTCCTGCGTCGGGTAGAGGGTGTCGGCCAGCTCGATGCAACCGGCCATCAGTTTGAGGAAGCTCTTGTTGCCGGCCCGCTCACCCTCGCGACGGATCATCTTCACGAGCAGCCGTCGGTATTCCTCGGGCAGGGCGTCGCCCTCGTCGAAGCGGTGGGCGGACCGGCGGGTCACGCGGGGAAGCACCGGCAGGGGATCGCCCTGCGCGTAGAGGGCCCGCCACAGCGGCCAGACTTTCGTCCCACTGTCTGGGGAAACCGTCTTGGGTTTCGCTCCTTCTCGCATCACCGATCCCTCTGCTGTGGGGCGGTAGCCTAAGGAGCGGGGCGGGACCTGTCAAGGGTTTGTCGGCCGACGGCGGCGATTTCGTGAAATGTACGTGGGGGTTCGTGGCCCGGAGCGCGGGCAGGAAAGCCGAGCTAGCGCTGAGGAACGACTTCGGAGCCGGGAGCGGGCAGGGCTTCGACGGGCTTGGAGCGGTTCGTGCGGCAGCGGCCGTCGAAGAGGACGCCTTCCTCGACCACGACGACGGGCGCCTCGACGTCGCCGAACACGCGGGCGGTGCCGCGCAGCTCGATCCGCTCGGTGGCCACCACGTTGCCGACGAACTCGCCGCCCACGATGATGATCCCGGCGCGGACGTTGGCGTTGACAATGCCCTTCTCGCCGATGATCAGCGTGTCGTTCGTCTGGATCTCGCCGCTGAACTTGCCGTTCAGCATGACGGTGCCGTTGAAGGTGTACTTGCCCTCGATCTCCGAGCCTTCGTCGATGAAGGCGCTGAGATCACCGGGCGTGGCCTGGGGCGTCGCCTTTCGCCAGGGAACCATGCGCATAGAAACAGACTTAGCATCGTCTCCGACCGCCGTCAAAGATTGCGGCACCCCCAGACGTTGGGGCAGCGTGGCCGACCAGGCGCCCGTGCTAGTGGCCGGCGCCGGCTCAGAAGGAGCGGATGAGACGGGCGACCCGCTCGTCGTGCGACTGGAACGGGTCCTTGCAGAGGATGGTCTCGCGCTCGGGGTCGTTCAGCTTGAGGTAGACCCAGTCCACCCGGTAGTCCTTGCCCTTGAGGTTGGCCTGCCGGATGAACTCGCCGCGCAGGCGGGCCCGGGTGGTCTGAGGCGGGGTGTGCTTGGCCTGTTCGATGGTCTCGTCGTCAGTCACGCGGTCGACCATGTCCCGGCTCACCAGCTTGTAGTAGAGGCCGCGGTCGGGCCGGATGTCGTGATACTGCAGGTCCATCAGGGAGATCTTGGGGTCGCGCCAGCTCAGGCGGTGGCGGGTCATGAAGCTCTCGATCCACTGGCGCTTGATGACCCAGTCTAACTCGCGGTCGAGCTGCAGGGGGTCGGTCTCGAGCTTGGTGAGGATGTCCGTCCACCGGGCCAGCACGTCCTTGGAGACCGCGTCGGCGTCGATGGAGGCGACGTAGCGCGTGGCGTACTCGAGGTAGTCCAGCTGGAGCTGGAGCGCCGTGATCGAGCGGCCGTCCTTGAGCTTGATGGTCTCCCGGAGCGTCGGGTCGTGGGAAATGTCGCGGATGGCCTGCACCGGCGACTGCAGCGAGTAGTCACGGTCGAAGAAGCCATCCTCGATCATGTCCAGGACGAGCGCGGTCGTCCCTACCTTGAGGTAGGTGGCCACCTCCGACATGTTGGAGTCCCCCACGATGACGTGCAGGCGCCGGTAGCGCTCGGCGTCGGCGTGGGGCTCGTCGCGGGTGTTGATGATGGACCGCGACGAGGTGGTGGCGCCGGAGATCTCCTGGCAGATGTGCTGGGCCCGCTGGGAGAGACAGTAGTGGAAGCCCCGCGGGGTCTGCAGCACCTTGCCGGCCCCGGCGAAGATCTGCCGGGTGACGAAGAAGGGAATGAGGGCCTCGGCCAGCCGCTGGAACGAGACGTCCCGGCTGACCAGGTAGTTCTCGTGGCAGCCGTAGGAGTTGCCCGCCGAGTCGGTGTTGTTCTTGAAGAGCAGGATGTTGCCCGAGATCCCGTCCTCCCGCAGGCGCTTCTCGGCCTGATGCAGGAGATCCTCCACGATCCGCTCGCCGGCCTTGTCGTGGATCACGAGCTCGGTTACGTCGTCGCACTCAGGTGTCGCGTACTCGGGGTGGAAGCCGGTGTCCAGGTACAGGCGGGCGCCGTTCTCGAGGAACACGTTGGCGTTGCGGGCGCCGGGGATGACCTTCTCGAACAGGTACCGGGCGACATTGTCCGGACTGAGCCGGCGCTGGCCGTTCAGGGTGCAGGTGAGACCGTACTCGTTCTCCAGGCCGAAGATCCGCCGCTTCATTGGACCGAGGTCCGCGTGCTCGGCTCGGGTCGTGGGTGGCCCGAGCGAGGCGGGCGTGGCTGCGTTCCTCTTGACCGATTGATCATCTCGAAATCGGCAGTGCCGCCTACCGCCGCTGGGTGGCCTGAGCGAGGTGCGCTGGGCTTCATTGGACCGGGTGCCCCGAGGCCGGCTTGCGCCGTGGGTGGCCTGTTCCAGGTGCCCTGGGTTCCATTTGCCTTCAGCCTAGCACGGCTTAGCGGGTCCCGCCCAGGAGCTGGGCGATGGCCTCGGGCGGGATCCGCCGGAACTTCCGCCGCGTCTTGGTGCGGTCGAGGACGGCCACTTCCAGGTCGCGCTCGCTCAGCGATTTGTTCTGGGTCACGTTGAGGGCGCGGACCCCCAGCGTGAGCGCCTCGGCCAGATCCATGCCTTCCCGGTAGTTGTCCTTGAGGAACCGGCGGATCTCGTCGGCCTGGCCCCCCATGGCGGCGTAATTCCGCTCGTCCTCGATGGTGCCGTCGTAGAGGATGTGGTAGATCTCGTTGCGGGCGCCGTTCTCGTCGCAGACCTCGGCCACCAGCACCTCCACCTCGAAGGGCTTGATGTCCTGGGTGAAGATGTTCCCCAACGCTTGGGAATAGGCGTTGGCCAGGTCCTTGGCCGTCACGTCGCCGCGGCTGTAGGAGTAACCCTTGACGTCGGCGTGGCGGATCCCGGCGATCCGGAGATTCTCGAACTCGTTGTACTTGCCCACGCCGGCGAACGCGATCCGATCGTAGATCTCCGAGACCTTGTGCAGCAGGGTGGAGGGATTCTCGGCCACCAGCAGGATGCCCTCCCCGTATTCCAGGGCCACGATGGACCGGCCGCGCGCGATGCCCTTGCGGGCATACTCGGCCTTGTCCTTCATCATCTGCTCGGGGCTGACGTAGTAGGGCAGCGGCATCGGGCTCAGGCCCCCTGCTCGGATTTCGCGCGGTCCTTGAGGACGGCCTCACAGATCCGCCGGACCTCCTCTTCGGGCGATTCGATGAAGCCCGACCGGGTGATGGCCCGTACGCTGGGATAGATACCTCGGATCAGGTCAGGCCCGCCGGTGCCAATGTCCTCGTCGGCGGCGTCGAAGAGGCCCTCCAGGGCTACGCGCAGGCCGTCGTCCCGGCTCATGTCCTTCCGCCACAGCTTCTTGAGCGAGTCGCGGGCGTCCTTGGCCCCGGAGCCCTGGGCGTCGTAATTGGTCTCCTCGTAACGCCCACCGGTGATGTCGTACTTGAACAGTCGCCCCGTCCCGGCCTTTTCGTCGAAACCGGCGAAGATCGGCACCACGGCCAGCCCTTGCAGCGCGGCCGGCAGGTTCATGCGGATCATTTGGCTCAGCTTGTTGGCTTTGCCGTCCAGGGAGAGGTTGTCCCCCTCCACCTTCTCGTAGTGCTCGAGTTCTGTCTGGAAGAGCTTGGCCATCTCCATGGCCGGCCCGGCGGCGCCGGCGATGCCGATGCCGGAGTACTCGTCGCACTTGAAGATCTTGTCGATCCGGCGGCTGGCCACCTGAAAGCCGGCGGTGGCCTGGCGGTCCCCGGCCATGATGACGCCGTCCCGGTAGCGCAAGGCGAGGACGGTGGTGCCGTGGGGGATCTCCGGGGTCGGCTGGGCCACCGGGCTTGGGCCCGGCAGCATGTGGGGCGACTCCCGCCGCAGCAGCTCGGAGAAGCTGGAGCCGGCGTAGTCGTTGAACACCTGGATCCAGCGCTGGTCGTTCATCGCGCCCCCATTCTACTCGGGTGAGCCTGGAAACTGTCGGTTCGAGCGCCGTCTTTGCCGGCGCAATCGATTCTGGGGGGAGGTTTCGGAAGGGGGGCAAAGTCCCCCTCCGAGGGGGATCATACCACCGCGCTCGGCCGCGCGATGTTGCGCAGCAGATCGGCGGCCGTCGGCGACTCGGTCAGGAGTTGCCGGACGTGGGCCTCGGTCCCGCGCAGAGGCTCCAGCATGAAGATCTTCTTCAGCGGACCCTCCTTGAGGTCGAAGATCACCGAGTCCCAGCTCGCCGACACGATCTCGTCCGCGTAGCGCTGCAGGCACATCCCCCGGAAATAGGCCCGGGTGTCCTTGGGCGGATCGTAGATGGCCTTGGCGATCTCGTCGTCGGTGACCATCCGCTCCACGGCGTCCGACTCCTCGAGCTTCAGGTAAAGGCCCTTCCCGGGGCGGATGTCGTGGTACTGGAGGTCCATCATCTGCACGCGCGAGTCGGCCCATTTCAGTCCGTGGCGCTCGATGTACGTCCCGATGAGCTGGTGCTTGATCACCCAGTCCAGGTCGCGGCCGAGGGACATGGGATCGTCGGCCAGCCGGTCCAGCGTGTGTTCCCACCGGGCCAGCACGTCCCGCACCCACGGCTCGGCTTCGTGGTCGGCGTAGTAGCGGTGAGCCAGGGCCAGGAACTCGCGCTGCAGCTCGATCGCGGTGATGGTGCGGCCGTCCTTGAGGCGGATGGACTCCCGGCAGGTCAGGTCCCGCGAGACCTGGCGATAGGCGGCCACCGGCCCGTCGATGGAGAAATCGCGGTCGATGAAGTCGTCCTCCACCATGGAGAGCACGATGGCCATCGTGCCGACCTTGAGGTAGTTGGTCACCTCGCTCATGTTGGCGTCGCCGACGATCACGTGCAGGCGCCGGTACTTCTCGGGGTCGGCGTGGGGCTCGTCCCGGGTGTTGATGATCGGGCGCGAGTGCATGGTCTCCAGCCCGACCTCGGTCTCCAGGAAATCGGCGCGCTGGGAGATCTGGTAGTCGCAGGAGTCGGCGTTGTTCTCGGAGCCCACCTTGCCGGCGCCGGTGAAGATCTGGCGCGTGACGAAGAACGGCATCATGTGCTGCACGATCCGGGCGAAGGGCACCCGGCGGTCCATGAGGTAGTTCTCGTGGGTGCCGTAGGAGTTGCCCTTGTAGTCGGTGTTGTTCTTGTAGATGAGGATGCGCTGCTCGGGCGGCGAGACGGCCTCGGCCCGCTGGCGGGCCAGGTTCAGGATCCGCTCGCCGGCGCGGTCCCAGATCACGAGGTCGCGGGGGTTCGTCGTCTCCGGGCTGGAGTACTCGGGATGCGCGTGGTCGACGTAGAACCGCGCCCCATTGGAGAGGATGAGGTTGATGAGGCGCGACTCCTCCTTGGAGGGGACGTCCTTCTCCTCCATGTACTCGAAGCCGCGGGCGTCCCGGAGCGGGCTCTCCGCCTCGTAGTCCCAACGGATCCGGGAGGACCGGTAGGTCTCGTAGGAATTGATGAGGAGCAGCGAGCTCAGAATCGGGTTGAAGTCGGGCTGGTTCTTGACCGTGATGCCGTACTCGGTCTCGATGCCCATGACCTTGGGGATTGCCATTCGTCCCTCGCTACGAAGAAAGAACCCCGGGCCGAAGGCGCCCGGGGTGGAGCGGGGGGGGCC
>JBOHPP010000086.1:0-8936 GCA_050731755.1 Candidatus Rokuibacteriota bacterium | reverse complement strand
GGAGGGGGACGGTGGTCGCCCGCGCGCGAACGGGGAGGTTTGGAGGGGGCGGCCGCTGCCCCCTCCAACTTTATGGATAGATGAGGTACGACGCGCGCCGGCTGAGGAACGTCGCCCGCTCCATCTCGGCCCAGTTGAGCAGGCGCTCGAGCGGTTCCCCCCTGAGGAAGGCCCACATGGTCGGCCGATGAACGAGAAGGCTCTGGATGTTCTCCGGCCTGAATTGCTCACGATGCTGAGCCCGTAAGGCGGCGGCCAGCGCGAGGGCCGCGGCAACAGGCCGGATCGCCACGCGGTCCGTCACCACGAGCCGAACGCCCCAGCACGTGGTGAAGGCGTACTTGTCCAGGGCGGGCATGAACATGACCGGCTCGAAGCGCACGCCGGCCAGCTGCCGGGCGTTCATGGCGTCAGCCAGCATCTGGGGTTCGATCCAGGGCGCCCCCACCACCTCGAAAGGCGTGTCCGTGCCGCGTCCGACCGAAAGGTTCGTGCTCTCCAGCAGCCCGACCCCGGAGTAGAGCAGCGCCTGCGTCACCGACCGGATGTTGGGCGAGGGGTTCACCCAGGGCAGACCCGTCTCGTCGTACCACCGTGACCGCTCCCAGCCCGCGACGGGCACGACCGTCAGGGTGACGGGCAACCGGCGTTCGGCGACGACCAGTCGCGCGAACTCTCCGAGAGTGAGCCCGGTGCGGACGGGAATCGGATGGGGCGCCGTGAAGGACTTGAGGTCAGGGTCCATCACCGGCCCCTCTACGATGCGGCCGGTGATGGGATTCGGTCGGTCGAGCACCACGACGGGAATGCCGCGCTTACCGGCTTCCTCCAGCACGTAGATCAGCGTGGTCAAGTACGTGTAGTAGCGCACGCCGACGTCCTGGATGTCGAAGACCAGCACGCTCACGCCGCGGAGCATCTCGGACGTGGGGCGTCGCGTGGCGCCGTAGAGGGACCAGATGGGCGCCCCGGTGGCGGTGTCGCGCCCGTGGGGCACGTCGGTGATGGCGTCGCCCGCGATGCCGTGCTCGGGCGAGAAGATGGCCTGCAAGCGCACCCCGGGCGCCGAAGCCAGCAGGTCGGCGCCCCGCCGGCCGTGGGCGTCGATCCCGGTCTGGTTGGTCACGAGCCCCACGGCCTGCCCGCGGAACGGGGCAAAGAGCTGCTGGGCCATGACGTCGAGCCCGGTACGAACGGTGCCGGCGGGGGCGGACACCGTCATGACGGCCCCACCGAACGGTCGGGACGCGGCTCCGTCGGCGGCGGGCGCCGCTTCGACAGTGCTGCCCAGGGTGTGAAAGAGCGCGGCCCCCGTGGCCGCCGCCACGCGGCCCCGCAACTCACGGATGCGCGCGGCACCGCCGCCGCTGGGATGGACCCGGTTGGTGAGCAGGATCATGTACGTCCGACTGGCCGGGTCGATCCACACGGAGGTGCCGGTGAAACCGGTATGGCCCACGGAATCGGGCGGGAAGAAGGGCGCCATCGAGCTGGCGTAGGGCGAGGTGATGTCCCAGCCCAGCGAGCGTGCGCCGTCGTGCTCGGGCGCCCGGGCCCACATCCGGCTGACGGCGGCCGTCTTGAGAATACGGCGCCCGTCGAGCTCGCCGCCGTTGAGCAGCATCCGGCAGATGCGAGCGAGGTCGGCGGCCGTCGAGAACATCCCTGCGTGCCCGGCCACCCCACCCAGCATCCGGGCCCGGGGGTCGTGCACCTGCCCATGCAGCAACGCGCCGTTCTGGAAGTCGGTGGGCGCGATGCGCCGGCGCATGGCGGCGCCCGGGCGGAACGTGGTGTCGCTCAGGCCGAGGGGCTGGAAGAGGTTGCGCTCGAGGTAGCGGTCGAGGGGGTCGCCGCTGACGCGGCGCACGACCTCGCCGAGGAGGATGAACCCGGTGTCGCTGTACTGAAAGGCGGTGCCCGGTGGGTACTCGAGCCCCCGCCGCGCCAGCGCGCGGGAGGCCGCCGGGAAGCCTCCGGCCAGCGTCTCGTTGAGGGGGATCGCCGGGAACCCCGCCGAGTGCGTGAGCATTCGCTCGATGGTGACCTGGTGGAAGGCGCGGCCCCGGAACTCGGGCAGATAGCGGCCGAGGGGGTCGTCGAGCCGGATGGCGCCCTGCTCCACCAGCGCCATGACGGCGACCGTCGTGCCGAGTGGCTTGGTCAGCGAGGCAATGTCGAAGATCGTGTCGGTGGTCATCGGGCGGGGCTCGGGGATGAGCGTGCGCCATCCCCACGCTCGGTGCAGCAGCGTCTCGTCGTCGCGACCGATCAGCACGACGACGCCGGGCACTTCACCGGAGCCCACCGCATCGCGCGCCGCTTCGTCCACGCCGGTGAGATCCGGCTCGTCGGCGGCGAAGACCGGAACCGCCAGGCTGAAGAGGAGGACGAGGACGAAGAGCAGGGGCCGGGCGGACGGAGCCGGAGTCACTCAGCGATCTTAGCATTGATATCCTTGTGCTAGGGTAAGGGCGCTGATGCACCGGGTGTTCGTGACCGGAGCGACGGGGTTCGTGGGACGGGCGGTGGTACACGCTCTTCGCGCCGACGGCTACATCGTGCGCTGCCTGGTCCGGCGCGGCTCCGAGCGGGACCTTCGCGGGCTCGGCGCGATCGAGCGGGTGGAAGGCGACATCCTCGTCCGGCGCGGGCTGGAAGAGGACATGAGCGGCTGCCAGGCTGTCATCCACCTCGTTGGCATCATCCGCGAGCACCTGGCCGCCGGCACGACCTTCGAGCGGGTCCATACCGAAGGCACGACGAACGTGGTGGAGGCGGCCGCCCGGGCCGGCGTGCGCCGCTACCTGCACATGAGCGCGCTGGGCACGCGTCCGGACGCGCGCGCGCGGTATCACCGGACGAAGTGGGCGGCCGAGGAGGCCGTGCGGGCCAGTGGCCTCGGCTGGACCATCTTCCGGCCCTCCATCATCTACGGGCGCGGCGATCAGTTCATTACGATGCTAGCCAACATGGTCGCGCGCTACCGGGTGGTGCCCGTCATCGGCAGCGGCCGGCAGCACCTGCAGCCGGTGCCCGTCGATCACGTCGCCGGGGGCTTTGCGCGGGCCCTGGCGCTGCCGGCCACCGAGAAGCACACCTACGAGATCGCCGGGCCGGACGCGGTGACGATGATCGAGCTTTTGGACCTGATCGGAGCCGCCCTCGGGCGCCGGCGCGTGCGCAAGCTCCACATTCCGCTAGGGTTCATGCGGCCGGCGGCGCTGGTGCTCCATCCGCTGCCAGGCTTCCCGGTCACCCCGGACCAGCTACTGATGCTCGAGGAGGACAACGTCGGCGACCCGGCGCCCTTCTACGCGACGTTCGGCCTCACGCCCCAGCGACTGGCGACGGGGATCCGCCTGATGCTGGAGTGAGTCGAGCGCCGTGCCATTCCGCACCCGCCCTGGCCAGCCGCGCGACCTCCTGGCGCTCATCGAAGGCGAGGTGCGCGAGCGGATCGAGGACGCCGTCGATCACGTGAGTCTCGAGGTGATGGTTGCCAGGCGCCGCCGGCAAGGTCTGCCTGCGCCCTTGGCCGACAGCGCCCGCGACCGGCAGGAGTTCACGGGCGGCGTGCGGGCCTTCCTGGAGCGGCTTCAGGCCGATCTCCAGCCCGCGCTCACGCTCGAGCAGCAGCGCAGGGTCCGCGAGGCCGCCGGCCGCACTGGCGCCGACCCCGTGGCGCGGCTGGTGGCGGGCCAGGTGGCACTGGCCCGAGAGCTGCCGGACTACTGGCAGCGCTTCGAAGCGATCCGGCTCGCCTATGCCGCCGATCAGCACCGGTCAGGCGGCAATCGAGGGGGACTGCTCCGTCGCCTCTTCGCCCGACGCCTTCCAGGCCGCGAGCGCCCATAAGTTCTCGGCGTCCTCCAGTGCCCGGCGCCAGCGGCCGTACCCTTCCAGCATGGCGGCTCGGGCCGCCCCCATCTGGGATTCCGTTTCCTCGAGCCGGCGCCTGAGCCCCGGATCCTGGGTGGCCAGGCATCCGCCGGGCACCGAGGCCGCCAGGCGATCGAGGAGGCGGCTCACGTCGTCGTTCAGGACTTGCTCCAGCCGGTTCATCTTCACCTCCTGGTCCCCCACTGGGGTCCATATACTCATCACATGACGAGCTATCTGTCAAGTCCGAGTTGCGGGCGACGAAACGCTCCTGTATAGGCGTGCAACGATCATGCACGGCGTGGCGCCGGTGTTCGCCGCCAAGACCGTCAGGACCTTCTGCTATGGGTTCCTCGGCGTCGTGCTCCCCGTCTATCTGGTCGAGTTGGGCATGGGCGCCGTTGGTGTGGGTGCCGCGGTCACCCTCACCCTCATGGCCAGCGCGGCCCTCACGTGGGCGGTACGTCGCCCGGCCGAGCGCTATGGGCCGCGACCGGCGCTGCTCGGCCTCGCCGCGCTGACGGCCCTGGCCGCCGCCCTGCTGCTCACGACGCGCCATCCCTGGCTCGTGATCGCCGCCGCGATGATCGGCAATGTCGCCGTGGGCAGCGGCGAGACCGGCCCGTTTCTGACCATCGAGCAGGTCGTGATCGCGCGAGCGATGAGCGGTCCCCGCCGAACGACGCTGCTCAGCGTCTACAACCTGCTCGGCTATGGCGCCGCCGCGCTGGGCGCGGTTGCCGTCGGGATCGCCGGAGGGTACGACTGGCTCTTCCTCGTCTTCCTGGCCGGCGCCGCCGCGCAAGCGCTCGCCTACTGGGGCCTGCCCGCCTTCGCCCTCCGCGAGCCCCGGCACCGCCGTGAGCCGCTCGCGTCCGCGCCGCTCATCCGGCGCATGGCCATGCTCTTCGCGCTCGACTCGTTCGCCGGCGGTTTCGTGCTGCAGTCACTGGTCGCCTATTTCCTGCACACGCGGTTCGGGCTGGACCTGGCCGACCTCGGGCTCACGTTCTTCGCGGCCCAGCTCCTCACCGCGGCGTCGCTGCTGCTCGCCGCGCCGCTGGCGGGCCGGTTCGGGCTCCTGCCCACCATGGTCGTGTCCCATCTCGTCTCCAACGTCGTCCTCATCGCGATCGCCTTCGCGCCGACGGCGGCGGTGGCGGTGGTCCTGCTACTCACCCGTCAGCTCTTCTCCCAGATGGACGTGCCGACGCGCCAAGCCTTCGTCATGGCGGTGGTCGAGGACCGCGAGCGCGAAGCAGCCGCCAGCACGACGAATCTGGCGCGGACCGTGGCCCAGTCGGTGACGCCGGCCTTGACGGGATGGGCCATGCACGCCGTGGCGCTCGGTTTGCCCTTCCTTCTGGGAGGCGGTCTGAAGATCGTCTACGACCTACTGCTCTGGTTCGCCTTCCGCCACGTCAAGCTACGTGACGGCGCCCGCTGAGCGGGCGGGAGGCTGCGGTGGCGCTGGTAACCCGATGCATGACAGAAGCGGCAAGTAGCCGGCCTCGGGCGGGGGCGGGGTATGCCCTAGTGAGACCCGTTCCCGCCGCCTGCCGACGGGCCGCCTACCGTGAGGTGGAGCCCAGCCGCGGCCGGCCTGATGGCCGCCAACTGCGTGGTCGAACATTGGGCATCCCCGCCCCCGCCCGAGGCCGGCTACTTGATCGCGACCGCTTTGACCTGGCGGAAGTCGGTGAGCCCGCTGAGGGACTTGAGGATGCCGTCCTGGACCAGCGTGCTCATCCCCTCGGCCTTGGCCTGGGTGAAGATCTCGGCCACGCGGGCCTTGGTCTGGACGAGGCGCTTGATCTCGTCGGTGGCGACCAGCAGTTCGTGGATGGCGGCCCGGCCCCGGTAACCCGAGTTGTTGCATTGTGCGCAGCCGCGGGCCCGGTAGAGGGTAAAGCGGTCGTCGTTCCGGTGGCCCAGGGCCTCGAACTCCTCCTTGCCGTAGCCCTGGACCAGCGCCTCGTACTCCGCCCGGTCCGGGCGGTACTTCTCCTTGCAGCTCTCGCAGATCCGCTTGACGAGACGCTGGGCCAGCACGCCGAGCAGCGCGTCAGCGAAGTTGAAGGGGTCGAGGCCCATGTCGAGCAGGCGGACGATGGTCTCCACGGCGCTGTTGGTGTGCAGCGTGCTGAACACCAGGTGGCCGGTCAGCGACGCCTCGATGCCGGTCTCGGCCGTCTCCTGGTCGCGCATCTCACCGACCATGATGACGTCGGGGTCGGCGCGCAGGAAAGAGCGCATGGCGTTGGCGAAGGTGAAGCCGATCTTGGGATTCACCTGCACCTGGCGGAGCCCGTACTGCGTGATCTCCACGGGATCCTCGGCCGTCCAGATCTTGCGCTCCGGCTTGTTGATGTAGCCGAGGATGGAGTGCAGCGTGGTGGTCTTGCCCGAGCCGGTGGGACCCACACAGAGGATGAGCCCGTAGGGCTTCGCGGCGATCTGCTTGAGCTCGCGCAGGTTGCGCTCGGTCATGCCCAGCTTGTCGACGGGGATGGGCTCGTTGGAGGCCAGGAGGCGCATCACCACGTCCTCGTTGCCCGACGCCGTGGGCACGGTGGCCACGCGCAGCTCGATCTCTCGGTTGTCGGGAAGCTTGAACTTGATCTTGCCGTCCTGGGGCTTGCGCCGCTCGGCGATGTCGAGCTGGGCCATGATCTTGAGGCGAGCCACGATCGCCCGCCGATAGGTCCCGGGGATTCGCTGATACTCCGTGCAGGAGCCGTCCACCCGGATGCGGATCACGGTGTCGCGCTGGGATCCGTACGGTTCGATGTGGATGTCGGAGGCCCGCGCCCGGTAGGCGTCCACGATGACCTGGTTGGCCAGGCGGATGATGGCGCTGTCGTTCTCGTCGACCTCGAGGCCGGCGGCTTCATCTCGCTCCCCCTGCTCCTCGACCTTGAGGTCGGTGAGGATGTCGCCCAGGGAGCCCTTGGCGGTCTCGCCGCCGACGCCGCCCAGGTACTGCAAGATGTCCTTGCGCAGCCCCACCGCCAGGTTGATCTTCTGGCGCGGCAGCAGGCTCTGAATGGCGTCGATCTTCTGGATGTCCTGGGGGTTGTCGACCAGGACCGTCAGCCCGCGGTCGTCGCGCCGGAGCGGCAACCAGAGCGCCTTCTTGAGGTACTCGAGCTTCAGCTCCCGCATGAGCTCGGGGGGCGGGATGATCTTGTCGTCGAACTCGATAAAGGGCACGCGATAGAACTGGCTGAGCGCCGTGCCCAGCTCGCCTTTGGGTACCTTGTAGCGCTCGAGGAGGATCGACTCCACGTCGCTCTGCCGCCGGCGGGCCTCGGCCACGGCCTGGTTGAGCTCGTCCTGGGTGATCACCTGCTGGGCCAGCAGGTAGTCGAACTTCCCGCCGCGCTTCTGGGCCTGCTGGATGTTGTTGAAGGCGATGCCCAGCGTCTTGGCGATGCGGGAAACGCTGGTCTCGTCGTCTTTGGTGAAGCGCGGCCCCCGCTTTTTGTTGAGGAGCTGGATGACGCCCACCACGCGGGTGTCGTGCACGATGGGCATGGTCAGGACCTGCTTGGTCCGGAAGCCGGTTTTCTGGTCCCACGTGGAGTCGAAGACGAGCGAGGAAGAGACCCGCGTGAGCTCGGCCCGATCGTAGGCATCGGCGATGTTGACCATGCGCTTGGCCGTCGCCACGTAGCCGGTGATGCTGCGCTCGCTGATCGGCAGGCGGATCTCCCGCACCTCGCCCATCTCGCCGGGGGCCAGGTGCCGGGAGTACAGCTCCTTCTTGTCCCCCTCGACGGCGTAGAGCGTCATGCGGTCGGCGTCGATGAGCCCGAGGATGTCGGACGTCAGCTCCAGGAAGATGGTGTCGAGGCTCTTGGCGGCGTGGATGCGGTCGACGAGGGCCACGAGCTTCTGCTCGTAGGCCAGCCGCTCCTGCAGGGCCTGCACGCTGTCGAGCTGCGCCACGATGTTCCCAGAATAGCAGGGGGCCTGCGGGAAACCCGCAGGAGCGGATGCGCTCTCGGACCGACTCTAAATCACGGGCCGCTCCACGTATGACCCCCAGATGTTGCGTAGCCTGGCCACGATCTCCCCAAGGGTGGCGCGGGCCCGCACCAGCTCGATCGTCACCGGCAGAAGGTTGATCGCCGGGTCGCGGGCCTCGACGTCCAGGCGGTCGAGTAGCGCCGCCACCCGCGCTCCGTCCCGGCGGGCCCGCACCGCGCGCAGGTTCGCGACCTGGCGCGCCTCGACGTCGGCGGCGATGCGGTGGATCTCGAATGTGGCCGGCTCAGACGGCTCCACGTGCTTGTTCACGCCGATGACGGTCTGCTCACCGGAGCCTCGGCGCCGGGCCGCGGCGTAGGCCGACTCGGCGATCTCGCGCTGGAACCAGCCGTCCTCGACGGCCTGCACCGTCCCGCCCATGGCGTCGATCTTGCCCAGGATCTCCATCACGGCCCGCTGGAATTCGTTGGTGAGGGCCTCCACGTAGTACGAACCGCCCAGCGGGTCCACCACGCCGGGAACGCCCGTCTCCTCGGCGAGGATCTGCTGGCTGCGGAGCGCGACTTTCATGGCCTGCTCCGAGGGAATGGCGTAGGCTTCGTCGAAGCCGTTGGTGTGCAGCGACTGGGCGCCGCCGAGCACGGCGGCCAGCGCCTGGAACGCGGTGCGGACGATGTTGTTCACCGGCTGGGCCTTGGTCAGCGTGGCGGCGGCCGTCTGGCAGTGAAACCTGAGCCGCATGGACTCCGGCCGTGTCGCCCCGAAGCGCTCCTTCATCACCTGGGCCCAGATGCGCCGGGCCGCCCGGAACTTGGCCACCTCCTCGAAGAGGTCGGCCTGGGCGATGAAGTAGAAGGCCAGGCGCGGCGCGAAGGCGTCCACCGGAACGCCGGCCCGCGTGACCTCTTCCACATAAGCGATGGCGTTGGCCATCGTGAAGGCCACTTCCTGCACGGACGTCGCCCCGGCCTCCGAAATGTGGTAGCCGCTGATGTTGATGGGGTTGTAGCGCGCCATCCGCTCGGCGGCGAAGACGATCATGTCCCTCACCAGTCTCAAGG
>JBOHPP010000085.1:0-27086 GCA_050731755.1 Candidatus Rokuibacteriota bacterium | reverse complement strand
GTGTCGCCGTACCCCGACGCTCGAGCCGGCGCGCGGGCTTTCGCGCGCGTTAGCGGCCGACGCCCGCGGTTTCGTCGACCCCCGCGTCCTCGCGGAAATGGGGCATGACCTCGCGGGCGAACATCTCCATCATGTCCAGCGTCGCCTCGTGGCTGGGGGCGGGAAGGCCGGAGCACACGATGCCAGCCTGCAGCTCGTCGGAAAAGACCCGCAGCCGGTCTCGCACCGTGGCCGGGCTGCCGCAGATGATGTAGCCGCCCTCCTCCAGGTCCTCGAATGACAGCTCGGTGGGTAGCTTGGGACGGTTCGTCATCGCTCGCCGAAAGGACCCTTCGGTGAGATAGCCCGGGGGCTGCCAGAACGGAATCGTGGCACGTAACCCCACGTGGTACACCCACAGCGCATTCTCCCGGGCGATCCTCCGCGCCTTGTCGTCGTTCTCGGCCACCACGATGGGCAGGTTGACGGTGAGCTGGTAGCGGCTGGCCTTGTAGCCAAAGCGCTCGCACGCCTCGCGGTACTCACCGTAGATCTGAGCGATACGTTTGAGGGGCGTGAAGACCATGAGGTAGGGATACCGTCGTCGGGCCGCCCACTCCACGGTCTCGGTACTTCCCTGCGAGGGGCACCAGATCGGTGGATGGGGCTTCTGGAGCGGCCGCGGCCAGGGATTCACGTAGGGATAGCGGTAGAAGTGCCCGTCGAAGGCAAAGGGTCCCGGCTCCGTCCAGGACCGCACGATCAGCTCGGCGGCTTCCAGGAACCGGTCGCGGGAGTGCGTGGGGTTGACGGCGGTCGAGTAGTACTCAGGGCCGATGCCTCGCACGAAGCCGGAGATGATGCGGCCCCCGGAGACGACGTCGAGCATGGCGATCTCCTCGGCGATGCGCAGGGGGTTCTCGCGGAGAGGGAGCCCGTTGCCGAGGATGGCCAGCCGGGCCCGGCTAGTGCGGCGGGCCAGTGCGGCCGCCATGATGTTCGGACTCGGCATCGTGCCGTAGCAGTTCTGGTGGTGCTCGTTCACGCAGAGGCCATCCCAACCCAAGCGCTCGGCGTGCTCGAACTGATCGAGGTACTGGTTGTAGAGCGTGCGGCCGACTTCAGGGTCGTAGTGGCGGTTGGAGAGCGTCACCCACGACGACGGCTCGTCGTGCTCCATGCGATACGGCATCAGGTGGAAGAAGTAGAACTTCACGATCGCGCTTCCGGGGCCTGCGCGAACTCGGCGATCGCCGCCGCCACGGCCTCCGGCTCCTCCAGGTGCGGCACGTGGCCGGAGTCGGCGAAGATCCGGAGCACGGCGCCGGGAATCTCCTTGGCCCACGCCTCGGCGCAGACGTGGGGCGCCACGCGGTCGTGCTGCCCCCAGCAGAGCAGCGTGGGCGCGGTGATGCGCCCCAGGCGCCGACGTAACAACGGGTCGTAGAGGTACGGGTTCCAGCTGACCCGGGCCAGGGCGGCGCGCTCGCGGTAGAGCTCGGCCAGCCCGTCGACGCTCGTCATGTCGCGCGGAGCCAGGGCCAGCGCCGCCACCGGGTTGTGGAACACGGTGCTGACCAGCTCGGGCAGCTCCATGGCGAAGAGGAACGGATAGATCCAGCCTTCGACCTTGATGCCGACGGGATCGATCAGGGTGAGCGAGTGCAGACGGTGCGAGGCCATCGTCGCCATCTCAGCGGCGATCCAGCCTCCGAACGAGGCACCGACCAGATGCACCCGCGGGAGACGCTGCTCGTCCAGGAAGTCGAGGTAGTGGAAGGCCAGGTCGGAGATGTGCTCGATCCACTCGGCAGCCGGCGAGCCGCCGTGGCCCGGGTGGCTGGGCAGGTACACGCTGAATCGCTCGGCCAAACGCTCCTGGAACGCGAGCCATCGTCCGGCGCCGCCCGCCCCATGCAGGTAGAGCAGCGGTGGCCCGCTGCCTCCGCTCAGGAGCCGAACCGGCGTTCCCCGAACCGTGATGTCACGCTCCGTCACGCTGGCCTCCTTGTCGTCTCTCGCGCACGACTGATGTGTCGTTCGTCACGGCTACCGCTGGCGGGGATCGTGGTGTCGGGTGGCGGCGACGATGCCACAACACCCAACAAAGCACAAGGGCGGTGGCGGCTCGGACTTAGGAGGACGTCAGCCGACCGAGACGGCGCACCAGATCGTCGCGGAAATCGTTCAGGGCCCGCTGCTTGGCCTGATCGATGGCCGCCTCACCGGTGGAGAACGCCCCGGGTCGGAGCGTCCGGGCTTCGGCTTCGGTCTCGATGGTCAGATAGAGGTGACCGCTGCGGACGTCCCACATGGCGCCTCGAGCCAGGAACAGCGCGTCCCGGTGGGTCCCGGGCGCCAGCCAGTACCCGATCACAGTGAGGTAGAGCAGGCTCAGCGGGTTGTTGTAGGCGTCGACGTCGGCGCCGCCGGCCACCAGGAGCAGCGCGTCGGCGCCGTGCTGAGCGGCGGCGATGCGCAGGCCCTTGAGACCGCGGTCGCGGACGACGAGATCCGAGAGCACGAACATGTCGCCGACGAGCCGGTCGCCGCGCAGACGCTCCGCCGCGGCCAGGAGTGCGTCCTTGTCGCGCGCCTTCCAACTCCACGATCGGCTTCCCCCCACCGTGAGTGGCTCCGGGTGGAGATAGAGCGCGATTCTCATGGGCGGCCGGGCCGCCGGCCGAGCCTCCAGCGCCCGGGCGATGTCCTCGTCGGCCGGCGGGAGCTGAGCGCCGATGCCCTTCGTGAGCGTCGGACGGTCGAAGCCATGCGGCCCGCAGGCTGCTGCCGTGATCAGCACGAGCCCGATGACGAGCAGGGACGGCCGCCGCCTGCTCATGGGGCCAGCGCCGCGCGCGTGATGTTGGTGGTCTCCCTCGCGTGCCACTCGGACTGAGCGAAGGCTTCGTTGATCTTCTCGAGCGGGAACGTATGCGAGATCAGCCGCTCGAACGGCCAGCGGGCTCGGTTGCGAACCAGGAAATCGAGGGCCCGGGGGATCACCCACGGGTCGTACATGATGACGCCCACGATGCGCTTGGCGCCCCACACCAGCGCCGCCGGCTCCAGCTCCACCTTGGCCCCGCGGCTGATGGTGCCGATCTCCAGATAGCTGCCGCCCTGACGCAGCATCTCGATGCCCTCGGGAATCACCTCCGGGAAGCCGACGAAGTCGCATACGACGTCGGCGCCGGCCCCACCGGTCAGCTTGCGCACCAGGTTCACGCGGTCCTTGCGCTCGGCGACCTCGCCGATGTTGATCGCGTGATCGGCCCCGAAGGCCTGGGCCAGCTCCAAGCGGCCCTTGATCCTATCCATCACGATCACCACGGAGGCGCCCATGTCCTTGGCCACCGCCGCGGCCTGGACCCCGAGCCCGCCGGCGCCCTGGATGACGAGCGTGCCGCCGAAGCGGAGGCCAGCCTTGTGCAGGCCGAAGATCACCTGGCTGAGCGCGCAGTTGACGGGCGCCACCAGCTCGTCGGAGAGCGCGTCGGGCACGCGGAAGATGGCCCCTCCGGGCTTGAGGTAGTAATACTCGGCGAAGGCGCCGTGGAAGTGGGGGAACTCCGACGGGCCGAGCGGACGACCGACCTTGAAGAGGCACGCCGCCGGCTCCTGGCCCAGACAGGCGGGGCAGCGGCCGCACGGATAGAAGTAGGCGTAGGCGACGCGGTCGCCTTCCTTGAGTGGCTGGCCCAGCGAGTCGCTCTTCACCCGGGCCCCCAGCCGGGCCACCCGCCCCGTCATCTCGTGGCCGAAGATCCAGCCGTCGGTGGGCAGCTTGAGCGGCGCGTCCCCGCGCCAGAAATGGAGGTCCGAACCGCAGACGTTGGCCAGCGACACGTGGACCAGCACGGCCTCGGGCTCGACCTCGGACAGCGTGAGCTCGCGGATCTCGAACGGCTTGCCGGGACCGAAGAAGACGGCGGCCTTACCCTTCACCATGACAGGACTCCGGCTAGACGGCGGTCTCGCGGGCGCGGCCCAGCTCGAACGCGTCGTGCAGCGCGCGCACCGCCAACTCGGCGTATTTATCGTCGATGACGGAGGAGACGGCGATCTCCGACGTCGAGATCATCTGGATGTTGATCCCTTCCTTAGCCAGCGCTGCGAACATCCGGGCGGCCACGCCGGAGTGGCTCCGCATGCCGACGCCCACGATGGAGACCTTGGCCACCCGTTCGTTGTGGACGACGCCCTGGGCCCCCACCGTCCGGGCGACATCCTCCAGTGCTGCCACCGCCCGCCGGTAGTCGTCCCGCGGCACCGTGAACGACATGTCGGTGTAGCCGTCCCGGCTGATGTTCTGCACGATCATGTCCACCACGATGTTGGTCTGGGCGATGGCGCCGAAGACCCGGGCGGCGATGCCCGGGCGATCGGGGACGCGCAGGATCGAGATCTTGGCCTGGCTCCGATCGTGGGTGACGCCGGTGACGACCACGTCTTCCATGCCGTGCTCCTCTTTCGTGACCAGCGTGCCGGGATCGGGCTTGAAGGTCGAGCGCACGTGGACCGGCACGCCGTACTTCTTGGCGAACTCCACGGAACGGCTCTGGAGGACCTTGGTCCCCAGGCTGGCCATCTCCAGCATCTCGTCGTAGGTGATGCGCGCGAGCTTGCGGGCGTCGGGTACGATGTTGGGATCGGCGGTGTACACGCCCTCCACGTCGGTGTAGATCTCGCACAGGTCGGCCTTGAGCGAGGCGGCCAGGGCCACCGCGGTGAGATCGGAGCCGCCCCGGCCCAGCGTCGTGATCTCCTCGCTCTCGCTGAGCCCTTGAAACCCGGCCACCACGACGATCTCGCCGGCATCGAGGGCCTGGCGCACCCGCTCGGCGTTGATCCGGGTGATGCGCGCCTGGGTGTGGGCGTTGTCGGTGCGCATGCCGATCTGGGGACCGGTCAGCGAGCGCGCCTTGAAGCCGAGCGCCTGGAGCGCCATGGTCAGCAGCGCGATGGTCACCTGCTCCCCGGTGGCCAGCAGCACGTCCAGCTCGCGCGGATCGGGCGCCGGCGTGATCTGCGAGGCCAACCCGATGAGCCCGTCGGTGGTCTTGCCCATGGCCGACACCACCACGACGATCTGATTGCCCGGGGCCTGGTGCGCCACCCGGCGGGCCACGTTCTTGATCTTCTCGGCGTCAGCGACGGACGTGCCGCCGTACTTCTGGACGATCAGGGCCATGGCTCAGGCATCGTATCACGGCGGGCGCGCGCTCCCGTCGGATCGCCCGCGCCCTTCAGCCGTCCAGGGTGCCCGGTGTCGGCCGGGCCTGCGTCGCTTCGGCGAGGCTCAGGTGCTCGCGGAGCAGGAGCAGCCAGCCGGCCAGGGTGACGGGGATGAATTGGCTGGCGTGGAACACGATCGCGTACCCCAGCGCCGGTTCACGGGGCACGTCGAACATGCCGAGGGCCAGCACCGCCGCGTAGTGGAAGACGCCCACATATCCCGGCGCAGACGGGACGCTGATTCCAAGTCCCACGAAGGCCAGGACGGCCCACGCGGCCGTGAAGGGCAGTTGCAGCTCCACCGCCCGCAGCATCGTCCAGGCGGCGAGCGCCGGGGCCAGCCACACCATGGCCGTCCAGACGAGAAGCGGCAGCAGATGGGCCGGAGTCCGGATGCCGTCGAGGCCGAGGACGAACCGCTCGAAGACGCTGGTCAGACGCCGGGCCAACCCCGGCCAGGGCCGCGTGAAGCGCTCGAGCGCACGCCGGCAGCGGTCGGGCACGGCAGCGAAGAGTGCCAGGAGCGCGACGGCGATCAGGTCCAGGGCCAGCATGGTCCCCGCCGTCCACCGGAACACGGCGGGCACGGGAAGGACGAGCACGAGCACGGCCAGCACGAACACGATGACCAGGCTGTCGAGCACGCGCTCCACGACGAGCGTGGCCAGCGTCATCCAAAATCCGCGCCGCCAGCGACGGGCGACCACGTAAACGCGGACCACCTCGCCCGCCCGCAGCGGGAGCACGTTGTTGACCATGTAGCCGATCATCGTGCCGGCCACCAGGCCGGGCGGCTGCGAGCGTGGAGGAAAGAGATAGCTCCAACGTCGGGCCCGCAGCCAGAGACCCACCGGGGCGAGGGCGACGCCGAGCAGTGTCCAGCCCCAATGGGTCCGACGGAGTTGGCGGCCCAGCGCGGCCAGGTCCACATTCCAGAGGAGGAGGCCGACCAGCGCGAGGCTGATCAGCAGGCCGGCGACGACCTTGAGGCGGTTCAACCCACGGTGCGGCGGGGGGTCAGAAGCCGAGTTGGGTCAAGACCGCCCGGAGATCTGGCGGCACGGTGGTGGGCCGCGAGGCGGACTCCAGCGCGGTGTCGGGGTCCTTGAGGCCGTGACCGGTGAGCGTCAGCACCAGGGTCGAGCCCGGCTCGAATCGCCCGGCCTTGACGTTCTTGATGAGCCCGGCCACCGTCGCGGCGGAGGCCGGCTCCATGAAGATTCCCTCCTCGCGCGCCAACACTCGATAGGCCTGCAGGATTTCTTCGTCGGAGACCACGTCGACCCACCCGCGCGAGTCCCTGAGGGCCTCCAGCGCGGGTCCCCAGCTGGCGGGGTTCCCGATCTTGATGGCGGTGGCCACCGTGCGCGGCTCGTCGATGACGCGGTTCTCGTAGATCGGCGCGGCGCCGGCGGCCTGGAAGCCCACCATGCGCGGCAGCTCCCGGGCCCGCCCCGCCCGATGGTACTCGCGGTATCCGCGCCAGTACGCGGTGATGTTGCCGGCGTTGCCGACGGGAATCAGATGATAGTCGGGGGCGCGGCCGAGGTGGTCCACGACCTCGAAGGCGGCCGTCTTCTGCCCTTCCACGCGGAAGGGATTCACCGAGTTCACCAGTGTGACGGGGTGGGTCTCCGAGATCTGGCGCACGATGGTCAGCGCCTGGTCGAAGTTGCCGTCGACGATCAACACCTTGGCCCCGTGAATCGCGGCCTGGGACAGCTTGCCGAGCGCGATGGCCCCCTTGGGGACCATGACGAACGCCTTGATCCCCGCCCGGGCGGCGAAGGCCGCCGCCGACGCCGACGTGTTGCCTGTCGAGGCGCAGATGACGGCGCGCGCGCCAGATTCGAGCGCTTTCGAGATCGCCATCGTCATGCCGCGGTCCTTGAACGAGCCGGTGGGGTTGTATCCCTCGCACTTGAGGTAGATGCGCAGGCGGGGATCGGTCGCTTCGGCCAGCCGGGGCGCTGGCACCAGCGGCGTATTGCCCTCGTGCAGCGTCACCACAGGCGTCTTGTCGCTCACCGGCAAGAAGTCCCGATACCACTCGATCACTCCCCGCCAGGCCTTCACGTCGGGCCGCCCTCGACGCGGATCATGGTCGTGGGCCCCGCCACCACCCGCAGCCGGTCGATGGCGGCCAAGGCCGTCCGCATGTCCCGTTCACGCGCCTCGTGGGACATCATGACCACCGGCACCGCCTCGGCGGTGGCTCGCCCCTTCTGGATCACGGACGCGATGGAGATGTTGTTCTCGCCCAGCACCCCAGCGACTCGCGAGAGCACGCCTGGCCGGTCCTGGGCCATCACGCGCAGGTAGTAACAGGACCGGATCCCGTCCATGGCGCGCAAGGGCAACGCGCCCGGCCCCGACGGCGGTAGCTCCAGGGCCAGGGCGGGGATGCCGTGGGCGATGCGACGGGCGATCTCGACGATGTCCGACCAGACCGCGGACGCGGTGGGCAGCTGACCGGCCCCGCGCCCGTAGAACATGAGGTCGCCCACGGCATGCCCGGTACCGACTACGGCGTTGAACACGCCCGACACCGCGGCCAGCGGAGAGTTGGCGGGGATCATGGTGGGGTGCACCCGCGCCTCGACCCCGCCGTCGACGGCCTTGGCGATGGCCAACAGCTTGACCCGGTAGCCCAGCTCACGGGCGTAAGCGATGTCTTGCGCCGTCACCCCCGTGATGCCCTCGGTGTGGATGTCCTTGAGGTCCACGAACGTGCGAAAGGCGAGGGTGACCAGGATCTGCAGCTTGTGGGCGGAGTCCATGCCCTCAATGTCCAGCGTGGGGTCGGCCTCGGCGTAGCCGTGGGCCTGGGCCTCCTTGAGGACCATGGCGAAGTCGAGCCCCTCGTCGGTCATCTTCGAGAGGATGTAGTTCGAGGTCCCATTGACGATGCCGAAGATCGACAGGATGCGGTTCGCGACCAGGCCTTCCTTGATCGACCGGATCAGCGGGATGCCGCCAGCCACGGCCGCCTCGAAGGCCAGGGTGACGCCGCGGCGCCGGGCCTCGTCGTAGAGTTCGGCACCGTGGTGGGCGAGAAGGGCCTTGTTGGCCGTCACCACGTGCTTGCCGGCGGCCAGGGCGCGAAGGATGAACGACCGCGCCGGCTCCAGACCGCCGATGAGCTCGATGACCACCTGGGTCTGGGGATCGACCAGCACGCGGGTGACGTCGGTGGTGAGTGGAAGCCGGGCCAGGTCCAACCCTTCCCGAGGCCGTGTCACGTCGAGGTCGGCCACCGCGGCCAGCGTGAGGCGACAGCCCACCCGCTCTTCCAGCACCGCCCGTTCGGTGTCGAGCAGCTTGGCGACGCCCGCCCCGACGGTCCCGAGGCCGAGCAAGGCGATGCGGACTTCGTTCACGTCAGCGGCCGAGCTGCTTGAGGCCGCGCAGCGCCTGGCGGATGCGTTGCTCGTTTTCCACGAGCGCGAAGCGCACGTAGCCCTCGCCGTACTCGCCGAAGCCGATGCCCGGGGACACGGCCATCTTGGCTTCCTGGATGAGGAGCTTGGCGAACTCCAGCGAGCCCATGGTGCGGAAAGCCTCGGGAATGGGCGCCCACACGAACATGGTGCCGCGGGGCTTGGGCACGCTCCAGCCGAGCTTGTTGAGGCCGTCGACCAGGACGTCGCGCCGCTTGCGGTGCACCTCGACGATGTCGTGCACCACCGCCTGGTCGCCCTCCAACGCGATGATGCCGGCGATCTGGATGGGTTGGAAGGCCCCATAGTCCAGGTAGGACTTGATCCGGGCCAGGGCCTGGATCATGCGGGCGTTGCCGCACATGAACCCGAGCCGCCAGCCCGGCATGTTGTAGGACTTCGACGTCGAGAATAGCTCGACGCCGACGTCCTTGGCCCCCGGCACCTCCAGGAACGACGGCGGCCGATAGCCGTCGAAGGCGAAGTCGGCGTAGGCGAAGTCGTGCACGACCAGGAGGTGGTGGTCGCGGGCGAACGCCACCACCCGCTCGAAGAACGCCCGATCGACGCACATCGTCGTGGGATTGTGGGGGAAGGAGAGGATCAACAGCTTGGCCTTCGGCCACGCCAGCCTGGCCGTCTCCTCGAGCCGCGCGAAGAAGTCGCCGTCCGGCGTGAGCGGCACCGAGCGGAGATCCCCGTCGGCGATCACCACCGAGTACGAGTGAATCGGGTACGTGGGGTTGGGCACCAGGACGCCGTCGCCGGGTTGCAGCACGGCCAGCGCCAGGTGGGCCAAGCCCTCCTTGGCGCCGATGGTGACGATGGTCTCCGTCTCCGGGTCGAGCGCGACATCGTAGCGATCGCGGTACCACTTGGTGATCGCCATCCGCAGCCGCGTGATGCCCCGCGAGGCGGAGTAGCGGTGATTCTTCGGGTTCTGGGCCGCCTCGATCAGCTTGGCGACGATGTGCTTTGGCGTGGGCATGTCAGGGTTGCCCATGCCGAGGTCAATGATGTCCTCGCCCCGAGCACGGGCTTTGGTCTTGAGGTCGTTGACGACGGCGAACACGTAGGGGGGCAGGCGCTTGATCCGGTAGAACTCATCCATAAAAATCCCTTTCGCCGCGACTTGGGCGATCATACTGCGCGCCATTCTGGGGTGTCAAACAAACCGACGATCTCACGCGGGGTTACAGCACGCCAGGTCGCTTTGACGCGCTGGCGACGGCCCCCGCGGTGACAGTTCAGCGCGCATTCTCGTGTCGGAATGGCAGGCGGCCCGGGCGTAAACGGTTGATTGTATTTGTCAGCAGGTTCGGCACGCCGCTTGCGAAAGAGGCCCGCATGCTGGCCTCTCCTCCGTCGTCAGCAACGCGGGAGTCCGCCGTTGCCGCAGCGGCCGAAGCGATGCGACCTACCGTCCAGCCGTCCCGGACAGCCCAGCTCAAGACCCCGACCAAGTTGGTGAACCACCGCGAGCGTTTCAGTCTCCTCATCGTCCGTGGGGACGGTGCCCGGATCGCCCGGATCAGCTTTCCGCGTCGCCTGCCGACGACCCTGCTGGTGGTTTTCGTGGTCGGTGTGGTCGCGCTCGGCACACTCGTCGGGGACTGGTGGTACCTCCGGCAGCGGGTCCGGGCCGCGGCCACGCTCTTCCAGCAGAACGACGAGCAGCGCGCCACGATCGAAGCCTTCAACCGCCGCGTCACCGAGCTGCGCCGAGAGGTCACCGGTTGGCGCGAGCTGCACGCGCGGGTCTGGGAAGCGTTCGGGCCCGAGCTGGCGCCGCGCAGCCGCGACGCCGGCATCGGAGGCGCCAGCGCGACCCTGCTGGAGCGTCCGGCCCGCTCGTCGGCGGTCGCCGAACTCGATCTCCTGACCGAGCAGATCCAGGAAGAGGGACAGAGCCTGAAGGCCCTCGATCGGCTGATCGGCAAGGCCCGGCGCGCCCTGCTCGCGCTGCCGTCACGGTGGCCGGTACGCGGGGGCGTCAACTCGGAGTTCGGCCGGCGGCTCTCGCCGTGGACCAAGGTCGAGGAGCTCCACGGCGGCCTCGACATCAACGCCAGCCAGGGCACGCCAGTGCGGGCGCCGGCCGGGGGCACCGTCGTCTTCGCCGGCTCGAACGCCGACTACGGAATCACCGTGGTCCTCGACCACGGGCAAGAGATCCGAACCCTCTACGGCCATCTGTCCAAGCTCATGGTGCAGTACGGGCAGAAGGTGGAGCGGGGTCACGTCGTCGGGCTGAGCGGGAATACCGGGCGCTCCTCGGGGCCACACCTCCACTACGAGATCGTCGTCAAAGGGCAGTCCGTCAACCCTCGCGCGTACCTCTGGGACTGATTCGCGCCGAGGCGCGACTCTCCCGCTCGAGGTGCAAGCCGTGAGCGCTGCAACCCATCGCAGGTCACGCCGGGCCGCCGGGCCCGCGCTCGCGCCGTCACTCACGCCTCCGGGACGGCTCCGAAGCCTGGTGATCGTTGTCGCGATGATCGTCGGCCTGCTGATCCTCCTCTGGAGCGTCGCTGCCGGCTCCGCCCCCGTGGTGGTGCGGTTCACCGAGGGCGTGACCCGCGGCTTTCCCGTGCTCCGCTCGCCGGGAGGCCAGATTCTGGCCCATGGGGAGCTCATTCAAGTCGCCCGCGGCGACCGCGTGGAGAGCCGGCTGGTCTTCCGCTTCGCCGATGGCTCGCTCTACGACGAGACCGTCGTCTTCTCGCAGAAGGACGTGTTCACGCTGCTGAGCTATCACATCATCCAGCGGGGCCCGGCGTTCCCGGAGACGCTGGAGGCCTCGATCGACCGCGCGAGCGGCCGGTACGACGTGCGGTATCGCGCCGACCAGGACAGCCCCGAGGAGATCGTCAGCGGGCGCTTCGAGCTGGCGCCCGATGTCTACAACGGCATGCTGACGATGCTGCTCAAGAACCTTGCCGCCGGTGCCGGCGAGACGGTGCAGATCGTGGCGTTCACGCCCCAGCCCCGTCACGTGCGGATGGTCCTCACTCCGCACGGTGAGGACGAGGTGGCGATCGGCCAGCGGACGGAAATGGCCCGGCGCTATCGCCTCCAGCCCGAGTTGGGCGCCCTGGCCTCGCTGCTCGTCGCCGATCCGGCCCCGATGCACTGCTGGGTCTTGGGCGGTCCGGCACCCGCCTTCGTCCGCTTCCAGGGGCCGCTCTACCTCCTGGGCCCCGTCTGGCGCATCGACCTCAACTGAGCGACGCCGGCTGGCTCGCTCACCGGCCGCGACGGTCATGCTGGACTGAGCGGCGCGCGCCTTCAGCCGGCCCGGTGCTGGGCCAGGAACTCCAGGCAGAGCGCATTGAACGCACCCGGCTGCTCCCAGAAGTAAACGTGCCCGGCGCCGGGCACCATCTGGAGCTTGGCGCCCGGGATCCGGCCAGCGAGCTCGCGGGAGAAGCGGGGCGGTACGAGGATGTCCTCCTCGGCCACGCTCACCAGCGTCGGGCAGCGCAGGGCGTGGAGCCTGTCGAGCGTGTCGTGGCCGGCGATGGCATCGCCCTGGCGAACGAACCCGGTCAGCGTCTGCGGATAGGGATTGGCCAGCGCGTTCTGGAAGATCAGCTCCACGAATTCCGGCCGCTCGCTGTAGGTGGCGGGAGCAAAGAGCCAGAGGCCGAAGGACCGCAGCGCCGCCTCCCGGCTGACGTTGACGCGGACCTCACGCCAGGCGGCGATCAGAGCCTTCATGTAGGCGTCGGGCCGTGCCAGCGTGCAGCCCAGATGGAGCGTGCGGACGCGCGCCGGGTGGTTGAGGGCCAGCTCCTGGGCGATCATGCCGCCCATCGACACGCCCACGACGTGGGCCTGCGCGATGCCGAGCGCGTCCATCAGACCGGCCGTGTCCTCGGCCATCAGCCGCGTCGTGTACGGATGGTCGGGGCTGTCGGTCTGCCCGGCCCCGCGGTTGTCGAAGGCGATGACGCGGTAACGTTCGGCGAACGTCTGGAACTGGAATCCCCAGGCCAGATGGTCTCCGCCGAAGCCCATGATCAGGACGACCGGCTCCCCCTGTCCCGCCTCCACATAAAACAGCTCGATGTCGCCAACCCTGACCTTGGGCACCTCAGCCTCCGATGCGTGAGCTCAGGGTCGACGGACCGCTGGTCGGGCGTGAGCACCGTACGGCGCCGCGGCGGCGGGAGCCGGGAGGTCGGGTCGGGGGTGGCGCGGGGGAGGGGTCGCGGGACCCGTTCCCGCCCACCGACAACGGACCGCGCGCGTCCAGATGGAGCCCAGCCACAACGGGGGAGCGGACGCCTGCTGCGTGGTCCCGCGACCCCTCCCCCACGCCGCCCCCGGGCCGACCTTCACCGGCTACGCCGTGGCGACGCCGGTGCGGACCTGACAGGCCACCCAGTGGCCGGGCGACACCTGCTTGAGAACCTGGTCGTTCGTGGAGCAGGAGGGCACGCGGACGGGGCAGCGGGTGTGGAAGCGGCAGCCCGACGGCGGGTTCACCGGGCTCGGCACGTCGCCTTCCAGAATGATGCGCTTGCGCCGGACGGTGGGATCGGGGATGGGCACCGCGGACAGCAGCGCCTCGGTGTAGGGGTGCTTGGGATTGGTATAGAGCTCCTTGGCCGGCGCGATCTCCACGATCTTGCCCAAGTACATCACGGCCACCCGGGTGGAGATGTGCTCGACTACCGAGAGGTCGTGCGCGATGAAGAGGTAGGTGAGGCCGAACTTCGCCTGCAGGTCCTCCAGGAGGTTGATGATCTGGGCCTGGATCGAAACGTCCAGGGCCGACACCGGCTCGTCGGCCACGATGAGCTTGGGGCTCACCGCCAGGGCCCGGGCGATGCCGATGCGCTGCCGCTGGCCACCGGAGAACTCGTGGGGATAGCGGCGCAGATGGTCGGGGGTGAGCCCCACCGTCTCCAGGAGCTGCACGACTCGCTCCTCGCGCTGCTTGCGGCCGGGGACGAGCTTGTGGATCACGAGGGCCTCGCCGATGATCGAGCCCACCGTCATGCGGGGGTTCAACGAGGCGTAGGGGTCCTGGAAGATGATCTGCATCTCCTTGCGCAGGGCCCGCAGCGACCGCTTGTCGAGCGTGGTGACGTTCTTGTCCTGGAACCACACCGCGCCGGCGGTCGGCTCGATGAGGCGGAGGATCGTCCGTCCGGTGGTCGATTTGCCGCAGCCCGACTCGCCGACCAGGCCCAGCGTCTCGCCGGGCATGATCTCGAACGAGACATCATCGACCGCGTGCACGCGCGCCACTTCCCGCGAGAGCAGGCCGCCGCGGATGGGGAAGTACTTCTTGAGGTTCTGGACGCGGAGGAGCGCCTGAGCCATGGGCAGCCTCAGTAGAGGAAGCAGGCCACCTTGTGGCCGGGCCTGACCTCTTTGAGCGGCGGCGTGTTTTCGTAGTACTGCGGCTTGGCGAACTGGCAGCGCGGGGCGAAGCGGCAGCCAGGCTTGATGTCGCCGCGGAGGGTGGGCACCACGCCCTGAATGGTCTCCAGCTTGCGCTTCTGGGTGGCGGCCAGGTCGATGCGGGGAATGGAGCGCAGCAGACCCTGGGTGTAGGGGTGCAGAGGCTCCTTGAACAGCTCGGTCACCGCCGCTTCCTCCACCACCTGGGCCGCGTACATCACCACGACCCGCTGGGCAGTCTCGGCGATCACGCCCATGTCGTGGGTGATGAGCATCACCGCCATGTTGAACTTGGCCTTGAGCTCGTTGAGCAATTCGAGAATTTGGGCCTGGATGGTGACGTCGAGCGCCGTGGTCGGCTCGTCGGCGATGAGGAGCTTGGGGTTGCAGGACAGCGCCATGGCGATCATCACGCGCTGCCGCATGCCGCCGGAGAGCTGGTGGGGATACTCCTTGACGCGGCGCTCGGGGTTGGAAATGTGCACCACCCGCAGCATCTCCACCGTCTTGTCCATGGCGTCGCGCCGGCCCAGCCCCTCGTGGAGGCGAATGGCCTCGGCGATCTGCTCGCCCACGGTGAAGACGGGGTTGAGCGAGGTCATGGGCTCCTGGAAGATCATGGCGATCTCTTTGCCGCGGATCTTCCGCATCTCGGACGCCGAGAGGTCCAGCAGGCTGCGGCCGTTGTAGGTGATGCGGCCCTCCACGATGCGGCCGGGCGGCTGGGGGATGAGCCGCATGATGCTGAGCGCGGTCACCGACTTGCCGCAGCCCGACTCGCCGACCACGCCGAGCGTCTCACCCTTGTTGATGTAGAGGTCGACGCCGTCGACGGCCCGCACCACGCCCTCGTCGGTGAAGAAGTAAGTCTTCAGGCCCTTGATGTCCAGGAGACGTTCGGCCATGCGGCCCCCCTACCAGCCCCTCGTGATCTCCCGGAACGCGTCGAGCGTCCGGTGGATGTCCTCGGTGTCCACGTCCTTGTGGGTCACGCAGCGGATCGCCGCCGGCCCGATCGCGTGGATCTTGATCTTCCGGGCCGCACAGCCTTGGACCAGCTCGTTGATTGATGTCGGCGACGCTGGCGAGGTCGGCGACGCTGGGCCGTCCGGGCGCGCCACGCGGAAGATCACGATGTTGGTCTGCACGCTGGCCAGGTCCACGGCCAACCCGGGCAGCCTGGCCAGCCCCTCGGCCAGCGCGCGGGCGTTAGCGTGGTCCTCGGCCAGGCGGTCCACCATGCGCTCGAGCGCCACGATGCCGGCGGCGGCGATGATGCCGGCCTGCCGCATGCCGCCGCCCAGCATCTTGCGGAGCCGGCGGGCGCGGCCGACGAGATCAGCGCTGCCGCAGATCACCGAGCCGACCGGCGCGGCCAGCCCCTTGCTCAGGCAGAAGGTCACCGAATCGACGTGGCGGGTGAACTCCCGCGCGTCCCGGGCCAGGGCCACCGCCGCGTTGAACAGGCGGGCGCCGTCGAGGTGGACGGGGACGCCGGCCCCGTGGGCCACGGCCGCCACCGCGGCGATCTCTTCGGGCGTGCAGCAGGTGCCGCCGTGGCGGTTGTGGGTGTTCTCGATACAGACCAGGCCCGTCGGAGGGACGTGAATGTTGGCCGGCCGCAGGGCCTCTCGCGCCTGGGCCGGGGTGAGGAACCCCCGCTCGGTCTTGACCGCGCGCATCTGCACGCCGCCGATCACGGACGTGCCCGCCACCTCGTAGTTGAAGATGTGAGAGTCGAGGTCGACCACGACCTCCTGGCCCGGCCGCGTCTGGCTCAGCACCGAGATCAGATTGCCCTGCGTCCCCGACGTCACGAACAGGCCGGCTTCCTTCGCCATCCGCTCCGCCGCCAGCGCTTCGAGCCTCGTGACGGTCGGATCCTCCTGCCACACGTCGTCCCCCACCTCGGCGCGGACCATGGCCTCGCGCATCTCGGGCGTGGGGAGCGTCAGGGTGTCGGAGCGCAGGTCGACGATGTCGTGCATGGGCCTTACCGGTGGGCGCGCAGCCGCTGAACGGCGCGCCGGCCGAACTCGGTGTGGGCGTACTCCTGCTCGAGGCGGAGCAGGAGGGCGCGCGCCTCCTCCCGCTTGCCCTCGCGCAGATTCACGTCGGCGAGGAGCCAGAGCGCCTCCGGGATGACGAGGGTGCGTGGGTACTCGCGCAGCACCAGTTCCAGCCGCTGGCGGGCTGCCCCGGCGTTGCCCTGGTTGAAGTAGTAGGTCGCCACCCACACCTCTTTCTGGGCGAGGCGACCGCGGCAGATGTCGATCTTGGCCAGGCTGTCGGTCGCGTAACGGCTTTCCGGGTATTCCTTGACCAGCTTCCGGAACTGATCCAGTGCCCTGGCGGCAACCGTCTGGTCCTGCTCGATCGGCTTCACCTGGTCGTAGTGGGCCATGGCCAGGCGGTACTGGACCAGGTCGGCGACCTGGTGGCGGGGGTAGAACGACATGAAGGTCTCGAACTCTTTGACGGCTCGGTCGAACTCGCCCTCGCGATAGTACGCCTCGCCGATGAGGAACCGGGCGCGGGGCGTGTACGAGGAGTTCGGATGTCGCTCCACGATGGTCTTGAAGTTCTTTCGCGCGTCCTCGTACCGGCGGCGGTCCAGTTCCTTCTCGCCGGCGGCGTAGAGCTCCTCGGCCGGAAGGATGGGCGTAGGACCCGGGCGCAGCAGGCCGCAGCCGCCAGCGACCAGGAGCAGGCTCGCGAGGGCCAGGCGTCGGAACACGGGGACGACGTCGGACATGGGCCGAAGTTGCATGTATATACCATAAACAGCGATCAAAAATCCTTTGACTTGGGCTCCGGCGCCCGGTAAGTAGGAGGGCACCCAGGAGGCGCGCCCATGGGCTTTCCCCGCATGATCCGTGTCCGTCAGGCATTCCCTGGTCCCCGGGTGGCCGACATCGCCGGTGCCGTGGCCGAAGCCCTCGGCCGAGCCAGCCTGTCCATCAAGCGCGGCGACACCGTCGCCCTGGGCGCCGGCAGCCGCGGCGTGGCCAACATCGATGTGATCGTGGGCGCCGCCGTGAAGTACCTGCGGGACCTGGGGGCGCGGCCCTTCATCTTTCCGGCCATGGGCAGTCACGGCGGCGGCACGCCGGAGGGACAGGTCTCGGTGCTGGCCCATTACGGGATCACTGAGGCCACGATGGGCTGCCCGGTCCGGGCCACGATGGAGGTGGTCCAGGTCGGTGAGGCCCTCGGGCTGCCCGTATGGCTGGACCGGCACGCGGCGGAAGCGGACTGGATCGGCCTCGTCAACCGGGTCAAGCCGCATACCGACTTCAAAGGCTCGATCGAGTCGGGGCTGTTCAAGATGATGACCATCGGGCTGGGCAAGTACCACGGCGCCGTCCAGTACCAC
This sequence comes from Candidatus Rokuibacteriota bacterium, assembly GCA_050731755.1. Taxonomy (GTDB): domain Bacteria; phylum Methylomirabilota; class Methylomirabilia; order Rokubacteriales; family CSP1-6; genus JBOHPP01. The sequence goes on along the minus strand of JBOHPP010000085.1, from coordinate 9,638 downwards.
CGCATGAACGTCAACCACGGCTACGAGAAGGTCATCACCGCGGTGGGCCGGGAGGTGCTGGCCCGGGCCGGCATCGCCTTCGGGTTGGGTGTCGTCGAGAATGGGTACGATGAGACGGCGGCGATCGAGGCCTTCACCGCGGCCGACCTCGAGGAGGGTGAGCGGCGGCTGCTCAAGCACGCCCGGGAGTGGATGGCCCGGTTGCCCTTCTCTCCTCTCGACGTCCTGGTCGTCGAGGAGATGGGCAAGAACATCTCGGGGGCCGGCATGGATACCAACGTGATCGGCCGGCCCTCCAACCCCCATGAGCCGTTTCCCGCCGATCCGCGGATCCTCTGGATCGTGGCCCTGGACCTGACCGAGGAGAGCTACGGCAACGCCACCGGCATCGGCAACGCCGACTTCACCACGCGCCGCCTCGTCGACAAGATCGACATGAAGGCGACGCTGATCAACTGCATCACCGCCTGCGCCCCCAACGGCGCCAAGATTCCCCCGACGTACGAGACCGATCGAGAGGCGATCGAGACGGCGCTGTCGTGCATCGGACTGACCCCGTCCGAGCGGGCCCGGGTGATCCGCATCAAGAACACGCTGCGGCTCGGCGAGATCGAAGTGTCCGAGGCGTTCCTGGCCGAGCTTCCCGCCCGTCCCGACCTCGAACGCTGCAACGACCCGGCGCCGCTGGCCTTCGATGCCGCCGGGCGGCTTCGTCCACTGTAAGCAAGGAGGCCCACGACCCCTACGGCGTCCTCTGCCTCTACGCCTCCTAGTCCGTGGTGACACCCGTCGACCCCCGCCCCGCCACGTGACCCTATGAAGGCCCTTGTCTATCCGACCTGGGACACGCTGGAGATCCGTCAGGTCCCCGCGCCAACGCCCGGGCCTGGTGAGGTCGTCCTGCGCGTCGCTGCCGTCGGCATCTGCGGCTCCGAGCTGGAGGCCGTCGCCTCGCGCAGCCCACGGCGCACGCCGCCGCTCGTCATGGGCCACGAGTTCTGCGGCGAGGTCGCCGAGGTCGGCGCCGGTGTGCGGGAGGCGAAAGCGGGCGACCGGGTCGTCGCCTCCTCAATCATTCCCTGTGGCCGGTGTGCCGACTGCCGGAGCGGCGCCACCCACCTCTGCCCCGACCGCCAGGTGTTCGGGATGAACCGTCCCGGCGCCTTCGCGGAGCGGGTCGCGGTGCCCGCCTCGATCCTGCTGCCATTGCCCGAGCGTGTGGGGCCACTCGAAGGGGCGCTCGTGGAGCCGCTGGCGAATGCCGTCCACGTGTGGTCGCTCGTGACGCAGCGGTTCCCCGAGGTGGTCGTGGTGATCGGCTGCGGCGCCATCGGGCTCTTCGCACTCCAGGTGGCCCGCGCTGGCGGCGCGCTGACTCTGATCGCGGTAGATACCAACGAGGCGCGGCTCGGCATGGCTCACGCGGTCGGGGCGGAGCCCGTGCTGAATCCGATGCGTCAGGACGTGCTGGCCGAGGTCCGCGAGTTCACCCGCGGTCGCGGTGCCGACGTCGTAGTGGACGCGGTCGGCGCGGCGGCGACCCGGCGCGTGGCGGTAGAGCTGGCCCGACGCGGCGGCGAGACCGTTTGGATCGGCCTCCACGGCGACGCGACGGAGATCGGAGGACGCGACGTCGTGCTGGGCGAGCGCCGGATCAGCGGGTCATACGCGGTGACCGCGCGCGACCTGGAGACGGCAATCGGGCTCCTCGCTCACGGGCGGATAGAAATCGCCCCATGGGTCCGGCCCTTCCCGCTCGAGGAGGGCGCGCGCGTCTTCCGCCAGCTTCTCACCGCGCCGCCGGCCGACTACGCGAAGGCCGTCCTCTTGCCCTAGTCGCGCGGACCCGCTACTTCACCTCGACCTGGCCTTTCATCGCGGGGTGCAGGCCGCAAATGTAGTCGTAGACGCCGGGCGCGTTGAAGGCCTGCCCATGACTCTGGCCCTTGGTCAGCACGGGGCCACGGATCTCGGTCCCGGTCTTGACGGTGATCTGGTGCGGCGAGTCGTCGTTGTTCACCCAGGTCACGGCTTTGCCCGGGGGCACGGTGATCTTGACGGGGCCGAAGGCGAACCCGGCGATGGTCACGTCGGCCGTGGCCGCCGCGGCATGGCCGGCGCCGCCGGCCAGCGCGGCCAGCGAGATGACGAAGTCCTGCTTCTCGTGGGGCTTGTGGCACTCGAAGCAACCCTTGAAGTTGGCCTTGTCGTTGAACTTGCCGTCAGCGGTAAAGGCCGAGTATTCCCACTCGCCGTTGCGGAGCTCCGGCGGGTACTCGGTTCCCCATCCCTGCCGCTTCTCCATCACGGTGAAGCCGAGGCGGTCGCCCTTGAGGAAGCGGCCGTTGGCGTCCTTGAGCGGGTTGCCCTGGGCGTCGACCTGCGCTTTGAAGGGGATGAGGACGAGGACCGTCCCGTAGGGCAGGGGCTTGCCGGCCTTCATGGCCTCGACCGCCGCCGGTAACGACGCGTAGAGCTCCCGGTACTGCTTGTTATCGTAGCGGTCCACCGTGGTGTAGAGGGTGAAGGTCTGCCACTTGTCGGGGAAGACGATCTTGTCGGGACCAGCACCGGTCGGTGGGACGACGAGGATCCCGACTATCAGGGCCAGTACGAGGAGCGCGACGACGGCGGCGAGTCGGATCATAGGCGGCCCCCTTTGGCGGTGAGAGATGACCAGGTGATCGGCTGCAGACTCTACACCAGGCTGAGACGACCGCTCGTCAAATCTGGCCACGGCGGAAATCCTTAGAGAATCGCGGGGTTGCCCGTCGCCCTGTCCGGACTCCGCTCCCCGAGTCCCCACGCGACCGAGATACCCCAACAAGAGGGTTGACAGACGCAACAGTAGTAATATCATCTGAAACAACTGATACAGCCATGAACGACTGGCTCCTGTTGATCGTGAGCGTGCCGCCGCACCCGTCGAGTCTGCGGGTGAGGATCTGGCGGAAGCTCCAGGCCCTGGGGGCGGTGGCGCTGAAGAACTCCGTCTACCTGCTTCCGTTCACCACGGATCACTACGAGCAGTTCCAGTGGCTGGCGCAGGAGGTCCAGAAGGATGGCGGCGAGGCGACCTTCCTAAGAGTGGATCGGATCGAGAACATGAAACCGGCGACGGCCGTGCGGCTCTTCCACGAGGCGCGGAATCGCGACTACCAGGAGCTCGGCCAGCGGTACCGGAAGATCCTCAAGGGCCTGAGTGGAAAGCCGGGACGTGACCGGACCCCGGCCCGCCGGGAAGGATCACTGGGCCGCCTGGCCCGGGAGCTCCAGCGCGTTCGCGAGATCGACTTCTTCGACGCGCCCGGCTACCGAGAGGTGGCGCGGATCAAGGAGACCATCGAGATGCGCCTTCACCCTCCGGGCCGAGGTGCGGAGGCCGCCGCGCCGGCCACGCCGCTCGAATCGCTGCGCGGCCGTCGCTGGGTGACCCGCCCTCGCCCTCACGTCGATCGGATCGCCTCGGCGTGGCTGATCAAGCGCTTCATCGATCCGGACGCCGAGTTCGCGTTCGCGGCTCCGGACGAGTTTCCGGCCGATGCCGTGTCCTTCGACGCGCCGGGGGCCGAGTTCAGCCATCACGGGGAGGACTGCACCTTCGAGACGCTCCTCAAGCGTTGCCGGCTGGGTGACGAGCGCTTGGCCCAGCTCGCCGAGATCGTCCACGAGGTGGACCTGCGGGACGGAAAGTTCCCCCGGGACGAGGCCCGCGGACTCGATGTGGCCATTCGGGGGCTCCTGGCCGCTCTCAAGGATGATCGCGAGGTCCTGGCCCACGGGATGGTGCTCTTCGACGGTCTGTACGCCACGGTCGGGGAACGGCGGTGAGCGAGCCGCTGCCGCCGTTGTGCGGGCTCGTCGCTCGTCCGCAGCGGCGCCAGAACGGAGCTCGGCGGGTGTGAACCATCGTTGCCTCGGGAGACCCACATGAAATGGGTGACACGGGCGAAGGCGCGAGTCGATCGTATTGCATGCCCTTGGCTGATCAACCGGTTCATCGACCGTGAGGCCGTGTTCATCTTTGTGCCGGCCGATCAGGTGATGGACATCGCCCGCCGGGAGGGCGCCATTCCCTATGACGTGCCGGGCGTCGAGCTGGGTCACCACGGAGATCGGTGCTCGTTCGACGCGTTCCTGGCGAAGTACGGCCTGGAGGACCGCGCGCTCCACGCGTTGGCGGTGATCGTGCGTGGTGCTGACACCGACGCGCGAGACCTCACGCCGGAGTCGCCGGGCCTGTACGCGCTGGCCAGCGGCTTCCGGGAGATCGCGCGCGATGACCACGACAACATGGCGAAGCAGTTCCCCGCGTACGACGCCCTGTACGCGTACTGTCGTTCAAGCGTGGAGGTGAGCCGTGTCTGACCCAAGGGTCCTGTTCGTGTGCCTGCATGGGGCGGCGAAGAGCGTGATCGCGGCGACCCATTTTCGGCGCCTCGCCGCCCAGCGTGGGCTGCGCGCGGACGCCACGTTCGCCGGAACGGAGCCAGATCCCGAGATCGCCCCTCGCGTGGTGAAGGCGCTCCTGGCGGAAGGGATCGACGTTCAGGGGCTCCACCCGCGACTGGTCACGGCGAACCACGTGGCGTCCGCGACCCGCATCGTCACGTTTGGCTGTGACCTTGGTGGATTGACGCCGACTGTCCCGGTCGACCGATGGGACGACGTTCCCGCCGTCAGCGACGGGTACGAGGCGGCGCGCACGGCGATCGACGCGCGCGTGGCGCAACTCGTCGATCAGCTGGCCCGTGTGGGGTAGCGTGGCTGCGGCCGAGCGCGTCGTGCCTCAGCCCACGCATACCGGGGAGAAGCAGATGGCAAACAACGTGGGTCTCGACATGGCCGCCACGGTCGAACGCCGACCTGCCGGCGCGGGCTTTTGGCCCCTGGTGCGGTATTTCCTGAGGCTCGGCACCCTCGGGTTCGGGGGCCCGGTCGCCCTGGCCGGGTTCATGCACCGTGATCTCGTTGAAGACCGGCGGTGGATCGAGGAGGACGAGTACCAGCTTGGCCTTGCCCTCGCCCAGATCATGCCCGGACCGCTGGCGGCGCAGCTCGCGATCGCCCTGGGTTACTTCCAGCACGGCGTGCTTGGCGCCACGGCGGTTGGCCTGGCCTTCATCCTGCCGTCGTTCCTGATGGTGGTGGCGATCTCGATCGTGTACCTGTCCTACGGGGGGCTCTGGTGGATGCAGGCGCTCTTCTACGGTATCGGCGCCGCGGTCATCGCGATCATCGCCATCGCGGCCTACAAGCTGGCCCGCTCCACCAACAAGCGCGACCCGCTCCTGTGGGGAGTCTTCACGGCCCTGGCGCTGGTGACCGTGTGGGCCGAAGCCGAACTGGCCGAGTTCTTCATCCTGGCCGGCCTTCTCGTGTTGCTCGTTCGGGCCTGGGCGGGCTGGCGGCGGGCTCTCGCTGCCGGATTCGGCGCCGGCCTGGTCGGGCTTGTCATCCGGGTCATCGAGACCTCCGTCGTCAACGTCGGGTACGGCGACCAGGGCGTCCTGTTCCAGATCCTGCTCTTCTTCACCAAGGCCGGCGCCTTCGTGTTCGGCAGTGGCCTGGCGATCGTGCCGTTCCTCCACCAGGGTGTCGTCCAGCAGTTCGGGTGGCTCACCGAGCAGCAGTTCCTCGACGCCGTGGCGGTGGCCATGGTCACGCCTGGCCCGGTCGTCATCACGGTGGCATTCATCGGCTACCTCGTCGCCACGTTCTCCGGCGCCGTGCTCGCCGCCATCGGGATCTTTCTCCCCGTCTATCTTTTCACCGTCATTCCGGCACCCTGGTTCAAGCGGAACCGTGACAACCGTCAGCTGAAGGCGTTCGTCCAGGGCGCCACCGCGGCGGCGACGGGCGCCATCACCGGCGCCGTCATCGTCCTGGCCCAGCGCGCGATCTATGACGTGCCGACGGCGTTGATCGCGCTGACCAGTCTCGGTGTCCTCTGGCGGTTCAGGCTTCCGGAACCGGTGCTCGTCGTGGTGGCCGGCGCGCTGGGGGTGGTTCTCTGGCCGCTTGTCCGGGGAGGCTTCTCATGAAGCCGGCGAGCTGGGCTAGGCCCATCGTGGCAGGCCGACGCGCGCCGCGGACTAGAGCAGCTTCTCCATGACGATGGTGTCCACCCAGCGGCCGTCGAGGAGACCCTGCTCGCGGTAGATGCCGACGGTTCGAAAGCCGAACTTCTCGTAGAGGGCCACGCCGCCCTTGTTGGTCGGAAAGGCCGAGAGCACCATCTTGTGGAAGCCCTGCTCCCGGGCCAGCTCCACGAGCCGGGCTAGAATCGCGCTGCCCGCGCCATTGCCCCGCCAGTCGCGCTCGACGCACACGGAGAAGTCGACGACGAACCGGTAGGCGTCGCGAGGGTTGAAGACGTTGAGGCTTCCCCAGGCGGCGACCTGGCCCCCGTCGTCCTCGGCCACGATCACCCGGTGGCGTGGGCTCCGGCTGAGCAGCCACTGGCGCCGCTCCTCGGGCGTGCGAAGCTCCGTCTCCAGGGTGGCCACCCGGTCTTCGATGCCCTGGTTGTAGATGCGGCGGATGGCGTCGGCGTCCGCCGCCGTCGCCGGCCGCACGCGGTAGTCGGTCACGCCAGCTCCCGGGTGTCTAGCCGGCCCTCCTTGTGGAGGCGCGCGAACTCGTCCAGCGTGCGCCGGACGCCCGTCTCCAGCGGCGTGGCTGGCGCCGGCCCCAGGTCGTGCTGGTAGCGGGTGTCGTCGAGGGCGTCGGGGAAGGGAATCGGCTGCTCCACGTGAGAGATGAGCCCCTCGGCCGCGGGCCAGGCGGCGAGGACGAGGCGGACCACGTCGGCGACGGCGGCGGACGCGCCGTGCAGGTTGTAGACACGCGCCCCGTCCAGCCGCGAGCGCGCCGCGGCCAGAAGCGCCCGAGCGACGTCCTCGGCGAAGATGAGGTCGGTCCGGCCGCCCCAGCGGATCTGGAACTTGCGTCCGACCACGGCGGCCTTCATGGCCAGCGTGGGATCGGCGGTGAGACCGAAATCCCGTCCGGGGCCGTACACCGAGAGCGGCCGGAAGCCCATCGAGGGGATTCGGTGCTCGTCCCAGTACACCCGGGCGGTTTCCTCGTTGGCCACCTTGAACACGCCGTAGTGCGTGGCCGGGCGCCACGGTGCGTCGTCCCTGATCGGCCCCGGCGGGTACAGGCTCGGCGGTCCGAAGACGGCGGCCGAGGAGGCGTAGACGATGCGCTCGACGTGGCCGCCGGCCGCCCGGGCTGCTTCGAAGACGTTTGCAGTGCCGACCACGTTGACGAGCGCGCCTCGGGCCGGATCCTGGCGGCAGAGCGGGATCTGCCAGGCGGCGAGATGGATGATGCGTCGGATACCGTGCTCGCGCACGACCTTCACCAGGCGCTCGCCATCGGCGATGTCGCCCCGTTCCATCACGACGCGGCCGGCGACGTCCGGGCCGACGATCATCCGCAGGCGCCAGGGGTCGTCGCCCAAGTCGAAGACCACGGGCCGCTCCTGCTCGGCGAGCAGGCCGCGCACTACCCAGGCTCCGATGCAGCCGAACGCGCCGGTCACCAGAGTGCTCATGGCGGCAGACGATATCACACGCGCAACAGAGAGCGGTATGATCCCGCGCACGATGTTGACGCCGGAAACGGTGCAGCGAGTCGAGCAGTTCTGGACGGCGTTCTTCGGCTGCTCTCGCGACGACTTCGGAGCGTCTCGCGTGCTGGTGGTGCCGCATCGCGGGCTCGCGGGGTACGCAGGGGCGTGGGCCTTCCGCGACCGCGAGGCGTGCGTGCTCTCGGTGCCGCCGGCGCTGGTGGGTGAGATCGCCGCCCGCGGTAAGGAGTGGGCGCATGCGCCCAACGCCGTCGCCGCGAATTGCGACCAGGCCGCGTGCTGCTCGGCGCCCTACGCCTCCGGCGAGGCGTGGCGTTCGGAATCGTCACCTGGAGAGCCAACCGCTGAGCGGTGGTCGATCCCCGATCCCGGCAAGCCTTCGACGAGGATCAGCGGGCAGCCCGGCACGCCGCTATAATGGCGCGCGCGATGTTCAAGAGCGAACGCTTCTTTCGAGAAGCCTGGCCAACCATCTCCCAGGCCGTGGAGTCCGCGGCCGACGCCTCCCGCGCCGTGCTGTGGATTCTGGGCCGGGCTGCGCTCAAGCCGGGAGCCCGCGTGCTCGACGCCCCCTGCGGCTTCGGGCGCCACGCCGTGGAGTTCGCGCGCGCCGGCGCCAAGGTCACCGGCGTGGACTTCAACGAGACGGAGCTGGGGCGGGCCCGCGAGGCGGCAGCCAGAGCCGGCGTGACCCTCAGCCTCGTCTGCCAGGACATGCGCGACATGGAGTTCGCCGGCGAGTTCGATGTGGCCGTGAACCTCTTCAGCAGCATCGGCTACTTCTCGGACGACGAGGACCGCCTGCTGATCGACCGGTTCTGGCGAGCGCTGAGCCCGGGCGGCCTGTTCGTACTGGACACCCGCAACCGCGACCAGTGCGTCCGCTCCATGCCGGCCGAGGAGCGGCAGCGGGTCGAAGGCGGGACGCTCCGGATTGAGAACCGGTTCGATCCCGCCACCAGCCGCTGGACCGCGCGCTGGTGGCGGCTCGACGGCGGCGCGCCGGAGGACGACGCCGGTGCCTTCATCGGCGAGAGCGAGATCCGCCTGTACTCTGCGCACGAGCTGCGCGCCATGCTGCGGCCCGAGCGCTGGAGCCGCGTGGATCTCTACGGTGGGCTCGACGGCACGCCGTTCTCGCTCGATGCGCGGCGCCTGGTGGTGATGGCCCGAAAGTAGAACCGCCGTAGTAGAATCCCCGGGGTCTCGCAGCCCGAGTAAGAGGAGAACCCCTGATGGCCAGCGACAGCCGCCCCCTCGTCGTCGTCGGCGGCCAGATCCACGACGACGGCCGCGCCCGGCTGGAGTCCGAGGCGCGCGTCATCATCACCACCGAAGAGACGGAAGAGGGCATGATGCGCGTGGCCGCCGAGGCCGACGGCATCCTCTTTCGCATCCGGCCCAGCTGCACGGCGAGCCTCATGGCCGCGTGCAAGAAGCTGCGGGTCGTCGGCCGGCACGGGGTCGGCCTCGACACCGTGGACATCCCGGCGGCGACGCGCCTCGGCGTGGCGGTGGTGCACGCGCCCGGCTCCAACTCCCAGGCCGTGGCCGAGCACGCGCTGATGTTGATGCTCTCCTGCGCCAAGCGGACGCTGCCCGTCGACCGGATGACGCGGGCCGGCGACTGGTCGGTCAAGGCCCGCACCGGTAACACCGAGCTGGCCGGCAAGACCCTCGGCATCGTGGGCGTGGGCAACATCGGCCGGCTGGTGGCGAAGTTCGCCGGCGCGCTGGGCATGCGCGTGCTGGGCTATGACAAGTACGTCCCCGCCGAGGAGTTGCGGAGGCGGGGTGTCGAGCCGGTGGCGAGCCTGGAGGCGCTGCTGCCCCAGGTGGACGTCCTGACCTGCCACACGCCGCTCACCCCGGAGACCCGCGGGATGATCGACGCCCGCGCGCTGGGCCTGGTGAAGCCGGGAGCGATCTACATCAACACCTCGCGCGGCGACGTCCAGGACGAGCGCGCGCTCTTCGAGGCGCTGACGCGAGGCACGGTGCGCGCCGCCGGGATCGACGTCTTCGAAGAAGAGCCGAG
>JBOHPP010000084.1:0-28463 GCA_050731755.1 Candidatus Rokuibacteriota bacterium | reverse complement strand
GCCCCGACGAGGGCGAGGTCCGGGTGCGCCGCCTGCTCGCCGTCGGCGCGCCAGCCGTGCTCGTGCGCGACCGGCGTGGCCCGCTCGGTGCGGTCAGGGCGCGGCCGGAGCCCTCGTGGGACGAACCGGCGCTCGGCTGGCGATTCATCGAGCGCCTGTCCGAGCCCGCGCGTGGCGCCATGGCGACCCTCGCGCGTCTCGCCACCGAGAGGGGCGCCCGCGCGTTCCTGGCCGGGGGCACCGTCCGCGACGTGCTGCGCGGCGAGACGACGGGTCGCGACCTCGACGTGGTGGTCGAAGGCGACGGGTTGACCGTGGCCCGCGTGCTGGCGGCAGCGCTCGGCCTGACGCCGGGACACGCGCTCGTCGAGCACACGCGTTTCCTGACGGCGTCCCTGACGCTCTCGTCGGGCAGCCGCCTCGACATCGCCACCGCCCGCGCCGAGCGCTACGAGACGCCAGGCGCCCTGCCGCGTGTGATCCCGGCCACCATCGGTCAGGACCTCGCCCGCCGCGACTTCACGGTGAACGCGCTGGCCGTCGAGCTGGGCTCGGGCGGCTTCGGGCTGCTGGACCCGTTCGGCGGGCGCACCGATCTCACACGGCGCCGACTGCGCGTCCTGCACCCGTTGTCGTTCGTGGAGGATCCAACGCGGATCTTCCGGGCGGCCCGGTACGCGACCCGTCTGGGCCTCGCCCTCGACGGGTGGACGGCCGGGGCTCAACGGCTCGCGCTCCGCCTGGCGCCGTACCCGGCCCTCTCGGGTCCCCGGCTCGCCGCCGAGCTGGAACGGATCCTCGCCGACGCCCGCCCGGAGGAAACGCTGCGCCGCCTGGGCGCCGCGGGCGTCTACCGGCTGCTCGATGCGCGCTATCGCTTCACACACCGCACCGCCCGGCGGCTGCGCGCGCTGCCACCGGCGCTGACCTGGAGCGGACAGCGCGGGTTGCGAGTGACCGCGCTCGAGCTGGCCGTGCTCGCGCTGGTCGGCGACCAGGCGGCCGCCGTGGCCGGGGCCGCGCTCGAACGGCTCGGCCTGAGGGGCGAGCCCCTGACCCGTCTGACGCGCGGGCTGGAGAGCCGCGTGAAGCTGGCACGACAGCTCAACGCCTCCCGCCGCCCGAGCGAGCGGGCCCGTGCGCTCTGGGACCGCAGCGATGTCGAGCTCGCGTGGCTCTGGCTCAGCGGCGAGGCGGCCGTCCGGGCCGCCGTCGAGTGGTTCCTCGGCCACGCCCGGGGGATGCGACCGGCGCTGAGCGGCGACGAGGTCGTCGCGCTCGGTGTCCCCCGGGGCCCGCAGGTCGCCCGCGCGCTCGAGGCGCTGCGCGACCTCCGTCTCGACGATGTCGTGCGGGACCGCGACGCCGAGGCCGCATATGTGCAAGACTGGATCACCGAGAGAGGAGGGGTGGCTTGGCTGCCAAGTTCATCTTCGTGACCGGTGGGGTGGTGTCGTCGCTGGGCAAGGGCCTGGCCGCCGCGTCGATCGGGTCGCTGCTGGAGGCGCGGGGGTTCCGGGTGACGCTCCAGAAGATGGATCCCTACATCAACGTCGATGCCGGAACCATGAGCCCCTACCAGCACGGTGAGGTGTTCGTGACCGATGACGGCGGTGAGACCGACCTCGACCTGGGGCACTACGAGCGCTTCACCTCGATGCGGGTCACCCGCGACCACAACGTCACCACCGGAAAGGTGTACTTCTCCGTCATCCAGAAGGAGCGCCGCGGCGACTACCTCGGACGCACCGTCCAGGTCATCCCGCACATCACCGACGAGATCAAGACTGCCATCCGCCGGGTGGCCGGTGACGTCGACGTCGTCATCGTCGAGGTCGGGGGGACCGTGGGCGACATCGAGAGCCTGCCCTTCCTGGAGGCCATCCGCCAGCTCAAGAAGGACGTCGGGCGGGACAACGTCATCTACATCCACCTCACCCTGGTGCCGTTCATGCAGGCCGCCCAGGAGCTCAAGACGAAGGCCACCCAGCACTCGGTCAAGGAGCTGCGGGCCATCGGCATCCAGCCCGACGTGCTGCTCTGCCGCACCGACCGGTACCTGCCACCGGGGATCAAGTCGAAGATCGCCCTGTTCTGCGACGTCGAGGAGGAGGCCGTCATCACCGCCAAGGACGTGGACACGATCTACGAGGTCCCGCTGGTATTCCACCGGGAAGGCCTGGACGACATCATCGTGAAGCTGCTGGGGCTGCCCGAGCGGACCGGCGACCTCCGCCGCTGGGAGGACGTCGTCAAGCGGGTGAAGTCGCCCCGCGCTCAGGTACGGATCGCCGTGGTGGGCAAGTACATCGACCTGCGCGACTCGTACAAGAGCCTCAGCGAGGCCCTGGCCCACGGCGGCATCGCCCACGAGGCCCGGGTGGATGTCACCTGGGTCGACGCCGAGCACATCGAGCGGGACGGCGCCCCCGCCCACTTCCAGGCCGTCCACGGCATCCTGGTCCCCGGCGGCTTCGGGGACCGCGGTATCGAGGGCAAGATCGACGCGGTCCGGTTCGCCCGCGAGCACGGGGTGCCGTACTTCGGGATCTGCCTGGGGATGCAGTGCGCCGTCATCGAGTTCGCCCGCAACGTCTGCGGCCTCAGCGCCGCCAATTCCACCGAGTTCGAGCGGGCGACGCCCCATCCGGTCATCGATCTGCTGCCCGAGCAACGGGCCGTCGCCGACAAGGGGGGCACCATGCGGCTCGGCCTCTATCCGGTGGTGCTCACCGAGGGCAGCCTGGCCGCGCGGCTGTACGGTCAATCCATCATCCACGAGCGCCACCGCCACCGGTACGAGGTGAACAACGACTACCTCCAGCGGCTGGAGAAGAACGGGCTGCACGTGTCGGGGGTGTGGGCCGAGAAGCAGGTGGTGGAGATGATCGAGCTGCCGGATCACCCCTATTTCGTGGCCGGCCAGTTCCACCCCGAGTTCCGGTCGCGGCCCTGGGACCCGCACCCGCTCTTCGCCGGCTTCGTGGGAGCCGCGCTCACGCACGCGGGCACTCCGTGACGACGACCGCGCGACCCGTTCAGGTCGGCCCGGTCAGCATCGGGGGCGGGCGACCGCTCGTGCTCATCGGGGGCCCCTGTGCGATCGAGAGCGAGAAGCACGCGCTGATGACGGCCGAGCGCCTGGCCGCCATCGCCGCCGACCGCGGGGTGCCGTTCATCTACAAGTCTTCCTACGACAAGGCCAACCGCTCCTCGCTCGACGGCTATCGCGGCCCCGGTCTGGTCGAGGGGCTGCGCATCTTGCGCCGGGTGAAAGAGGCGGTGGGGGTGCCGGTACTCTCCGACGTGCACCAGGTCGAGGAGGTGGGGCCGGCGGCCGAGGTGCTCGACGTGCTGCAGATCCCGGCCTTCCTCTGCCGCCAGACCGACCTCGTCCTGGCGGCGGCGCGCACCGGAAAGCCCGTGAACGTGAAGAAGGGCCAGTTCCTGGCCCCGGCGGACATGCAGAACATCGTGGAGAAGATCCTGTCGGCCGGAAACCGGCAGATCCTCCTCACCGAGCGGGGGACGAGCTTCGGCTACCACAACCTCGTCGTCGACATGCGCGGCCTCGTGCAGATGCGCGAGCTGGGCTTTCCGGTGGTCTTCGACGCCACCCACTCGGTGCAGCTGCCGGGGGCCGCCGGCACCCGCTCGGGCGGCGAGCGACGGTACGTCCCGGCGCTGGCGCGGGCGGCCATCGCGGTCGGCGTGGACGCGCTGTTCATGGAGATGCACGAGGAGCCGGACCGCACGCTGCCCGACGGCCGCCCGCTCTCGGATGGGCCCAACATGCTCCGCATCGATGACCTGCCGCAGCTGCTCGACCACGTGCGCGCGATCCACGCCGTCGGGACCAGGAGCCGCGGCGGCGCCGGGCCCGGCGCGGTGTCCCCATGACGGCGCGGAAGTTGGCCGAGCGGGTGCTGCGCCTCGAGGCGGAAGCGATCCAGGCCCTGACCGCCCGGCTCGACGAGCGCTTCGATCGAGCGGTGGAGCTGCTGCTCCGCTGCGGCGGGCGGGTGATCGTCACCGGCATGGGCAAGTCGGGCCTGATCGGACGGAAGATCGCCTCGACGCTGGCCTCGACCGGCACGCCGGCCTACTTCCTGCACCCGGCCGAGGGCGTGCATGGCGATCTCGGCATGGTGGCCCGGGGCGACGTCCTCCTGGCGCTCTCCAACTCGGGCGAAACGGACGAGCTGCTGGCCATCCTGCCCCAGCTCAAACGCCTGGGCGTTCCGATCGTGGTTCTCACGGGGAGCCCCCAGTCCACGATGGCCCGCCAGAGCGATGTCGTCCTCGACGTGGCGGTGGCCGAGGAGGCCTGCCCGATGAACCTGGCGCCGACCTCCAGCACCACCGCGGCGCTGGCCATGGGCGACGCGCTGGCCATGGCGCTGCTGGATCTGCGGGGGCTCCGTCCCGAGGACTTCGCGGCGCTCCATCCGCGGGGCCACCTCGGCTGGCGGACGCTGGTCCGCGTCGCCGATGTCATGCACACGGGCGACGAGGTGCCGCGGGTGAGCGTGAATGCCCTCATGAAGGACGTCATCGTCGAGATGACCGACAAGCGTCTGGGGATGACCACGGTGGTCGACGGCGACGGACGCCTCCTCGGGGTCATCACCGACGGTGATCTCCGGCGGGCTCACCTGCGCGCCGAGCCCATCGCGAATCTGACCGCCGGCGCCCTGGCGACCCAGCGGGATTTCCATCGCGACGCTGATGCGGTCCCCAAAACCATTGGACCCGACGATCTGGCCGCCAAGGCCTTGGGCATCATGGAGAGCCGGACCATCACTAGCCTGGTGATCGTAGACGGGGAACACCGACCGATCGGAATCATCCACATGCACGACATCCTGCGGGCCAAGATCGACGTCTAGGCGTAAGGGCTAGGCGACCCGTAGCGCTGTGTGGTAGGCTGGTACCGAAATTGCAGGAGCGCCCGTGGACCGTCTAGCTCGCCGGATACTCGCGGTCGTCATCGTGTTCGTCCTGGTGGTGGCGGGGATTCTCGTCGCCCGCAGTCGAACGCTGCGGACCGAACCGACCGGGCCCGCACCGTCCGCCGCCGACCTCAACATCAAGCAGGTCCAGTTGGAGGAGGAATCCGCCGGCGGCAGCCGGTGGCAACTCACCGCCGACCAGGCTTCGGTCTTCGATCGGCAGGGGCGCACCACGCTCCATCGCGTGCGGGTGCGGGTGCAGGACCACGATCGGACGTGGACGATCGTGGGCGAGGAAGGGGACTTCTATCGCCAGACCCAGAACCTCGAGATCCGGGGCAACGTCGTCGTCACCTCCGGAGACGGCTTCCGGCTGGAAACGCGCGTGCTCCGATGGCTGGGAGCTGAACGCCGGCTCTGGACCGACGCGCCCGTCCGGATCTACCGTGAGGGCGTCGTGATCGACGGCAGCGCCCTCGACGTCCTGACGAAGGAGGAGGCCACCACGGTCACGGGGCGAGTACGGGCCGTGTTCACCCGGGGCTTTGGGCAGTGAGGGGGCGGACCGCGCTCGCTGCCGGGGTTCTCGCCGCCCTGCTGGCCGCGGCGGCGAGCGCCCACGGGCAGGCCGCGCCGCGCTCCACCTCGACGCCCAAGCCGGACCGCGGCCAGCCGGTGACCGTCGACGCCGATCGGATGGAGCACTACGGGAAGGAGAGCCTCATCGTCTTTAGCGGCAACGTCGTGGCCCGCCAGGACACCTCCGTGCAGTACGCCGAGCGCATGGAGGTCTACCTGGACGAAAAGGGCGAGCGGATCGCCCGCACCGTCTCCACCGGCAACGTGCGGATCGTCACCAAGGACTGCCGGACGGGCACGGCCAAGCGGGCCGAGTATTTCGACCTGGAGCAGCGCATGGTCCTCACCGGCGACGCGCGGGTCTGGCAGGGCGATCGCGTGGTCACCGGCGAGACGATCACGATCTTTCTCAGCCAGGATCACAGCGTGGTCCAGGGGGCCGGCCCGGAGCGGGTCAAGGCCGTGTTCTACGCGAAGGACGCCAACGCCACCAAGGAGCCAAGCGCGGCCCCCGGCCCCACCGCGGCCCGAGGCCGATCGGCCTGCGAGCCCTGAGCCGATGGAAGGTCTGGTCGCCTTCGAGCTCAGCAAGTGGTTCAAGCACCGCAAGGTGGTCGACCGCGTGTCGCTGGACATCCAGCGCGGCGAGGTGGTCGGCCTGCTGGGGCCGAACGGGGCCGGCAAGACGACGTCGTTCTACATGATGGTGGGGCTGCTGCCCACCGACGGCGGGCGCATCTTCCTGGAGGGCGAGGAGATCACCGCGTTACCCATGTACCGGCGCTGCCGCATGGGCCTGGGCTATCTGCCCCAGGAGTCATCGGTCTTCCGCAAGCTCACCGTGGAGCAGAACCTGCTGGCGATCTTAGAGACGCTGGACATCACGGCGGCGGAGCGCCGGCAGCGCGTCGGCGAGCTGCTGGCCGAGCTGGACCTCACCCAGCTGGCCCCCTATCCGGCCTACACGCTGTCGGGCGGCGAGCGGCGACGTCTGGAGATCACCCGGGCCCTGGTGACCTCGCCCCAGTATCTGCTGCTGGACGAGCCCTTCACCGGTATCGACCCGATCGCCATCGGCGACATCCAGGAGATCATCAGCCGGCTGCGGGACCGCGGAATCGGCATTCTTATCACCGATCACAATGTCCGCGAGACGCTGGCCATCACCGATCGCGCCTACATCCTCTACGATGGCCGGGTCCTGGTCTCGGGAACGGCCAGCGAAATCGCCACCAACCCGACCGCCCGGGAGACGTACCTGGGCGAACGGTTCTCCCTCTAGTCCGAACGGGTCGCACCATGGCAATGGAAACCCGGTTGTCGTTGCGGCAAAGCCAGCGGGTGGTCATGACCCCGCTGCTCCAGCAGGCGATCCAGCTGCTGCAACTGTCCACGCTCGAGCTGCAGGAGGTGGTGCAGAAGGAGTTGCTGGAAAACCCGCTCCTCGAAGAGGTACCGACCGAGACGCCGGAGCCGGGGACCACGCCCGAGGCGGCGACCCCGACGCCGACGGTGGAGCCGCCCCCCGCCGAACCGCCGCCGGTGGACCGCGAGCGCGGCACCGACGACCTGCCCTTCGACCTCACGGCGGTGATGTTCGACGACCAGGAGGAGCGGTCCCTGGTGGCCCAGGAGGACCGCGACGAACTGCCCTTCGAGAACATGGTGCGCTCGCAGTCGTCGCTCACCGACCATCTGGAGGAGCAGCTACGCTTCGCCACCGAGGACGCGGTGACCCGCCGCATCGGCACCGAGATCGTCGGCAACCTGGACGAGGACGGCTATTTCCGAACCGAGCTGGCCGAGATCGCCCAGCACTGCGACGTCGCCGTGGAGGAGGTCGAGCGCGTGCTCCGCATCGTCCAGGGCTTTGACCCGCCCGGGGTGGCCGCCCGCACCATCCAGGAGTGCCTGCTCATCCAGCTCAAGAGCGACCCCAACCCCGACCCGGTCTCGGTGGAGATCGTGGAGCAGCACTTCGAGGATCTCTCGCGCCGCCGCTACCCCGATATCGCGCGGGCCCTCAAGCTGCCTCTGGACCGGGTGATGGAGTCGGTCGAGGAGATCATGGGACTGGAGCCGAAGCCGGGCCGGCGCTTCGGCGGACTCGATACGCGCTACATCGTTCCCGACGTGGTCGTGCAGAAGATGGGCAACGACTACGTCGTGCTCCTGAACGAGGATGGCATCCCCCGGCTGCGGGTGAACGCGCTCTACCGGTCCCTGCTGCGCAGCTCCGGCGAGGAGGCGCGCCAGTACGTGGAGCAGAAGCTCCGCTCGGCCGTCTGGCTCATCAAGAGCGTGGACCAGCGCCAGCGGACCCTGCGGAAGGTGACGCAGTCCATCGTGAAGTTCCAACGCGAGTTCCTCGACAAGGGGCTTCCCTATCTGCGGCCACTCTCCCTGCGTGACGTCGGCGAGGACATCGGCATGCACGAGTCCACCATCAGCCGCGTCACCACCAACAAGTACGTCGAGACGCCTCAGGGCCTGTTCGAGCTGAAGTTCTTCTTCCACAGCGGGATCGCCTCCGGCGACGGCGAGATGGTCTCCTCCATCTCGGTGAAGAAGATGATCCAGGATCTCCTGGCCAACGAAGATCCCTCCAAGCCGCTCAGCGACCAGGAGGTGGCCCAGATCCTCAAAGGCCGGGGGCTCGTCATCGCCCGGCGCACGGTCGCCAAGTATCGGGAGGAGCTGGGCATCCTGCCATCCCACCAGCGCCGGTTGGCGCCCAAGCGCCGCTGAGGAACGCCCCCATGCAGGTCATCATCAGCGGCCGCGGGGTCGTGCTGACGCCGACGTTCAAAGCCATGGTCGAGCGCAAGATCGGCAAACTCAGCCGCCTGCGGCCCGCGGCGCTGGACGCCCGCGTCGTGTGCGAGGCGAAGAAGATCCGGCGGACTGTGCGTCTGACCGTCCGGGCCCGGCGGCGATCGTTCGCCGGCGTGGCCACCGCCGGCGACCTCCTGGCCGCGGTCGACGCCGCCGTGGCCGCTGTCCGCCGCCAGGTGAGCGAGGACAAGGACCGGCGGCGCCCGTCCAAGGGCCGGGGAGGCGTCCTCGGGCTCATCGAGCCGGTGGCCTGAGTGGCCGAGTCCATCGCGTTCGTTGTCATCACCGGCATGAGCGGCGCCGGCAAGAGCTACGCCATCAAGTGCTTCGAGGACATGGGGTACTTCTGCGTCGACAACCTGCCCACGACCCTGATCCCGACGTTCTCCGACCTGGTGGGACGGGCCGCGCAAAAGGTCCATCGGGTGGCGCTGGGGGTCGACGTCCGGGAGGGGGAGTACCTGCCGCACCTGCTGGACGCCCTTGGCGAGCTCCGGGAGCGCCACCACCAGGTGGAGGTGCTGTTCATCGAGGCCAGCGACGAGGCGCTCATCCGGCGTTACAACGAGACCCGACGCCGTCACCCGCTCGGCGGCGACGGCCACGTGTTCGACGCCATCCGGGCCGAGCGCAAGGCCCTGGCCCACGTCCGCGAGATCGCCGACCGCGTCGTCGATACCTCGGCCTTGACCGTCCATCAATTCCGCGACGTCCTGGTGGAACTGTACGGCGCGCCCAAGGCGCGGGCCGGGCTGGCCACCACCTTGATCTCCTTCGGCTTCAAGCACGGCGTGCCCATCGATGCCGATCTGGTATTCGACGTCCGCTTCCTGCCCAATCCTCACTTCGTGGAGGGACTGCGGGCGCGGGACGGGCGCGACAGCCCCGTGCAGGACTTCATCTTCGAGCACCCCGAGAGCCGTGAGCTGATGACGCGGCTCGAGGACCTCCTGCAGTTCCTGCTGCCCGCCTATCAGCGGGAGGGCAAGGCCTATCTCACCATCGCCGTCGGCTGCACCGGCGGACGTCACCGCTCGGTCGCCGTCGTGGAGAAGCTTAAACGGGTCCTCGACGCCCAGGGCTTCGCGCCCAGCGTCGTGCACCGGGATCTGGAGCGCGAGTAAGCCTGGTGAGCTCGGCCCCGCTGGCGCTCTGTCTCGGCGTCCACAACCACCAGCCTGTGGGCAACTTCGAGCATGTGCTCGAGGAGGCGACGGTGCGCGGGTACCGGCCGTTGCTGGAGCGGCTGCGGGACCGCCCGGAGATCCGCGTCACCACCCACTGGACGGGCAGCCTGCTGGAGTGGCTGCGCGAGCGGTCGCCCGGCACCTTCGACCTCCTGGGCGAGATCGTGGGACGGGGGCAGATGGAGCTGCTCACCGGCGGATTCTACGAGCCGATCCTGGCCATCCTGCCCGACCACGACAAGGTCGGCCAGATCCAGCACCTGAGCGAGTTCCTCCGCTCGCACTTCGGCGTGCGTCCGCGGGGGATGTGGCTGGCCGAGCGCGTGTGGGAGCCGCACCTGCCGCGCGCGCTGCGGAGTGCCGGGGTGGAGTACGTGCTCGTCGACGACAGTCATTTCGCCCTCGCCGGGTTCGACTCCGACGCGCTCGGTGGCTACTACCTCACCGAGGATCAGGGGGCGGTGGTCGGGGTCTTCCCCATCAACCAGCGTCTTCGCTATCTCATTCCCTTCGCCGAGGTGGAGGCCACGGTCGAGGTGCTCGAGGATTGCCGGGGCCGGGTGGGGGCGGTGACCGCGGTAGACGACGGCGAGAAGTTCGGCGTGTGGCCGGACACCTACGCCCACGTGTACGAGAAGGGGTGGATCGACCGCTTCTTCGATCGCCTGCTCGAGCTGCCCTGGCTGCGGCTGAGCACCTTCGCCGACGTCGTCGCGGCGCAGCCGGCCAGCGGGCGGGTCTACCTGCCGGCCGCGTCCTACCGGGAGATGGGCGAGTGGGCGTTGCCGACGGCAGCCGGTCGCGAGCTCGCCGCGGCCAAGCGCGACCTCGGCATGCTCGCCCACGGCGAACGTCTCGTGCACTTGCTGCGGGGAGGATTCTGGCGCACGTTTCTCGTGAAGTATCCGGAGGTCGCCGATATCTACTGGAAAATGCTTCGCCTGTCGGAGGCCATCCAGCAGGCAGGCGGCCGCGACGACCGGCGGCTCGACCGCGCCCGGATCGCGCTCTGGCGGGGCCAGGCCAACGACGCCTACTGGCACGGGGTGTTCGGCGGCTGCTACTTGCCGCACCTGCGCCGGGCGGTGAAGCAAGCCCTGCTCGAGGCCGAGCGGCTGCTGGCCGAGGCCACCGGCGCGCCAGCGGTGGCCTGGGCCGAGACCGACGGCAACGGCAACGGCCGGAGCGAGATCTTCGTGCGGACGTCGGACCTGGCGGTCACGCTCAACCCGGCCGAGGGTGGCACGCTGACCGAGCTGGCGCATCTCGGGCGGCGCCTCGACCTGGCCGACGTCCTGGCGCGCCGCCCTGAGACCTATCACGACCAGCTCCGCCAGCCCGAGTCCCCCGAGGGCGCGGTCCCCGCGGGGACGCGGACGATCCATGCCCCACCCACCGCCAAGGAGGAGGGACTGGAGGCCCTGCTCACGTACGACGACATGCGGCGCGCCTCCCTCATTGAAGGGTTGTTCTCGGATTCGGACGTGCTCGACCCGGTGGCGCCTTGGAGCCGAGCGCGCCTCGTGCTGGGTCGCACGCCGCTCCGCAGCGCGGTCGCCTCCCGTCCGGGCGGCATCGCGGTCTCGCTCACGCTCGAGCCCGGCGACTCGGTGCTGGGGCATCTGGAGAAGCGGGTGAGCATCGAGGCGGCACGCGTGGAGGCTCGTTATCGCCTTC
Source organism: Candidatus Rokuibacteriota bacterium (assembly GCA_050731755.1). Taxonomy (GTDB): domain Bacteria; phylum Methylomirabilota; class Methylomirabilia; order Rokubacteriales; family CSP1-6; genus JBOHPP01. The sequence goes on along the minus strand of JBOHPP010000084.1, from coordinate 17,233 downwards.
GCCCCGGAGCGGCGGCGCTGCCCGGACGGTGGGCGGTGCAGTGGAATCTGGCGCTGACCGCGGGGGAAGGTGGAGACCGCTATCTTGCGCTGCCCGACCGCCCGCCCCTGCGCAGCCGCGGGCGGCGCACCGACCTCCTCGGCGTCACACTCGTGGATGAGTGGATCGGTCTCGAGGCGCGTCTGGAATGGAGCCCGGGGGCCGAGGTGGCCTGGGGGCCGGTGGAGACGGTCTCGGTCTCCGAAGGGGGCCTGGAGCGAATCTACCAGGGGACGGCGTTTCTCGTCAGTTGGCCGCTGGTCGCAGTATCTTCGTCTCTTGAATGGGAACTGACGACAGCGCTGAGCGTGACCACGCGGTGAGGCTGGACGATCCCGCCGTCCTGGCCCGGATCGACGCGCACAACACGCGCGCCGTGCTGGCGCGGTTTCCCGCCCAGTGCCGGGAGGGACGCGCGCTCCGACTGCGGCCGGACATCGCGCTGCCCCGACCGCGCGCGGTGATCGTGGCCGGGATGGGCGGCTCGGCCGCAGGCGGCGATCTCCTCGCCGCGTGCGCCGCCGACCGCCTCGACGTGCCGATCCTCGTCCATCGCGGCTACGATCTGCCGGCGCTGGCCGGCGAGCGCGACCTGGTCGTCGTCCTGTCGTACTCCGGCGAGACGGCCGAGGCGGTGTCGGCGGCCGAGGCCGCGCTGCGGCGGCGGTGCACGGTCGTGTTCATCACGGCCGGCGGCCGGCTGGCCGCGCTGGCCCACGACCGGGGCCTGCCGCGGGTGGCCCTGCCGGAAGGGCTGATGCCGCGCCTGGCCCTGGGCTACCTGTTCTTCGGCCTGCTCGCCGTGCTGCGGGCGGCCGACCTCGCCGTCGCCAAGGACAGCGAGATCGATGAGGCGCTAGGCGTCCTCGAAGCCGTGACCGAGGCCATGGGCCCGGCAAATCCGGCCGTCTCGAACGAGGCCAAGCGTCTGGCTCTGGCCATCGGCGATCGGCTGCCCGTGATCTATGGCGGTCCGATCACCGGCCCCGTCGCCTACCGGTGGAAGACAGATCTCGAAGAGAACGCCAAAACCTTCGCCGCCGCCGGCACGCTGCCCGAGATGAACCACAACGAGATCGAGGCCTGGGGCGGGCCCATCGCGCGCGAGATGCACCTGGTGTTGCTGCGCGACCCCGAGGAGGCGCCGGAGATGGCGCGGCGCTTTGTGCTGCTCAGGGAGCTCATCGGCGGCTCCGTCGGCGGCATCAGCGAGGCGTGGGCGCAGGGCCAGGGCTGCCTGGCCCGGGTGCTGTCGCTGGCCGCGCTGGGGCAGTGGACCAGCTTCTACCTAGCGATCCTGCGCGGCGTCGATCCCTGGGTCGTTCCCAGGCTGGAGGCGCTGAAGGCGCGACTGGGCGGGCCGGGCGGCTGAGGCCGAACGAGGGGCCACGGCTCGAAAGTCTCCAGGCCGCGTGCTACACTGGCGCGAATTTTGTCGCGGGAGGCAAGGACGATGGCGCGGGACGAACACCTGTTCACGTCGGAGTCGGTGACGGAGGGGCACCCCGACAAGATCGCCGACCAGATCTCCGACGCCGTGCTCGACGCGATCATCGCCCAGGACCCGACGGGACGCGTGGCCTGCGAGACGCTGCTGACGACCGGCCTCATCGTCGTGGCCGGCGAGATCACGACCTCCTGTTACGTCGACATCCCCCGCACGGCCCGCGACACGATCCGCCGGGTCGGCTACACGCGCGCGAAGTACGGCTTCGACGCCGACACCTGCGGTGTGATCACCGCCATCGACGAGCAGTCCGCCGACATCGCGATGGGCGTCGACAAGCTGGGCGCCGGCGACCAGGGCTTGATGTTCGGCTACGCCTGCCGGGAAACCCCGGAGCTGATGCCGCTGCCCATCACGCTGGCCCATCAGCTGGTCATGCGGCTGGCCGAGTTGCGCCGGTCCGGCACGTTGCCCTACCTGCGGCCGGACGGCAAGTCCCAGGTCACGGTGCGCTACGTCGATGGCCGACCCCGGGCGGTGGAGACCGTCGTGATCTCGACCCAGCACAGTCCCGACGTCACCACCGAGCGGCTTCGCGAGGATGTCATCCAGCACGTCATCGTGTCGGTGATCCCACCCGAGCTGTTGGATCGCGCCCGCTGCGTCTTCCACGTCAATCCGACCGGGCGCTTCGTGACCGGTGGCCCGATGGGGGACACCGGGCTCACCGGGCGCAAGATCATCGTCGATACCTACGGCGGCACCTGCCCGCACGGGGGCGGCGCCTTTTCGGGCAAGGATCCGACGAAGGTCGACCGCTCCGCCTGTTACATGGCTCGACACGTGGCCAAGAACATCGTGGCCGCCGGGCTGGCCGAGCGCGCCCAAGTGCAGGTGGCGTACGCCATCGGCGTCGCCGACCCCGTGTCGATCATGGTCGACACCTTCGGCACCGGCAAAGTGCCGAACACCCGCCTGGAGCAGATGATCCGCCGCCACTTCGATCTCACCCCTGCCGGGATCATCAAGTATCTCGATCTGCGGCGGCCGATCTACCGCAAGACGGCGGCCTACGGGCACTTCGGCCGGTCGGAGCCGGAGTTCACGTGGGAGCGGACCCACCGCGTGAAGGACCTCCGCGACGACGCCGGGATGTAACTCGGAGGGGCCTCGACGGCGATCATGAAGTTGGAGGGGGCAGCGGCCACCCCCTCCAAACCATGAACATGGAGGGGGCAGCGGCCACCCCCTCCAAACCATGAAGTTGGAGGGGGCAGCGACCGCCCCCTCCAAACCTCCCCTCTCGCGCGCGGTGCTACACGGTCGCCGCCTCCGGCGCGCGGGCGCCGCGCGCGCTTGAGGCGGTATTCAAGGGCGATCAGCCTTATAATCTCGGCGCCGACCCCACGCGAAAGGACACCGCCCGATGGTTGAGCATGACGCGAAGGATCTGGCGCTGGCCGAGGCCGGACGGCTCAGGATCGAGTGGGCCGAGCAGTCTATGCCTGTGCTCCGCCAGGTGCGCGAGCGCTTCGCCAAGGAACTGCCGCTCAAGGGCACCCGCCTGGGGGCCTGCCTGCACGTCACCACCGAGACGGCCATGCTCATGCTCACGCTGAAGGCCGGGGGAGCCCAGGTGGCGCTCTGCGCCTCCAATCCGCTCTCCACCCAGGACGACGTCGCCGCCGCCCTCGTCCGGGAGTACGAGATCCCCGTCTTCGCGCGCAAGGGCGAGGACCACGCCACCTACTATCGCCACCTGGAGTCGGTCCTGGCCACGCGCCCCAACGTCACCATGGACGATGGCGCCGACCTGATCTCCCAGCTGCACGGCGAGGGCAGCCGCGGGCGCGACCTGGTCGCCGAGGTCGTCGGCGGGACCGAAGAGACGACGACCGGCGTCATTCGGCTCCGGGCCATGGAGAAGGAGGGCGTGCTGGCGTTCCCCATCATCGCCGTCAACGACGCGGACACCAAGCATCTGTTCGACAACCGGTACGGCACGGGCCAATCCACCATCGACGGCATCCTCCGAGCCACCAACATTCTCCTCGCTGGGCGGACCGTGGTGGTGGCCGGCTACGGCATGTGCGGGCGGGGCGTGGCGTCCCGGGCCAAGGGCATGGGCGCGCACGTGATCGTCACTGAGGTCGAGCCCCTGCGGGCCCTGGAGGCGGTGATGGACGGCTACCCGGTGATGTCCATGCAGCGCGCCGCCGAGGTGGGCGACGTCTTCGTCACCGTGACTGGAAACACCTCGGTCATCGGCAGGGAGCACTTCGTCAGGATGAAGGACGGCGCGATCCTGGCGAACTCCGGCCACTTCAACGTGGAGATCGACCTGGAGACCCTGGGACGGCTCGCCCAGGGCCGCCGGATCATGCGTCCGTTCGTCGAAGAATACCTCTTGGCCGGAGGCCGGCGCCTGTACGTGCTCGGCGAGGGCCGCCTGATCAACCTTGCCGCCGCCGAGGGCCACCCGGCGGCGGTCATGGACATGAGCTTCGCCAACCAGGCGCTGGCTGCCGAGTACATCGTTCGGCGCGGGCGCACGCTGGAGCGCCGGGTGTATGGGGTGCCGCGCGAGATCGACCGGGAGATCGCGCGGCTCAAGCTGGCCTCCCTGGGCGTGGAAATCGACGACCTCACTCCCGAGCAGGAGTCGTATCTGGCCTCCTGGCGACACGGAACGTAGCGCATCGCGCCGCCACGCATGGCCCGTACGCGCACCGCCGTCCTGCTCATTCTGGTCCTGGTCGTGCTGGGCCTCGTCGGGCAGGCCGTGCCTCTCTATACGGACTGGCTCTGGTTCCAGGAGGTCGGCTTCACCCAGGTCTTCCTGACCACGCTGTGGGTCCGGGGCACGCTCTTCACGGCAGTCGCCGTCGGCGTGCTGCTCTTCCTGTACGTCAACCTCAGCTTCGCGGCCCGTACGGCGCGGCCTGACGTGCTGTGGGAGCTCGAGGATCAGCTGGGGTTGCCGAGCCGGGTGGTGATCGAGCCGCTGATCCGCCGGTTCCTGCCCGTGGTCCTGGCCTTGATCTCGTTCACCGCCGGCATCCGGGCCAGCGCCCACTGGGAGACCCTGCTCGCCTACCTCAACGCGGTGCCCTTTAACACGACCGACCCGCTGTTCGAGCGCGACCTGGCCTTCTTCGTCTTCACGCTGCCGTTCTGGCGGCGGGTGGCCGGCTGGGCCACCGCGCTGGTGGTGGGCACGCTGGTCCTCACGCTTCTGGTGTACGTGCTCCAGCGCAGCCTGGTGCTCACCGCCCGAGGGCCGCGACTGGCCGCGGGCGCCCGCGCTCACCTGCTCGTTCTCGGTGGCCTGCTGCTGGTCCTGGTCGCGGTGGGCTTCTGGATGGATCGCTTCGAGCTCGTCTACTCGCCGCGTGGCGTGATCTACGGCGCCTCCTACACCGACGTGCATGCTTCGCTGCCCGCCCTCGGCGTGCTCACGGTCCTGGCCCTCATCGCCGCCGCGGCCTGCCTGGCTCAGCTCACCCGACCCGGCCTGCGACTGGTGGGCGTGGCCGTGGCCGGTCTGATGGCGGTGTGGGCGCTTGGCCTCGGCGTCGTCCCGGCCGTGCTCCAGCGCTTCCGGGTTGCCCCCAACGAGCTCGAGGCCGAGCGGCCGTTCATCCTGCACAGCATCCGGATGACCCGGCAGGCCTACGGGCTGGACCGCATCGAGGAGCGTGAGTTCCCCGCCGACGAGACGCTCGACGCCCGGGCCCTGGAGCGCAACGCTCCCACCATCCGCAACATCCGGCTGTGGGACCACCGGCCGCTGCTGCGGACGTTCGGCCAGCTCCAGGAGATCCGGACTTATTACAAGTTCGTGGACGTCGACAACGACCGCTACACCGTGGACGGCGAATACCGACAGCTCATGCTCTCGCCCCGGGAGCTGTCGTACGCGCACCTGCAGGCGGGCCGGAGCTGGATCAACGAGCACCTCACCTTCACCCACGGCTACGGGGTCGTGGTGGGCCCGGTGAACCGGATCACGCCCGAGGGCTTGCCCGACTTCTTGGTCAAGGACATTCCGCCGCAGAGCGAGGGGTTCCGGCCGATCACCCGGCCGGAGATCTACTTCGGCGAGATCTCGAACGAGTACGTGCTGGTGCGCACCCGGACCCAGGAGCTGGACTACCCGGCCGGCGATCAGAACGTCTACACGACCTACGAGGGGCAGGGAGGGGTCCCGCTCTCCTCGTTCTTTCGGAAGCTGGCCTTCGCCGCCCGGTTCGGCGAGGTCAAGATCCTGCTCGCCGACGATCTGACGCCGGACAGCCGCATCCTCATGTACCGCACGGTGACCGAGCGGGTGCGGCGGATCGCCCCCTTCCTTCGCTACGACCGCGATCCCTACATCGTGGTGACCGCGGACGGCCGGCTGACCTGGGTCCTGGACGCCTATACGACCACCGACCGGTACCCCTACGCGGACCCCGTGCGCACCGTCGGCAACTACATCCGCAATTCCGTGAAGGTGACGGTCGACGCCTACGACGGCGCCGTCCGCTTCTATCTGGCCGACCCCACCGACCCCATCGCCCGCGTGTACGCCCGAGCCTTCCCGGAGTTCGTGCGGCCGCTGGAGGCAATGCCCGAGGACCTTCGGCACCACATTCGCTACCCCGAGGACTTCTTCGCCATCCAGGCGCGGCAGTACGCCACCTATCACATGCAGGACCCGCGGGTCTTCTACAACCGGGAGGACATGTGGGCCGTCCCCCGCCGGGCCGTGGAGGGCCGCGACCGCGACATGGAGCCCTATTACACGATCATGCGCCTGCCCGGCGAGCGGAAGGAGGAGTTCGTCATCCTGATGCTGTTCAACCCGAGCCGGCGCGACAACATGATCGCCTGGCTGGCCGCCCGCTCGGACCCGCCCCACTACGGGCGGCTGGTCGTCTACAAGTTCCCCAAGGAGAAGCTGGTCTACGGACCGCGGCAGATCGACGCGCGTATCGACCAGGATGCCGAGATCTCGCAGCAGCTCACGCTGTGGGGCCAGCGCGGCTCGTCGATCATCCGGGGCTCGCTGCTGGCTATTCCCATCGACCAGTCGCTGATCTACGTGCAGCCGCTCTACCTGGCCGCCGCCGAACAGGGGGCGCTGCCCGAGTTGCGCCGGGTCATCGTCGCCTACGGCAACCAGATCGCGATGGAGCCGACCCTCGAGCAGTCGCTCGCGCGGATCTTCGGGGGTCGGGCGGCCCCCGGGCCCGCGCCTACCGCGGCCGCGGCCGGTGCGGCCCCCGGACCGGGGCCGCGGGCCCTGGCCCAGCGCGCCTTGGAGATCTGGCAGCGCGCGCAGGAGGCGCTGCGCCGCGGCGACTGGACCCAGTACGGCGCCGAGCAGAAGCGCTTGGAAGAAGCGCTCCGCTCGCTCACCGAGTCACAACGCTAGGCGTCTCCGCGCTGGCCGTCGGGGCCCGGCCGCGGTCCGCCGACCCGTTCGGGCCGCCTATGACCGTGCGTCGCGCTTCGTATGGATCGCGTGACCGGTGGCGTGGCGTATGGGCGCGTGGTCAGCGGACCGCGGCCGGGCCCCGACGGCCAGCGGGCCGGAGGTCAGGTGCGGGAACGCAGGAAGAGAGCGGTCCCGAGGCCGAGGAAGATCACGTTGGCCGACCAGGCGGCCAGCAGCGGCGGCAGCAGGTCGGCCTGGCCGAGCGCCCGGGCCGAGCGGTCGATTACGAGGTAGCCCGCCATGATCGCGATCGCCAGCCCGGTGCCGTAGAGCCGCCCGCCCCGGGGCGCGTGCAGCGCGAAGGGGATGGCGACGAGGATCATGATGAGGTTCTCCAAGGGCGCGGAGAGCTTCGCGTACATGTCGACCAGGTACTTTCTGGCCTGGAAGCCGGCTGCCTCCAGCTTGCCGACGTATTCGCGGAGCTCCCGGTAGCTCATCGCGGCCGGCGGCTTCTGGATGTCCGTGAAGTCCCTGATCGTCTCCTCGAAGTCGAGCGCCGTCCGCCCGAAGGGAACCGTGCTCACCCGGCCATCCGGCGTGATCTCGCGCACGGCCCCCTCGAGGAACTCCCACCCGCTCGGCGTCCACCGGGCTTGCCGGGCGTCGAGCCGGCTGGTGAGGCGGAACCCGCCATCGAGCTCGAAGATCGTGACGCCGTAGAGGTCACTGGTCGCCGGGTTCAGCAGCTCGACCCGATAGAAGCGCGTATCCGAGCTGCGGAGCCACAAGCGCGTGCGGCTCTGCAGATGGCGCGGCAACTGGCCGCGGATCTTCACGCGGTCCACCTCCTCGCCCCGTTCGCTGATGATGGGCAGCAGGAACTCCTGGAACAGTCCGGAGCCGGCCGAGACGGCCAGGCCGGTCAGCAGCACGGGCGCGCTGATCCGGTAGAGGCTCACCCCGGCCGCCTTCAGCGCCGTAAGCTCATGCCAGCGCGTCAGCGTCAGGAACAGGAAGATGGTCGCCACCAGCATGACAATGGGCAGCCCCCGGTGCAGCGCCAGCGGGACGGCGAAGAGGAAATGCTCGACGATGTACATCAAGGGAGGCTTCACCCGGAGATAGCGGTCGAGCGTCTGCAAGAGGTCGACGACGACGAACACGGCGGTCGCCACGGCGAGGGTCAGGGCCACGAAGACGAAGAACTGCCGAAGCAAATAGCGGTCCATGATGAAGGTGGTGTCGCGCCCGCCACCAACCAGCCGCTCCTCCCGCCGGCCCCGCTGACGGGGCAGGCGCTCCCACAGCGTCTCGGCGGCGCGCCACAGGAATCTCAGCCGGGGTGCCTGCCACTCGCGCGCCGTGACGGCCAGCAGGCCAGTGCCCAGAACTCCGAAGAGAACGTTGGGCATCCAGATGGCCAGGGCCACGGGCAGCCGCTCGCGCAGGGCGAGACTCTCCAGCGACGTCAGGAGCAGGTAGTAGCTGAGCAGGATGGTCAGGGCGCCGACGAAGGCCACACTGCGTCCGCCCCGATGGGAACGCATGGCCAGGGGAAAACCGAGCAGGGCGAATACGAGGGCGGCGACGGGCACCGCGAACCGCTTGTGCAGCTCGCTCTCCCAGGGCAGGCGCGTTCGCGCATCGTCGCGCGACTCGGCGATCCTCCGGCGCAGATCGGCCAAGCTGGCGTCCCGCTCGGGTTTGTCGAGGCGGGTGGCGCCCTTGAGCGGCGAATCCAGGGCCAGCGTCATGTCGTACAGCGAGAACGCCGTGTACCGGTAGCGTTTGGCCCCGGCCGCCCCGCCGGTCGGGGCATCCTCGGCCGATACGCCCGGCGGCGGCTCGACGGGTACGACGTCCGCCTCGTTGACCGCACCGTCGAGCAGGCGCAGGGTGATCCGGCGCGTTCCCTCGTCGGCGAGCAGCCGTCCCTCGCGGGCGGTGATCACTCGGGAGAACTTGGGATCGCGTTCGTCGGACACGATCACGCCCCGCAGCGCCACCTGCGAGGCGCTGATCTCTTCCACGTAGATCATCATGTCGGCGAAGCTGGTGTTGAACACCCGCTCCTTGAGCCCGCTCACCGCCCGAGACTGGAGAATTTTGAAGATCTGCAGCTGGAACTGGCGATTGGCCAACGGACCGAGGACGAGCGTGAGCGCGCCCGCGGCCAGGCTGACGACCAGGGCGGCGATCAGCACCGGCCGGAAGAGCCGGACCAGGCTCACGCCAGCCGCCTTACAGGCCACGACCTCCAGGTCGGCCGCCATGCGTCCGCCGGCCAGCAGGATGGCGACGAGAAGCGCCATGAGGAGCGTGTGGGCCAGGAACAACGGCAACATGAACACGAGGAGTTGGGCGACCAGGTGGAAGGGGACACCCCGGGTGATGACCAGTTCGGTCAGTTGGTAGAGGCGGTCGATGATGAGGAAGAAGGTGAAGAGCGCCGTCCCCAGCGCGAACGGCGCGGCCAGCTCGCGCAGGAGATAGCGATCGAGAATCGCCAGGCCCGGAACCCTCATCGGCCTGTTGTACCATAGGCGCGTGAGCCGGAGATCGCTCCTCGCACTCGCCGTGCTGGCGCACGTCCTCCTCGCGGCCTCTCCGGCCAGCGCCGCCGGCGCGGCCGACCGGCTCGACCGCTTCCGCGCGCTCGCGGTGACCCGGTTGAGCCTGGCCGAGGCCGGGGATCCCGAGCGGGCCGCCGACACCTACCGGGAGCTCTACGCTCTCCTCGACGAGGAGATCGTGGAGAGCCTGGCAGGCGGCGGCGTCTTTGCCGCGCCGGCCTTCCTGCAAGATAGGCTGGACGGGTTTGCCGAAGCGTGGGGCGGCGCCTCCCTCCGGCTGGTCCGGGTGGCGAACCTTACCGTCGGCGCCTTCCATCTCGGCGATGCGCCAGGCGGCAGCTCTGTACGGATCTACGGCTCACCGCGGGAGGAGCCGCAGCTCATCGCCGCCTTCCACCGTGACGGCCGACCCACCGTCCACCCGGTCCCCTCCCGGGCCGGGGCCACCTTCCTCGTCCTCTGGGAGGGCGTGGCGACCGGCCGCGGTTCGCGCGCGCTCCGCCTCGAGCTCGTGCGCCATCGGGACGAGGACGTTCGCGTCACCTGGAGTTCGGTCGCGCTCTTTCCCGAGGGTTTGGCGGCCCGTCACTGGCACGTTCGCGGCACCGAGGTCCGGGTCCGTTACGAGCTGCGCTATCCGGGTTGGATTCCGGGCTGCGAGCCGCAGACCGAGCAGGAGGACGTCCTGCGCCTGACCGCGGAGGCTGACGGCTTCGCCCGCGTGGTCCGGCGCCAGCACAACGCCTGGCACCTCGCCCTGCACCGCGCCGTGGAGGACCTGCTCGGCGCGATGGCCGGGGGCCACGGCCCGGCCCTGGCAGTGCTGGTGCCCGACCCCCAGCTTCGCCAGAAGTTGCCGTCGCGGCTGGAGCGCGAGACGGCGTGCGACGCGCCGGACGGCCCCGAGCCCGCCGCGGTCTCGGTGGCCGCGTCGGCGGGCAATCACGCACCGTGGGCGCTCACGTTCCGCCGGAGCGGCGGGCGGTGGCGGCTCACCGCCGCGACGCCGGTGCTCCACTGACGTTTTCATGAGCCGCGCGCCGTCCACCGAGATCGCCGACCGCTACGACCCGTCCGCCGTCGAGGCGCGCTGGTATCCGGAGTGGGAGCGGCGCGGCTACTTCGGGGCCGATCCCGGCTCGCGCAATAAGCCCTATTGCATCGTGATGCCGCCGCCCAACGTGACCGGCTCGCTCCATTGGGGCCACGCGCTCGACGACACCCTGCAGGACGTCCTCATCCGCATGAAGCGGATGGACGGGTTCAACGCGCTGTGGGTGCCGGGCACCGATCACGCCTCTATCGCCGTCCACGTGGTCCTGGAGCGCCAGCTCGCCGCCGAGGGCAAGACCCGGCAAGACATCGGTCGCGAGGCGTTCCTCGAGCGGGCCTGGCAGTGGAAGGAGGAGTCGGGCGGCACCATCATCCGGCAACTCAAGCGGCTGGGCGCCTCCTGCGACTGGTCGCGGTTGCGCTTCACCATGGATCCCGGGCTGTCCCAGGCGGTGCGGGAGGCGTTCGTTCGTTTGCACGAGGAAGGCCTCATCTACCGCGGCGACTATATCGTCAACTGGTGCCCCCGCTGCCAGACGGTGCTCTCCGACCTGGAGGTCGAGCGCGAGGAGCGGGACGCGGAGTTCGTGTACATCAAGTACGGCCCGCTCACGCTCGGCACCGTCCGTCCCGAGACCAAGCTGGGCGATACCGGTCTCGCCGTCCACCCCCAGGACAAGCGCTACGCCCGGTACGTGGGCCAGACGCTGGAAATCCCCTCGGTGGAGGGCACCATCTCCATGCGCGTCGTGGCCGACGAGGCCGTGGACCCCGAGTTCGGGACGGGCGTGATCAAGGTCACCCCCGGGCACGATCCGGTGGACTTCGAGATCGGCCGCCGGCACAACCTCCCGATCCGCACCGTGATCGGCTTCGACGGCCGCATGACGGCCGAGGCCGGTAAGTACGCCGGGCTGGATCGGTTCGAATGCCGCAAGCGCATCGTCGAGGACATGAAGCGCCTAGGCCTGATCGAGCGGATCGAGCCCTACCGGCACGCGGTGGGGATCTGCTATCGGTGCAAGACCGTGGTGGAGCCGCTCGTCTCCCGCCAGTGGTACGTCAACGTCAAGCCGCTGGCCGAGGTGGCGGTGAAGGCGGTTCGGGCGGGGAAGATCCGAATCGTGCCCCGCGCGTGGACCAAGACCTACTACCACTGGATGGAGAACATTCGGCCCTGGTGTATCTCGCGCCAGCTCTGGTGGGGCCACCGCATCCCCGCCTGGTACTGCGAGCGCGATCAGAGCGTGCACGTCTCTCGCACCGACCTCACGGCGTGCCCTCAGTGCGGCGGGCCGGTGCGCCAGGACTCCGACGTGCTCGACACGTGGTTCTCGGCGGGCCTCTGGCCGTTCTCGACGCTGGGTTGGCCCGACGACACGGCCGAACTCCGGACGTTCTATCCCACCGCCGTTCTCATCACGGGCCCCGACATTCTCTTCTTCTGGGTCGCCCGGATGGCCATGCTGGGCCTAAACTTCATGGGCGACGTGCCCTTCCGCGACGTCTACCTCCACGTCATCGTGCGCGACGCCGAGGGCCAGAAGATGTCGAAATCCAAGGGCAACGTCGCCGACCCGCTGGAGGTGATGGAGAAGTTCGGCACTGACGCCTTTCGCTTCACGCTGGCCGCCCTGGCCGGCCTGGGCCGGGACATCCGGATCAGCGAGGACCGGATCGAGGGCTACCGCAACTTCGCCAACAAGCTCTGGAACGCGGGGCGCCTGGTGTTGACGAACCTCGACGGCTACGACGCCCGCACGGCGGCGCGGGTCGAGCCCGCCCTCGTCGATCGCTGGATCCGGAGCCGGCTCGCTGCGACCACGGCTGCCGTCCGCGAGCACCTGCGCCGCTACCGGTTCAACGACGCGGCCTCGGCGCTCTACCAGTTCCTCTGGCACGAGTACTGTGACTGGTATCTCGAGATCGCCAAGATACCCTTGTACCGTCCGGCGCGCCCGGAGGAGCGACTGCGCACCCAACACACGCTGGTGACGGTGCTCGAAGCCACCCTGCGGCTGCTCCATCCGTTCATGCCGTTCATCACCGAAGAACTCTGGCAGCGCCTGCCCCACGCGGGACCATCCATCATGGTTGCCTCCTATCCCCGCATCAGCCGCCGCCTGGTGGACCCCGAGGCCGAGCGGGCCCTGGGCGCCCTCATGGACGTGATCACCGCCATCAGGAATATCCGGGGAGAGATGCGGATCGCTCCCGGCGTGACCCTGGAGGTCACGCTGCGGCCGGGCCGGGGCTTCCAGGCCCTGTTCCGCGAGCACGCCGCCCTCATCGAGACGCTGGCGCGGTGCCGGCTGACGCTCGACCCGCGGGCGACCCGGCCCGCGGGCACGGCGTTGGCCGTCGTGGGGCCCTCCGAGGCCTACGTGGTCCTGGCCGGTGTGGTGGACGTCGCCGCCGAGCGGGGGCGCCTGAGCAAGGAGATCGCGCGGGTCACCGACCAGATCGCCTTCGTGGAGGCCAAACTGGCGCGCCCCGAGTTCATCGAACGTGCGCCCGCCGACGTCGTGGCCAAGGAGCGCGAGCGTCTCAGCGAGCAGCGCCAACTCCGGGCCAAGCTCGAGGGGAGTCTCGCGTCGATCGGCGAAGGCCTCACGTGAGGTCCGGCCCGGCTGCCACCGAGCTTGCGGTCGTTCGTGTGGGGAGCGTCCCGTCGACCCAGGCCGTGGCCTTCGATCTGGCCGAGCGCGGGGCTCGGGACCGCACCGTCGTCGTCGCGGATCACCAGAGCGCCGGTCGTGGCCGGCGGGGTCGCCGCTGGGAGGACGAGCCGGGGGCGAGCCTCCTCGTTTCGATCCTGCTGCGTCCTCGCCTGGGGCCGGACCGGCTTCCGGGTCTCTCGCACGTCGCCGCCATCGCCGTCGGCGAGGCGCTGGCTGCCGTGGCGGCGCTCGCGCCGAGGCTCAAGTGGCCGAACGACGTCCTCGTCGGCGGCCGCAAGATCGCCGGCATCCTGCTGGAATCTCGTCTCAGCGCAATGAACAGCGCTATAACCATTCTGGGCATCGGCGTGAACGTGGCCCAGCGTGAGTTCCCGAGCGAGCTCGCCGGCCGCGCCACCTCGGTGGCTCTGGAGACCGGGCGCGCCGTCGACCGTGATGTGCTCCTCGCCGCGCTCCTCGACCGATTCGACACCTGGCGGGCCTGCCTGGAAGGGCAGGGGTTTGGTCCCGTGCGTGAGCGTTGGCTCGCGCTGAGCGAAACCATGGGCCGTCGCGTCACGGTTGACGGGCTCACGGGGATCGCCGTCGACCTCGACCAGGACGGCGCTCTGGTGCTCGAGACCGGGGCCGGCCGTCACCGCGTGGTCGCCGGCACGATCGAAGGCTAGCGGTGCTCCTCGTCGCCGACGTGGGCAACACGAACACCACCATCGGGGTGTTTGAGGGTCCACGGCTGCGAGTGTCCTGGCGGCTCACCAGCCGGCGCGAGCAGACCGCCGACGAGTACGGCGTGTTCATCGAGACGCTGCTCCGAACGCGCGGGATCCAGCCTCCGGACATCACGGGCGTGGCCATCTCCACCGTCGTGCCGCCGGTGCAGCAGGCGCTGGAGTCGATGGCCGAGAAGTACTTCGGGCACAAACCCTTCTTCGTCGAGCCGGGTGTCAACACCGGCATGCCGCTGGCGGTGGAGAACCCGCACGAGGTCGGCCCGGACCGTATCCTGGCAGGGGTGGCCGGCGCGGCGCTCTACGGCGCGCCGCTGATCGTCGTTGACTTCGGGACCGCCACCACGTTCAACTGCGTCAACGCCCGCGGTGAGTTCATCGGCGGCGCGATTGCTCCCGGGCTGGGGATCTCGGTGGATGCCCTCTTGAGCCGTGCCGCCCGGCTCTATCGCGTCGAGCTGGTCCGGCCGCCCGAGGCGATCGGACGCACCACGGCGACCAACATCCAGTCCGGTGTGGTCTTCGGGTGGGCCGGCCTGGTCGACGGCCTGGTGGAACGGCTCCGGGCCGAGATGGAGGGGTCACCCGAGGTGGTGGCGACCGGGGGCCTGGTGTCGCTCGTCGCCGGGGCCACGCGTTCGATTCAGCACGTCAACCCGGACCTCAAGCTGGAGGGATTGCGCCTCATCTGGGAGCGGGCCGGGCGCGTGCGTTGACACGCCGCGCCGCGACCGCTATACTGCACCAGATCTTGTATACGAGTGAGCGGCGATCCCTATATACGGGGCGCCACGGTGAGGTTCCTCAGCGGGCCACAAGGGGGGTCTAGATGGGAATGTGGGTCGGCCGAGGCCGCAAGGCGCGGGTGGCGTACGGGTTCGACGATATCGCGCTCGTCCCCGGGGCCGTGACTGTCAACCCGAACGAGGTCGACATCTCCTGGGAGCTGTGCGGACGACGCTTCGACCTGCCAATCATCGCCGCCGCCATGGATGGGGTGGTGGGGTCGCGGCTGGCCATCGAGATGGGGCGCCTGGGCGGGCTGGCCGTCCTGAATCTCGAAGGGATCTTCTCCCGCTACGAGAACCCCGACGACGTGATCGACCGGATCGTCTCGGCCAGCCAGGAGGAAGGCACCCGAATCATCCAGTCGCTCTACGTCGAGCCGATCAAGGAGGAGTTGATTCACCGGCGCATCCAGGAGATCAAGAAGGGAGGCAGCCCTGTCGCGGTCTCCTCGATCCCCCAGCGGGCCGAGCGCTTCGCCCAGATCGCCCAGGAGGCGGGCGCTGACGTCTTCGTGGTGCAGTCCACCGTCACGACGGCCCGCCACATCGCCAGCGAGTACACCCCGCTCGACTTTCGCCGGCTCAAGAAGCAGCTGGCGATTCCGCTCGTCATCGGCAACTGCGTGACCTACGAGGCGTGTCTGGAGCTGATGGAGTGCGGTGCCGACGCCCTGCTCATCGGGGTGGGGCCGGGCGCCGCCTGCACGAGCCGGGAGGTGCTGGGGCTGGGCGTGCCCCAGGTGACGGCCACCGCTGACTCCGCGGCGGCGCGCGATTTCCACTACAAGCAAACCGGGCGCTACGTACCCATCGTCACCGACGGCGGAATGACGACCGGCGGCGACGTGTGCAAGGCGTTCGCGGCGGGCGCCGACGCCGTCATGATCGGCTCCGCCTTCGCGCGGGCCGTCGAGGCGCCCGGCCGCGGCTACCACTGGGGCATGGCCACCCCGCACCAGAACCTGCCGCGGGGCACCCGCATTCGCGTCGGCATCGCCAGCCCGCTGGAGCAGATCCTGTTCGGCCCGGCCTTCACGGAGGACGGCACATTGAACCTGATCGGCGCCATCCGAACGTGCATGGGATCGGTGGGCGCCCGCACCATCCGCGAGCTGCAGCAGACCGAGCTGATCATCGCCCCGGCGATCAAGACCGAAGGAAAGGTCTTCCAGCAGGCGCAAAAGGTCGGGCGGCCCGGCTGAGCCACGCCCCGGAGACGTCAGTGGACGCGGCCGACAAGATCGCGGTCCTCGATTTCGGCGGGCAGTACACCCAGCTCATCGCTCGGCGCATCCGCGAGTTCGGGGTGTACTCTGAGATCCTGCCGTGCACCCAGCCTCTGGCGACCATCCTGGCCGGCGGCTACCGCGGCATCGTGCTGTCGGGCGGCCCATCCAGCGTCTACGAAGACGCAGCGCCCTTGCCGGCCCGGGCCCTCTTCGACGCCGGCCTGCCCCTGCTGGGCATCTGCTACGGCATGCAGGCGATGGGGTACATGCTGGGCGGCCACGTGGTGCCCGCTGAACGTCGCGAGTATGGCGCGGCGGAGGTCGAGCTCAAGGGCACGAGCCCGCTGTTCGACGGCGTGACCCCGGAGCGCGACGGCCGACTCAGCGTCTGGATGAGCCACGGAGACACCGTGCTCCGGCCCCCCAAGGGGTTCACCGCGCTGGGCTCGACACCGAACTGCCCGGTGGCGGCCATGGCCGACGAGGAGCGTCGGCTCTACGCCGTGCAGTTCCATCCGGAAGTCGCGCACACTCCGCAGGGCCGGAAAATCCTCGAGAACTTCCTCGAGCTTTGCCGGGTCAAACGCACGTGGTCCATGCCGTCGTTTGTCGAGACCACGCTGGCCACGATCCGAGCCCGGGTCGGCCGGGATCGTGTGTTGTGCGCGCTTAGCGGGGGCATCGATTCCGCGGTGGTCGCCGTGCTCGTCCACCGGGCGATCGGCGACCAGCTCACGTGCATGTTCGTCGACAACGGCCTGCTGAGGAAGGGCGAAGCGGACGCCGTCGGACGGACCTTTCGCGACGCGTTCAAGATCCCTCTGGCCCATGTCGACGCCTCCCGGCGTTTCCTCGACGTGCTGAGGGGCGTCACCGACCCCGAGCTCAAGCGCAAGCGGATCGGCGGCGAGTTCATCGCCGTGTTCGAGGATGAGGCCCGGCGGCTGGGCGAGATCCCCTGGCTCGCCCAGGGGACGCTCTACCCCGACGTGATCGAGTCGATCTCCTTCAAGGGCCCGTCGGCGACCATCAAGACGCACCACAACGTGGGCGGCTTGCCCACAAAGATGGAGTTCAAGCTGCTGGAGCCGCTGCGCGAGCTCTTCAAGGACGAGGTCCGCCGGGTGGCGGAGTTGCTGAGTCTGCCCCCGGAGATCGTCTGGCGCCAACCGTTCCCCGGGCCGGGTCTCGCCATCCGGGTGCTCGGCGAAGTCACCCCGGAGCGCCTGGAGCTGCTGCGCGAAGCCGACGCCATCGTGCAGGACGAGGT
>JBOHPP010000083.1:0-9854 GCA_050731755.1 Candidatus Rokuibacteriota bacterium | reverse complement strand
GCTTCGCCGCGCTTCTCGCGCTCATCCTGCTGCGCCTGCCCATCGCCGCCGCGATGGCGCTGGTCGGGGTGGCCGGCACCGCGTGGCTGTCGGGCTGGCCGGTGGCGCTGGCCACGCTCCGCCAGGGGCCGTTCGAGCGCGCCTCGTCCTACACCCTGGTCGTCATTCCGCTGTTCGTGCTCATGGGCTATCTCGCCGCGCGCTCCGGCCTGAGCCAGAACCTCTTCCGGGCGGCCAACGTGTGGCTCGGCCACTGGCGCGGCGGCCTGGCCATGGCGACGGTGGCGGGCTGCGCGGGGTTCGGCGCCATCTGCGGCTCGTCGGTGGCCACGGGCGCCACCATGTGCTCGGTGGCGCTGCCCGAGATGCGCCGCTACCGTTACGCCGACAGCCTCTCCACCGGCTCCATCGCCGCCGGCGGCACGCTCGGCATCATGATTCCGCCCTCCATCATCTTCGTGATCTACGGGATCATGACCGAGCAATCGATCGGCAAGCTCCTGATGTCCGGCGTCCTGCCCGGCATCGTGGAGACGGTCCTGTTCATCCTGGCCATCGCGCTGGTCACCGCCTGGAAGCCGAGCCTGGGCGCGCCGCGGCCCCGCGCCTCGCTGCGCGAGCGGCTGATCGCCATCCGCGACATCTGGGAGGTCGGCGTCCTCTTCCTCATCGTGATCGGGGGCATCTACGGCGGCCTGGCCACGCCGGCGGAGTCCGCGGCCTTCGGGGCAGTCGGGGCGTTCGTGTTCGGCGTGGCCAAGCGCACGCTGACCTACCGCCGGCTACTCGAGGCGCTCACGGAGACGATTCGCACCACGGCTATGGTGTTCTTCATCGTCATCGGCGCCGATCTCTTCGGCTACTTCATGGCCCTCTCGCAGATGCCGATGCGCCTGGCGGCCTGGCTCGCCGCGATGCAGGTCGCGCCCGTGGTCGTGCTGTGGTCCATCATCGTCACCTACATCATCCTGGGCGCGCTGATGGACGAGCTGGCCATGATCCTGCTCACGGTGCCGATCTTCTTTCCCGTGGTGAAGGCGCTCGGCTACGACCCGATCTGGTTCGGCGTGATCATCGTGGTGGTGGTGCAGATCGGCCTCATCGCCCCACCGGTGGGCCTGAACGTCTTCGTCATCGGCGGCATGGCCCGCGACGTCCCGCTGGCCACCATCTATCGCGGCATCATGCCATTCCTGGCCGCGATGATCGTCCTGCTGGTGATTCTGACCGTCTGGCCCGGCCTCGCTTTGCTCCTGCCAAATCAGATGCGGTGAGAATCTCGGAGGGGGCCATGGCACAGGTGGAGGCGAACCAGTTCAACCAAGTGGAGCGCTACGACGCGTTGATGGAAGTCGTGCGCGCCCGGATGACCAACCGGGCATTCGCGCCGTGGACGGTGCCGCGCGAGCACTTCGAGATGATCCTGGAGGCGGCGCGCCACGCCCCCTCAGGGGCCAACAGCCAGCCCTGGCACTACATCGTGGTGACCGATCCCAGCGTCAAGCAGGTCATCGGCCAGGCGTTCGTCGACGAGCAGCAGCGCCGGGCCCGGCTGCACATGGGATTTCCCACCCCGAACTACAACGGCGTCAAGACCGCGCCCGGCCTCATCGTCATCGCCGCCGACTTTCGCTTCATCCGCGCCTTTCCCGTGCTGAACGACGATTCCGAGCTGGACCGGCTTTACAAGAAGAACGCCGAACGCATCCTGCTCCAGTCCGTCGCCGCTTCCACCATGGCCGCCCATCTGGCGGCGGCTGCGCTGGGCTACGCCGTCTGGTGGATCACCGCCATCGGTCAGGAGGAGATCCAGCAGAAGATCAAGCCGCTGCTCGGCGTGCCCGAGGTACTCGACGTCATCGACGTGATGTGCTTCGGCCCGCCGCTCAAGCCCTCCTACAAGCGGTGGAAGAAGCGCCTGGAGCAGATTCTGCACTGGGACAGTTTCGATCCCGGCCACTTCATGACCGACGCCCAGGTCGACGAGTGGATCAGGACGATGCGCCACAAAGTGATGTATCGCGATGAGTCCAGAATCGACTGAGGCAAGACTCCAGGGCTCAGCGTCTCACGTAACGATCCGCCATCCGCCGGGCCCCCTCGTCTCGCCCGGCGTCTTCTTTCCCAGCCTTCAGGCGCCGGTTAATCGAGACAAGTAGCCGGCGCTGGTCAAGGATGACGAGGACAAGCTCACCGGCGAGGATGAGTGGGCCTCCAAGAAAGAGGCCGGCCACGATCCCGGCGAGGACAGCGGCCACCAGCGGTACCCAGGCCGATCCAAAGGGAATCGCCTCGCGCACGGTGGGAACGAGAACCGCGGCTACTCCAAGCAGCGGCCCGGCGATGAGGCAAACTACCCCGAGCACAATCAGGACATGAGCCCAGAACCACGCGAACCGGTAACGCATGTGTTGAAGCAGGATAGGCGGGACGCTTCCGATGAGTCAACCGTGCCCCGCCGATCATTCGTGACCCCTTTCAAGGCCCATACTAAGGAAGCTGACCACCCTCCCAGGGGTAGACGATCCAGGCGTCGGTCTCCTCGGCGTAGAAGTCGGGGGCATCGCCGGGGAAGCGGCTGCGGCGGGGCTTGTAGTGCAGCACGCACACGTCCACGCGGGCGCCGGCCTTACGCAGGCGGTCGCGCACCGCCACGATGGTGCTGCCGCTGTCCCACACGTCGTCCACCACCAGGATGCGGCGGCCGGCGACATGGCGGTCGTCGGGGAAGTTGATGAAGACCGGCTCCTGGAGCACCCGCTCCTCGTCGTCGTAGAGCACCACCGCCGCGCACAAGATGTCGCGGATCCGGGTCTGCTCGCTGATGAGGCAGGCTGGCACCATGCCACCGCGGGTAATGACGAGCAGCGCGTCGTAGTCGCGAGGGAGCGCACGCAGCAGTCTCGCCACCATGCGCTCGACGTCGGCCCAGCTCACCGAGATCTTCCTGAGGGCCGTCCGTTTCTGCGCCCCAGTCACGGTCTCGCGCCGGCCCTGAGCTTTCCTCGGCGGTCGGCTCACGCGTATCTCCAGTGAAGGAAGCGCTCGGGAGTGATCCGGATCAGCGTTCCCCCCTCCCGGTCGAGCCCCAGGGCGCGGTACTGCGGGTATTTCATGAGCAGGAGCTCGAGGCCCCGCGCATAATCGTCGCCGCCGCCGAGGAGGTCAGCGTGGCCCTCGATGATCACCCAGCGGAGGCGGCTCCACTCTTCGTGATACTCGTCCACCACCAGCGAGACGCGTGGGTTCTCAGCGATGTTGCGGAGCCGCCGCAACTCGCGGGTGCGCTTGGGCTTGGCGTCGATCGCCGAGTAGAGGCGCGCGCCATCGAAGGCATAGCAGACCGGCACCACCAGCGGGCGACCGCCGGCGTCGACCGTGCCCAGCCGGGCCACCCGCGCGTCACGGAGCAGCGCGAGGGCCCAGGCCGGGACGGCGTCGGTCACTTGAGCAGCTTGGCGTGCTGGTCCAGCAGCGGCAGAGTCTTGTCCCGGCCCTCGGACGGCAGTCGGATGATGGCTCGGGTGATACCGCCGGCGCGGTAGCGGTCGAGGAGCGCCTGATCGCCGGCGGCGCCGAAGACTGAGACCGAGATCGTCTTGACGTCGCGGCCGGCCTTGGCCACGCGCTGCTTGAGCTCCTCCAGGCCGCTGAAGATCCGCTCGGCGCTGCGGGCCCGAGGGAACCAGCCGTCACCGATCTGGGCCACGCGCTCGAGCGTGTATTGGGTCTCGCCGCCCCACAGCACGGGCGGATGCGGCTTCTGGACGGGCTTGGGCCAGGACCAGATCGGATCGAAGTTGACGAACTGGCCGTGGAACTGGGCGGCGTCCTTCGTCCAGATCTCCTTCATGGCCAGGATTTGCTCGCGCAGCTTCTTGAAGCGCGTCTTGAATACGGTGCCGTGGTTCTCCATCTCCTCGGCATTCCAGCCGCCGCCCACGCCGAAGAGGAAGCGACCCCGCGAAAGATGGTCGAGGCTCGCCACCTCCTTGGCCGTGATGATCGTGTCGCGCTCGATCACCAGGCTGATGCCGGTGCCGATCTTGAGGCGCGTGGTCGCCGTAGCGGCCGCGGCCAGCGAGACGAACGGATCGAGCGTGTGCGAGTACTCGCGGGGAAGCTCCGCCCCGCCGGGGAAGGGGGTGCGACGGCTGGCCGGGATGTGCGTATGCTCGGGCACCCAGAGCGACTCGAATCCGCGGGCCTCGGTCTCGCGGGCCAGCTCCTCGATGGGGATGGCGTAGTCCGTGGCGAACATGCAGACGCCGATGTCCATGGTGTCTCCTCAGGGTTCGGGTGAGAGGGAAAAGTGCGTGTGAGTGGCGAGCCAGCGGCCGTCGCGCCGGGCGAAGAGGACCGTGAGCCGCCCCGGGCGGGGGAAGGTCGCGCCGTCGGGCCGGACGCCACGTGAGTCCCAGCGGGTGGCGACCCAGCCGCGGTCGCCTTCGATGCCGCCGCGCGCCTTGTCCACGTCGATCGTGAAGTCCCGAATGCGTGGCCACACCTGACGCCACTGGCGCTCCATGACGTGCTCGATGCCCTCGACCATCTCGGCGCGGGTGCCGAAGGCCAGCATCTCGGGGGCGCAGAGCTGGCGGCCGCCCCCGAAATCTTGGGCGCGCACGCAAGCCTGCCACTGCCGGAGCCATGCGCGCAACGGCGCCAACGGGTCGCCGGCGTCGGGAACCTCGTTGGAGATCTCCACGAGGTTATTGTCGGGGTCGCGGAGGTAGATCGAGTCGATGGGGCCGCGGGCTCCGGTGCGCCGCACGGGGCCTTCCTCGACGGTGACGCCGAAGTCTTTGAGTTGCGTCACCCACTGCGCCACCGGCTCGCGGCTCAGCAGGCAGACGTCGGCCGAGCCCGGCGTGGGCCGGGCCGCCGTGGGGGCGAACTCGCGGCCGGCCGGGTGCAGGTTGATCTTCTGATCGCCGAAGCGGAGCGCCGTCCGTCCCTGGCCGAAGGTGACGACCTCCATCCCGAGCACGCGGCGATAGAACTCGACAGTGGCCTCGAGGTCGCGGACGGTCAGCACGAAGTGGTCGAGGCGCTCGATCTTCACCGGAAGATGCTCTCGGGCAGGAAGGCCGAGACGATCCAGTTGGGCGCGTCGACGATCTCGCTGATCCGGAGGTCCACGGCCACGCTGCACAGGATGTAGGCTTCCTCGCGTGACAGGCCGCGCTGCTCCACCAGGTGGTCGATCATGTAGCGCACGGCCTGCTGGGCGGCGCGGTAGAGGTCGGGGCCGTGGGCGGTGGTGGCGTAGTGCGGCCCAACGTTCGTGCGGGCGCCGAGCGGGCCGCGAGTGCGGAACTGCGGCTCGCGCAGCCGGCGCTCCCGCAACAGATCGAAGCGGCAGGTCACCTGGGCGGCCATCTCGACGGCCGTCACGCACACCTCGCCGTCGCCCTGGGCGGCGTGGCCGTCGCCCACGCTGAAGAGGGCGCCGTCGACCCAGACCGGCAGGTACGCGGTGGTGCCCAGCGTGAGCTGCTTGATGTCCATATTGCCGCCGTTCTTCCGGGGCGGCATGGTGCTGTGGCCGCCGGGCTCGTCAAGAGCCACGCCGAGCACGCCCGGGAACGGCTCGATGGGCACGGCGACGCGCGTGCCCATGCGCGCGTGGGTGCCGTCGGACAGATCCCAGATCTGGAGATACGCCTTCGGGAAGTCGTCCTCGGGCAGGAGCCCGCGCCCGGGGCGGATGTTGGTCCAGCCGAACGCGGCGGCCGGCTTCATGTCCACGATCTCGACGGCCAGCGAATCTCCGGGAGACGCGCCCTTGATTCGCACGGGGCCTGTGAGCGGATGGCCGCGGAAGGGACCGCGCGCGGCGGCGTCGGCGTGGGTCGAGGCTGGGGAGTAGTACCCATCGGCGGCGTCGCGCGTCTGGAACACGACGGTATCGCCGGAGTCGATCTCCAGCCGCGGCGCCAACGCGTTGTTCCACTCGTAGTGGACCTGGGCGGCGTCGAGATGGTGGGTGCGGGGCATGGTCAGGGGATGGCCCGGCGGAGAAGACGGCGCTGACGCGCCCCATCCACGGAGAGCGCGCCCGAGCCGGTGAGCGCGATCACCAGGCTCGCCGTCAGCACGAGGAGCGGGAACTCGTAGCCGGCGACGACGGCCCGGCCGGCGGCAGCGTCGACGACCTGAGCCCGCATGAAGAAGCCCTCCGGCCAGTGGAGCAGGAAGACGGCGGCGGCCATGATCGGCACCTGGGCGATCGCCGCCGGCGATGCCCACAGCCCCAACACTAACAGCAGCCCGCCCACGGCGTGGGCGGCGATGACGTACCAGGCCATGAGGGGCGCCAGCGTCTCGGGGTTGCCGATGCGCACGATCATATCGGCCAGCCGCTGATGCCCCAGGGTCGCGAACGCCCAGTAGCCGTGCATGACGAAGATCACCCCCAGCACGATGCGCAGGAGCGCCACCCCCCAGGCTTCCGGGGTGTTCATCTCACGCGAAATCGTTCCAGGCGACCATCCCGGTGCCGGAGCGCCACGCGATGGCCGGCATGTAGGCGAGTACGTCGGCGGGGCCGCGCGTGAAGGCCAGCGTGAGGACCCACGCGTTCAGCTCCGCGGTACCGCCGGAGCCGGCCGCCTCCATGCGCTCGAGCGTGCACTCGCGCAGCAGCGCCTCATGGTCGCCCTTCTTCAGGAGATCCAGGAACCAGAGGTCGAACTCCTCGTCCACCCAGAAGTAGCGCGGCCCGCCCGGCTCGTGACTGAGCCCGCCGGTGCCCAGCACGGCGATGCGCTCGGCGCCGGGCCAGGCCCGGAGCATGTCGCGCAGCACCGTGCCCACCTGATAGCAGCGCTCGGGCGTGGGGATGGGCGGCACCGTGCAGTTCATGGTGACCGGCACCAGCCGGAACGTCCCCGCAGGGTTCAGGTAGTGCATGGGCACGGAGATGCCGTCGTCGAACTGCATCTGCCGAAGGTAGGCGAACGCGATCCGCCGCCGCGCTCCCTCGTTCACGATGTAGCGGGCGAGCGCCGAATGCCCGGGTATCCGGTATTTCTTATCGGCCATGCCCAGCCACTCGTCGTACCAGTCGGCGGGGCCGGCGTGCTCCTCGCCCACGCCGACGGTGAACTCCGGGATGTTGTTGATGGGCCAGTTGAGCAGATGGTCGTTGGAGAACGCCACGATGACGTCGGGCCGGGCCGCCTCCAGGCGTTCGCGTAGCTCGGTGAGGGCCCGCCGCGCCTCCTTTTGCTGCTCGGCCGGCGCGCGGTCGAACCACCCGATGAGCCCGGGCGAATGGGTCATGGCCAGGGCGGCGACGATGCTGGCCACGCCTAGCCTCGGGCCCGGCGCTCAAGCCGCTCGGCCAGCGCGAAGGCCTTGGCCGTCTCCTCGGGGAAGGCGCGCTGGTACGCCTCCAGCGCGGGATGGTTGTTGGTGTTGAGCGCGGCCCCGTAGAACAGGCGCAGGATCTGGGGGATGTAGTACTGGTGCACGCCCAGGTCGTTGAGCCGCCGGACGTCCCGGTCGCGCAGCGCCTCGTACTCGGCGGGCGAGAGGCCGAACTCCCGACCGAGCGCCTCGAGATCCGTCAGCCAGCGCTCGCGCAGGCGCGGGTCCCGGCGGACGTAGAAGATCATCTCGTTGAGCGGCAAGGTCTTGTCGCAGCGCTCCACGTTACCCATGTTTCAGCACCTTGGGATTCACCTTGATGAACATGATCACGCACCGCTCGGCCTGGAGATTGCGCACATCGTGGGGCACGTTGGCCGGGAACTTGATGAGCGAGCCGGCGGGCACGACGTACTCCTCGCCGCCCACGCTCATAGTGGCCGTGCCCTGCAGCACGAAGATTGCCTCCTCCTCCTTGGGGTGGTGGTGCATCACGGTCGATTGGCCGGGCTCGTAGCAGGCGATCTCGGACCAGAGCTGGTCGGTCTTGAAGAGCATCTTCCGGACGCGCTGGTCGGAGGCGAAGGCCTTGAGGGCGTGGAGGTCGAAGACCTGCGCGACGCCCTGTGTCGTCGCGACGGCGGTCTCGTCGTCCATGGCGGGCTTAGTGTACCCGATCGGCCTCCGCCGCGCCCGGCGTGCGCCTCAGCGCAGACCGCTGCGTCCGGCGGGCGCCCTCACGGTCTCCACGACCACCCGAAGGTGCTCGTCGGGCACGTCGAGCGGAAGCCCGCAGCCCGCCGCCACAATCAGTCCGAGCCCATCGGTCTGACCGATCGCGTCACGCACCTGGTCGGCGACCGCCGCCGGAGGTCCCTCACGCAGCGTCGTGCCCTCGTTGAGACCGCCGGCGACGGCGCCGGTGAACCGGTCCTGCGCCTCCCTCAGCGTCGGCGCCGTGAGGCGGTCAGGCCAGTTGACGGCGTGAACGGGCAGAGCGGCCACCTGATCGAAAAAGATGTTCCGACCGTGGATGTGGAGCAGAACGAGGCTCGCGCGATGGCGAACGCTCTCGAGCACCTGCCGGGCGTACGGCAACCCCCAGGTCGCGCTCTCCTCCTCGGTGAGGACCTCCGCGCTGGCCGCTTGGGTGGCGAAGAAGAGGCCGTCGGCGCCGGCCTCCAGGGCCGCGGCGGCGTAGCGAATCAGCGTGGCGGTGATCGCTTCCAGCGCCGGACGGACCTGGTCGGGCTTGGCCCGCAGGTCCTGGCGCACGCGGTCGCCGGCGAGCTTCCGGGCCACGGTGAGCGGACAGAAGATCGTATGGAGCACCGGGGCGTCGTCGGCGCGGCGGCGCGCGATGCGGTGCACCGCCTCCAACTCCCGGCCCAGCGCGCCGGCGCCGGGATCGAGCGGTCTGATGCGGGCCCAGTCGGTGACCGTTTGGACTGCGTGAGTCGTGCACTGCTTGGCGCCGCTCGGCGCGCCGGTCCAGGCCACCTTGCAGCCCCAGTCCTCCACGCAATAGACCCCGCTCGGCATGACCTTGATAACGTCGAGGCCCCAGCGGTCGTGGAAGGCGAGCATGGCGTCGGCCAGGAGCCGCGGGTCGTGATCCACCTCGGGGACGTGGCGCCAGAAGGCCACCGGCGGGCGGTCGACGGGCTGGCGCCGCAGCGCGGCCTCGACCCGCTGGCGGCTCGTCATGGCGCGTGATTATACGTACTCTTGACATCGGTGGCGTTTGGTTCGACAGTGGGCCGCCCATGTTCACCTCGGTGCGCGCCCCCCGCGTCTACGAGCACATCGTCGATCAGGTCGAGCGCGCCATCTTCGACGGACGCCTGGACAACGGCGATCGCCTGCCCACCGAGCGCGAGATGGTCCGCCAGTTCCGGGCCAGCCGGGTGGCCGTGCGCGAAGCGCTGCGCACGCTGGAGCACCGCGGCCTCATCGAGGTGCGTCACGGCTCGAGCGGTGGGCACTTCGTTCGTCACGCGGATGCCGGGCTGCTCCGGCGAGACTTCGCCACGCTGCTCCGGCTGGCGCGGGTGTCGCTCGCGCAGCTCACCGAGGCCCGCCTGCTGATCGAGCCCGAGGTGGCGCGGTTGGCCGCGGAGCGGGCCACCGAGGCCGATGTGGAGGCGATCCGCGCCGCGCTCGGCGCCCGCGCGATGCTGGCCGGCGCGCCGCCGCGCACGCTCGACATGGCCTTCCACCGCCTCGTGGCCGCCGCCGTGCGCAACCCTGTCCATGCGGTGCTGGTCGATGCGCTCATGGATCTGGAGGCGGAGGTGGTGGCGCCCCAGATCGACTTCGGCGAGGAGGACAACACCGCCGTCGCCGGCGCCCACGGCGCGATCTTTGCCGCCGTCGCCGCCCACGACCCGCTGGGCGCCCGGACGGCGATGGAATCGCACGTGATGGATCTTCAGCGCCGGCTCGGGCGCATGGAGGCCGCTCGACACCCCGGCTGAGGG
>JBOHPP010000082.1:0-28711 GCA_050731755.1 Candidatus Rokuibacteriota bacterium | reverse complement strand
TCGATATCTTTCCCGGCCTTCTCGACCGGCCCCTTGCCGATGACCTTGTCCTGATCCGTCGCCTTGTCGATCCGCTCGCCCAGCTTCTGGGCGGGTCCCTTCTCACACCCGAGCAATGTCAGTGCGGCCAGCAGCAGGCTCGCCCCGACGATTCCTACGCGCAGTCCGTTCATGGAATGTTTCCTCCTCCGAGAATGCTCAGAGCAAGCGACGTGCCCGGCCGCTGCTGGGAGTCTGGGGATAGAAGGATGGCAGAGAGTACTCGTCTCTTGTATAGTGCCGACCGTGGATCTCCGGACGAGGGTCACGCTCCTGTCCGAATCCGCCGACCGCGATGGAGCCCCCGGTGATTTCATGCGACCCGGGGACCCGGTCGGTATCGCGAACGTACGCCGCCCCGGTCACGGGGTCACGCGGCTGATGCGCGTCATGCAGACCAACGCCTGCTCGCTCTCGTGTGGGTACTGCCCTACCTTCTGCGGCGGCAAGGTGCGACGCACGTCCCTGGCTCCGGAGGAAGTGGCGCGCGTCTTCATGGACGCCCATCGCCGGGGCCTGGCCGACGGGTTGTTCCTGACCTCGGGCGTGCCCGGCCGGCCGGCGAAGATGACCGACCGCATGCTCGCGTCGGTCGAGCTGCTGCGGCGGCGCGAAGGATTCCAAGGTTACATCCACTTGAAGCTCTTACCGGGGGCGGAACCGGTCCAGGTGGAGACGGCGGTGCGTCTGGCCAGTCGTGTGTCCGTGAATCTGGAGGCGCCGGGAGAGGCCTACGTGCGAGCCCTGGCCCGGGAGAAAGACTTCGCCGGCGACCTTCTGCCGAATCTCGAGCGGGCGGGTCGCCTCGTGCTCGAACGCCGCCAGCTCGGGGTCCCGACGGGATTCGCTACGGCGGGTACCACGACACAGTTCGTCGTCGGCGCCGCCGGCGAGCGCGATCGCGAGATCCTGGGCCTCGTCGCCCGACTGGAGCGCCAGCGACTGCTCCATCACGCCCACTTCAGCGCCTTCCAACCGGTGGTGGGCACGCCGCTGGAGGGCCGGCGGCCGACGCCGGCGGCGCGGGAGCTGCGGCTCTACCAGGCCGAGCACCTGCTCCGGCAATACGGCTTCGGCTACGAGGAGCTCGTGTTCGGACCCGACGGCAACCTGCCTCTCGATGACGATCCGAAGACGGCCTGGGCGCTCGCGCATCCCGAGCGCTTTCCGGTGGAGGTGTGCCGTGCGCCGTACGAGGCGCTGGTGCGGGTGCCAGGCATCGGGCCCGCGGCGGCCCGCACCCTCGTGGCCGAGCGCCGGCGGTCCGTCATCCGGTCTTCCGGCGATCTCCGAGCGGCGGGCGTCGACGCGGTTCGGGCCGGGTGGTTCCTCACCTTGCGCGGCCGGCGGCTGGCCAGCACGCCACCGCCGCGCCAGTTGCGTCTCTTTCCGCATGGAGGGCACCTGACCCAGGCGCCCTTCCGCACCCCGGTGCCTCCGTGCGCCTATCGCTGACGAAGAGGCAGCGAACGGGCAGTGAGCGCGCCCTTAGGGCGTCGTGGGCGGTGACTCCACATCTCGCGAGCCGGAGGTGCGTTGCCGGAACTCGGCGGGCACCTGACGGCCCGCATCCAAGTACGCTCGACGCACGGCTTCCACGTTGGGGCCGAAGATCGTCTTGCGGTTGCCGCGCGCCCAGGCGTTCGAGGTCTCGGGCATCGTCAACGAGCCCTGGAAGTGGGGCATGACGTAGCGCGCGAACAGCTCGTAGCTCTTGAGCGTCTGCTCCCGGTTCGCCCACTCGTGGGCGCGAAACAGGACGCCGCCGAAGCCGCCTCCGCTGTAGCCCTGCAGCCGCTCGATGCCGCGGATGACGGTCTCGGGCGTGCCGACGAGTGTTGTCCCCATGCGGACGCCCTCGCGCAGCGGATCGTCGGCCCGCCCCGGGGGGCGGCCGAGCGTCTCTTCGAAGTACGTGATGGTCTCGTGCCGCTCGGCGCTTGACACCTCGCGCAAGGCCTGCTCGTCGTCGTCCGCGACGTGGACGTTCACCACGAGGCGCCAGTTCTTCCGGTCCATCTGCTTGCCGTGCTTCGCCGCGGTCTCCTCGGCGATCTTCCACTGACTGGCCAGCATTTGCGGCCCCTCGGGGAGGCCGGCGCCGAGCGACAGGACGCCGAGGCCGTGCTTGCCCGCCGCCACCACGCCGGCCGGCGTGATGGTGCTGGCCACCGCGATGGGGAAATGGGGCTCGGTGTAGGGCGCCAGGTGCAGGCGAGCCTCGCGCAGCTCGAACCAATCGGTCTTCATCGTCACCGGCTCCTCGCAGCGGAGGAGCTGCATGATCGCCTCGAGCGCTTCCTCCATCCGAGGGCGCTGGCTCACCGGCTCGATACCCAGCATGTAGGCGTCGGACACCAGCGCCCCGGGACCACAGCCGAGCATGGTGCGGCCGCGGGTCATGTGGTCGAGCTGGACGAAGCGCTGGGCGACCAGCAGGGGATGATGGTAGGGCAGGCTCGTCACGCCCGAGCCGAGCATGATGTGGCGCGTGCGCTCGGCGGCGGCGGCGATGAAGATCTCGGGGGAGGCGATCAGCTCCCAACCCGCCGAGTGGTGCTCGCCCACCCACACCTCGTCGTAGCCGAGGTAGTCGAGCCACTCGATCAGCTCCATGTCGCGGTTCAGAGCCAGCGTCGGGTTCTCGCCGAGCCGGTGGAAGGGCGCCAGGAAGATGCCGAACGTCATACCTTGATGGGCCATTGCGGGGAATCGTAGCACGTGGGCCCGCGTCCGGGGCTGTGCGTCCCCCGGGGACGTGCGAACGCGCGTGGGGCTCGTGCTCGTTCCCCCCGAGGAGCGCGCGGCCTGACGGAACCTAGCGTGTGATCACACCGCAGGCGATGCGGTCTCCGGCGTTTCCGGCCGGGTCCGTCTTGTAGTCGTCGGCGCCTTTGTGGACGACGAGAGCCGAGCCGTTGGCGTCGAGCAGGTTGCCGGCGCCCCCCTCGAGCGAGACACCCCTGGCCACGACCTCCACCGTCGCCCGACCGTTGCCCGACACCTCGATGTTGGGCAGGTCCCCGGCATGGGGCCCCCGCGGGTTGTCCTTCCCGTGCTGCTTGCCCGTGGGGTTGAAGTGCGCCCCCGCGGATTCGAACGGGGGCTCGCACTTGCCCACCTCGTGGATGTGAAAAGCCCTGCTCCCGGGAGGCAGCCCGGTAAAGGTGGCCTTGATCCGGACGCCGTCGCCGCTCTGTTCGAGCGAGGCTTCGCCGACCTTCTTACCTGCCGTGTCCGTGAGTTCGGCCTTGGCCGTCCGGGCCTCCGCGGGGCCCGCGAGCAGGCCATAGAGAACAGCACCGGTCGCAATGATGATCCGTCGCATAACCGTCTCTCCTTTAAGCCCCCAAACGTCCCCAAGCGTTGTAGGGCAACAGACATGCCACCCAGGTTGGGAAACAACTGCCGGCCCACGCGTTGGGCGGTGGCTCAGCGTTCCGGAGGGGAGTGAGGGCAGCCCGGGAGGGGCGTCAGGCGCTGGAGCGGCAGGTGCTGGACGGCGGCCAGTGCAGCAGGACGTGAGCGTACCGGCTGGGATCCATGTCCGCGCCGGTTCGCTTGAAGTAGGCGTGCCAGAACCGGCCGATGTTCTCGGCCAGGTCCGCGGACTTCGCCGACACGCCCGATACGTACACGCACACGCCCGGCAGCTTCGGGATGAGGGCCTTGGCGTCCAGGTCGGTGAGGATTTTCTCCGTGGTGTCCGCGTTCCACGTCATCCGGTCGAAGCGGTAGATCGGGCTGTCTTCGATCATGTCGGACATCAGGACCAGCACCTTCCGCCGCCGCTCTTCGTGAAACACCTTCTGGGCGATGATCAGCGAGCTGAAGATGTCCGTCTGCAGGCTGGCGAAGCGCTTGGAGAACACGTGTGCGACGTCGGTCTTGATCCTATCCTTGACCTGGACCGCCCGCGCCTCGATTTCCCTGGTCTCCCGGTTGTGCTTCATGACGTTGTCGAACCAGCCGTTGAACTGGGGCTTGACCGGCAGATTGGCGTCGACGAGTGGCCGGAACTCGGTCAGGGTCCGGTCGTGGATGGGGGCGATCATGAGCCGGTCGCCGGCGCCCAGCGTCGGGAGGATCTCGCCCTCGATCTCCCGCCGGTAGGCGGTGCGGTCGTCGCCTGGGATGCTGGAGGAGAAGTCGATGAAGACGACCACGGCCGTGCCCCGCTGAGCGGCGGCCGGCGTCGAGGGCGCACAGCCGGTGGCCGCGAACGCAGCGAGGACGACGCCGAGGGCCAGCCAGGCGAGTCCCCCCCGAGGATCAATGGCCATCGCGGACTCCGTTCTCGTTCATGGAGACCTCGGGCCACCACTCGAGCTTGGGAAACTCCGGGTTTTTGCGGAACGTCGGCGGCGGCAGCAGCCGGCGGAAGCGAGTGTTGGTCTGGCGATAGAGAGCCACCCGCTGGGCGCTCAGAGCCCGGATCTGCTCGACGTTGCTCTTGGCGCTCTGGATCTCGCCGTTGATGCTGGTCCCGAGCTGGTAGAGCTTCTGGCGGATGGGGTTGCGCTGGCGTTCGAGGGTGGCCAGCCGCTTGTGGAGGCGGTCCAGCTTCTCGTCCGGATCGTGGGCGAAGTACGAGGCGGCCATGGCCCCGAAGAACACCAGCAGGTTGAGCGCGAAGAGGGCCAGGCCCATGGTCCCCTGGTCGGCGGCCGGGGGCGCTCCGCCGGTGAACTGCGACGCAATATAGGTGTTGCGGAGCAGGCTGACCGCGTACAGGGCCGCTCCTACCGAAATGGGGGCCAGGGTTCCGATCAGGATGTTGCCGATCAGCCGCGGCAGCGAGTGCCGCATGTGAATGCCGATGAACACTCCGATGAGCGGGATCATGATGGCCAGAGTCGACGACATGACGTACGTCAAGTACTCGGCCTCCCCGAACAAGCGGAACACCACGGTGTTGAGAGGGAACTCGCCGATGCTCAGGAAGACGATCAGCCCCCAGTGCAGCGCGGCCGGGAATGGAATTGTCACGTCGCGCCCCAGCTCCTCGGTCCGGGCCCGGTAGCTGTCGGCCACCGGCTTGATCCGGCGCTCGATGTCCTCCAGGCGCTTCTGCAGGGCCTGAAACGTCGGCCGCAGGCGGGCGATCCGCAGCGACGCCTGCATGTACGTCTTCTGAACTTCCTGCTCGCCGTGCGCGATGAGCGCCTGCTCGAACTGAGCCGGCATGTAGGATCCCATCTCGGGGATGTTCCGCTCGCCGTCCTTCTGGCCTTCGGCCAGGATGCGCTCGTCCGTGAACGGCGAGGAGGGCTTGTCGGAGCCGAGGAGAGGCAGCCGCACGTCCCTAGCTCTCGTGCTTCTTGAGTACCGACGTCAGCTCGTCGATGAGGAACTTCACGTTGTCCAGCACGGTGTCCTCGGTCGCTGAGAGATCGGTCAGGCGCTTCATGACCGACTGGTAGTCGACCTTGAGCTGGGCCAGCGTCTGATGGAGCCCGTCCACGCTGGTCCGGAGCTGGTCGCGCTCCTGCCGGAGGGAGAACCAACGCTTCTGGAGCGATTCGAGCTGGTCGCGCATCTCGGTGGACTGCTGAACCAGCTCCCGGTACTCGGTGATGGCCTCAATGATTCGTTTGACTTCTGTGTCATTGAGCACCGCTCGGCTCCTTTCTCTTCATGAAGAGGCGGCCCGACCCCTCGGCACCCCTCGCGCTCCCACGATCTGCGCGCCCCCATTGGCGCGATGACGGTCTGGTGCGCTTGCCAACTGGACCGTCGTGGCTGGTCGTTCAAGTGACGTGCCACGGCTAACCAGGCGAATCTCCAAGGCTTGTCGCTCGCGCGGCCGGGCGATCTGGCACGGAAGGGGAGTTTCCGAATGCCCGGTTGGCGAGGGCCCAACGCGGGCTTCGGTGGTGACGAAGACGGGATCGAAGGGGATCCTCGACGATCTTCACGGGCTCTAGGCGAGAGCAAGAGGAGCGCCAGAGCCGCGCCGGCCGGCCCGCGGCGCGGAAGTCCTCGTCATCGTGGGCCCGCGGGAGACGCCGGAGGGAGCCGGCGGTTTTGCTGGACCCCTGCCGCCGCGGAGGTTCTCCCACGCAGCGGGAGGGTCTGCCGCGGCTAGGCCGCGGGCCGCCGCGCCTGAGCGATGATGCGGATGAGCTGGTCGCGCTCGACCGGCGTGAGCAGATGCACGTCGAAGCCCGCCTGCCGCGCGCGGAGCAGGTCCTCTTCCCGTCCAAAGCCCGTGAGGGCCACGAGCAGCCGGGCATTGTCGACGGCCAGCGCGGCGCGAGCGCGAAGTGGCCTTAGCTTGTGCGCCGTTCGAGCGCGGGCTTTGTCCGCGCAGCCTATCCTGTTCTGTGGGAGGCCTCGGAGGGGGCCGTCGAGGCCCCCTCCGATCGAACCCACGCGCGCAGCACCTCGGCGACGCTCCACGCCTGGGCGACGCAGCCTCGCGGGGTGAACGGCTTCTCGGCGTCGAAGATCTCGCTGATCGAGCCCAGGCAGGCTTCGCCGAGGTGATCGAGAAGCCCGCGCAGCAGAGCTCGGGCGCCGGCGCGGTCAGCGGGGTGCACGCGGAGCCACGCGTCCACGAAGGCGCCGATGAGCCAGGCCCACACCGTGCCCTGGTGGTAGGCGGCGTCGCGGGCGCGCAGATCGCCGTAGTACTGGGACTTGTACTCCGGGTGCCCGGGAGCGAGCGAGCGCAGACCCACCGGCGTCAGCAGTTGATCCCGCACGGTGTCGAGCACGGGCCGCCAGCGCGTGGGATCGAGAACGGGATGGCGAAGCGAGAAGGCGAAGAGCTGATTCGGCCGGCAGGCGGCGTCGTCGCCACCTTCGCCGTCGACGACGTCATAGAGATGGCCGCCGGCGGGGTACCAGAAGCGCTCGTTGAAGGACCGGCGGGTCCGCTCGGCGTGCTCGAGGAGCCAGCCCGCGGCCTCGGCGCCCTGCGTGGCCGCGACCCAATCGTGCAGCAGCCCCAACGCGTTGTACCAGAGCGCGTTGATCTCCACGGCCTTGCCCCGGCGCGGCGTGACCACCCAGTCGCCGACCTTGGCGTCCATCCACGTCAGCGGGAGGTCCGGCGTGCCCTGGCGCAGCAGCCCGTCCCGCTCGTCGACGGCGATGCCGAAGCGCGTGCCCTTGAGGTGATGCTCGACGATGTCGACCAGTTTGGGGAGCAGCAGCCGCGGCAGCTCGTGGTCGCCGGTGACCTCCACGTAGCGATCGATCGCGTGGAAGAACCACAGCGTGGCGTCCGCCGTGTTGTAGAGGCCCTCGTTGTCGCCCTCGGGGAACAGGTTCGGCAGCAAGCCGTCGCGAACGTGGTCGGCGAAGGTCCGAAGGATCCACGCCGCCTCCGCGTGCCGGCCGGTGGTGAGGGCGAGGCCCTCCAGCGAGATCATCGTGTCGCGGCCCCAGTCGGTGAACCAGTGGTAACCGGCGATGACGCTGCGCGCGTCCTCGCCGGCGGCCCGCTGGCGCGCGGTGTCCCGCGGCCGGTTGGGCGTGATGATGAACTGGTCGGCGGCCAGCAACAGCTCGGCCACCGGCGCCACCCGGAGCGCCGGGTGCGCCGTCTGCAGCAGACGCGACCGGCGCTCGTGTTCCGCAGCCAGTGCCCGCTCGGGCCCGAGCGCGAGAATCCGGTCCCACGGCTCGGTGGAGGCGACCAGCGTGACCTCGGCGCCAGGGTGAAGATCGATCCGGAAGTAGCCGGGGCTCCACAGATCGCCGGACGCCTCATAGCCGCGGCTGCCTTCGACGCGGTACAGGACGGTGGGCACCCGACGACCGTCCACGGTGAAGGCCGCGTCGTGGCCGTCGAGCAGCATCCGGAGGCCCGGCAGCTCGCGGCCCGCGGAGATCTCGTAACGACCCTCGGTCGCCGTGAGAATGTACGGGCCGCCGAGCTCGGTGCTCACCGGAGCGTGATGCGGCCGGAAGTGGACCGAGGGTCGCAGGGCCAGCCGCATCGGCTCGCCGCCCTGCAGACGGTAGGCCACGTGAACGGTGTTCTGCCCACGAGGCAGGAGCAGCCGTTTCTCGAGGACGACCGGTCCGATCTCGAAGCGCCAGACCGGGAGCCCGGCCTCGAGGCGGAACTCCCTCAGATATTGGATCCCCTGCAGGTCGAGGCCGGCGGGACGCTCCTCGCTGCTCAGCACGGCCAGCGTGCGGTCGGGCAGCCGCAGTCGCTCCCAGAGGTGGGTGAGCATCACCATGCGGCCGTGCGGGCTGGGCAGCGCGGCGACGAGCAGGCCGTGATAACGGCGCGTCACCACGCCGGACACGGTTCCTGACGCATAGCCCCCCAGGCCGTTGGTCACGAGCCACTCGCGGGTCAGCAGGTGCTCGGGCTCGCCGTCGGCGGCGGGCCACGGCATCGGTCGGATCAGCTCAGGCATGCGGCCGGCTGCGGGGCCGGGCGGGTCGCATGACCAGCGCGGCGTGTCCCGGGAGACACCACACACCGTCGCGCAACGGAGCCGGCATGCCCGACCCGCCGTAGCGCGGATCCTCGCTCGACCAGAGCAGGGCCCACTCGCCGCCGAGCGGCGGAGCCAGCAACGGCTCGGGCGCCGGCTCCAGTCGCAGATCCGGGCCCAGGTTCACCAGGAGCAGGCGGTCATCCGAGGCCTCCCCAAAGAACCGCAACAGGAACGCCTCCGGGCCCAGCACGGCGCCCTCGACGCCTCGCGGGCGCTGCGCCCGAAACGCCGGATCCTCGCGGCGCAGGCGCAGCAGGTCCGCGTGGAGCGCATACGCCTCGGCGTGAGCCTGGCGCTCCTCCAGTCGGAGCTTGCAGCGCTCGAACGTCGCTGGGTCGAGCGGATCGGGGGTGGCGCCGGTCGCCGTGGCGGCGTCGATACTCGGGAATTGGGCGAGGAACTCGGTGCGCCCCTTCCTCACGAGCGCGCCAAGGTCCCCCGCGTGGTCGGCGAAGAACAGGAAGGGGCTGGAGGCGCAGAACTCCTGGCCCTGAAAGAAGAGCGGAGTGGCCGGCCCCAGACACAGCAGCGCGGTGACGGCGCGGTAGCCGCCGGGGCTGGCCAGCCGGTGCAGCCGCTCGCCGCGCAGCGAGTTCGCGACCTGGTCATGGTTCTGCAGATAGGCCACGAACGTCTCGGGCTCGAGGCCGAAGGTCGGCGTGCCGCGTCCCTCGCGCTGCCAGCGGTAGCGCTGACCCTGGTAAAGGTAGCCCCACTTCACCGCCGAGATCAGCTCCTGGGGCGTGCCCAGGTAGTCCGTGTAGTACGCCTCGTTGCGGCCGGTGAGGGCCACGCGGGCGGTGTGGTGGAAGTCGTCGTTCCAGAGGCCGTCGACTCCGTAGCCGCCGGCCTGCGGCGCGCGCACGAGCCCCACGTCCTGCGGCTCGTTCTCGGCGACGATGACCAGGTCACGCCCCCGGGCGGCGGCCCGGGCGGACCGGACGATCGTGGTGATGACGTGCTCGGGGGAGCCATCGTGGATGGTCTGCGTCGCGTCCAGCCTGAGGCCATCGAGGTGGAACTCGTCGATCCAGTACGCGGCGTTGCTCGCGAAGAACTCGCGGACGGGGCCGGCGGCGGGACCGTCGAAGTTGATGGCCTCGCCCCACTCGTTCTGGTAGCGATCGGTGAAGTAGTCGGAGGAAAACGTCTTGAGCGAGCAGC
Organism: Candidatus Rokuibacteriota bacterium; assembly: GCA_050731755.1. Classification (GTDB taxonomy): domain Bacteria; phylum Methylomirabilota; class Methylomirabilia; order Rokubacteriales; family CSP1-6; genus JBOHPP01. Next base: position 19,043 of record JBOHPP010000082.1, on the reverse strand, counting down.
CGTCCGGCCCCAGGTGGTTGTACACGACGTCGAGGATCACGCCCAGTCCGAGCGCGTGAGCGCGGTCCACGAAACGCCGAAAGTCGTCGGGCTCGCCGTAGAGCCGGGTGGGTGCGAACAGCGCCACGCCGTCGTAGCCCCAGCCGAAGCGTCCGGGGAACTCGGCCACCGGCATGATCTCCAGCACGGTGAATCCGGCGCGCTGCAGTTCGGGCAGCTCCCGCATGGCCGCCGCCCAGCTCCCTTCTGGCGTGAAGGTTCCAATGTGCATCTCGTACATCACCTGGCCGCGGAGTCGCACCCCGCGCCACGCGGCGTCGCCCCACACGTAGGCATCCGGGGCGATCAGCCGGGACGACCCATGAGGGCCACTGGGTTGAAAGCGTGAGGCCGGGTCGGGACAAACGGCCGCACGGCCATCCAGGCGGTAGCGGTAGAGAGTCCCGGGCGCCGCACCCGGCACGAGGCCGGAGAAGTACCCGCTCGGTTCGGATTCGAGAGCGGCCTCCACCGGCGCGCCCGGTCCGTCCTCGAGCACGACGTCGACGCGCCTGGCGGCCGGGGCCCAGACGCGGAAGTGCGCTCCGCCGATCGGCGTCGGCTCGGCGCCTATCGGCAGGCGTCGCCAGGAGGGCAGCACCACGGTCGTTTCCGTCCCGGGCATCACTGGTATCCAGCAACGGGGGTGCCAGTCCGCGGCCCAATGTAAAACCCAGCGTCGCTGTGGGCAACCGTCTTGCACCACCCTCCGGCGGAGGTGTCTCCATGGCTCAGGTCTCTATGACTCAGAGTGAATGGCCGCGCCAACTGCGCGTATTGGCGGCTGTCGGCGGCGCCGCGCTGGCGGTCTACGCGTTCAGTCGTATGGGACTGATCCGCGTCGCGCTCGTGGGAGCAGGCGCAGCTCTCGTGGCGCGCGCCGTCACGAACGTGGAAATCACGCGCCTGCTCGAACAAGGAACCGGCAGGTTGGCCGGGCTCGGGTCGCGACTCGACCGCGCGCACTCCGGTGCGCGCCCCCGGCGGGCCACGCGTGAAGAGCCGGCGTGAATGGCGACGAGCCCTTGCCGGCAGCAGCAGACAGACGCCGACCGCATCCCCGAGCGCCGATCGGGCAAGCTCGACGCGGAGACGCCTGCCGCTCCGCCCGCGCGGCGACCAGCACCGGCGGGCGGTGAACGCGCTCCGGCGGCAAAAGTGCGAGCGCGTCTCGAGCGCGAGCGCGCCGCCGCCATCGCCCAGCTCCAGGAAATGGGCGTGTCCTCCCCGGACGAGGAAGTCTCGCCCGGCGGCGGTGCTGAGGTGCGAGGAGGGCGACGCCGCGCAGGCGAAATGTGCGGCGGCGACATCGAGCCGCAGCGGCTGGCCGCGCTGCCGGAGGCCGTGACCCGCGTGGAGTGCCAGGAGCGCCGCGAAGGCGCTCCTGAAGCGGTCCGAGTTCGCTGGAGGGGGTGCCGGGCTACTTCTGGATCAGGCGGCGAAGCGCAGCGGCCGCCAGAAGACCAACGCCGGTCAGGGCCAGGGCCACGGGCTCGTACTCGGTCACTGCGATCGCTGCGTCCTTCGTGAGCATTGACGGCCTCCCTTGGTATGCCCGCCGCGCGTTCGTGCGAGCCGGCGCGGGCTGCTGGAACACCTAAGAGGCAAGGGCCGTGCCGCGTCCCCATTCCCCCCAAATCGCTGCGGATTTCGGCGAGCGGGGGGAGGAATGCCCATCGCCGCTCTGCAACGGGCGGCTGTCGGCGGAGTATGGAGGCCGGAGCAATTCTGAACTCGGTTGCAGAGGGGCGAAGCCCCGCTCCGGTCAGTCATCGTGGAGCTGGAATACGGCAAGGGAGCGCGCCTCCAGCTTGTACGCGGTGCCGCCCGGGACGGCATTCTGAGCACGGTCGCCAGTCTGGGCGTCGCGCGTGTCGAGCATCGGCGTCCACAGCGTCTTCGGCCGGTGAGCGGGCAGGATGAACTCGAGAGGCTCGTGGTGGGCGTTCAGGAGGATCAGCAGGGTGCTCCCCACGATCCGTTCGCCCTTGGCGTCGACCTCCTCGATGGCGTCTCCCGCCAGTCGGAGGCCGAAGCACCGGGTGTAGTGCGTCCAGTCCTGCTCGGTCATCTCCTTGCCGTCGGGTCGGAACCAGGCGAGGTCCTTCACTTCTGACCCGTAGATGCGCCGGCCATGCAGGAACTGGCGCCGGCGCAGCACCGGTTCCCGCCGTCGCAGCGCGATGAGCCCGCGGACGTACTCGAGCAGGCCGCGCCGAGGCTCGTCCAGGTCCCAGTCGAGCCACGAGATCTCGTTGTCCTGGCAGTAGGCGTTGTTGTTGCCGCCCTGCGTGCGGCCGATCTCGTCGCCGGCACAGAGCATGGGCACGCCCTGGGACAGCAGCATGGTGGCCAGGAAGTTCCGCTTCTGCCGCTCCCGGAGGGCGAGGATGGCCGGGTCGTCGGTCGGCCCCTCGGCGCCGCAGTTCCAAGAGAGGTTGTGGTCGTGGCCGTCGCGGTTGTCCTCGCCGTTGGCCTCGTTGTGCTTGGCGTTGTAGGAGACGAGATCTTGAAGCGTAAAGCCGTCGTGGGCGGTGACGAAGTTGACACTGGCGTACGGCTTCCGGCCGCCGCGACCGTAGAGGTCGCTGGAGCCGGTGACGCGGTAGGCCAAGGCGCCGGCCTGCCCCTCGTCGCCCTCCCAGAACGAGCGCACGGTGTCGCGGTAGAGCCCGTTCCACTCGGCCCACCCCACTGGGAAGTTCCCCACCTGATAACCGCCCTCCCCGAGGTCCCAGGGTTCGGCGATGAGCTTCACCTGGGAGATGACCGGGTCCTGGTGAATGATGTCGAAGAAGGCGCCCAGCCGATCGACGTCGTGGAGCTCCCGGGCCAGCGCCGAGGCCAGGTCGAACCGGAAACCGTCGACGCGCATCTCCTGGATCCAGTAGCGCAGGCTGTCCATGATGAGCTGCAGCGTCCGGGGGTGGGTCATGTTCAGAGTGTTGCCGCAGCCCGTGTAGTCCATATAGTGGCGGCGGTCGTCGGCCACCAGGCGGTAGTACGAGGCGTTGTCAATGCCACGGAAGGCGAGCGTGGGCCCCAGGTGGTTGCCTTCCGCCGTGTGGTTGTAAACGACGTCCAGGATGACCTCGATGCCGGCGCGGTGAAGCGCCTGCACCATCGTCTTGACCTCGGTGACCAGGTCCCGGAGCGAGTCGGCGCTGCCGTACGCGGCATGGGGGGCGAAGAAGCCGAGGGTGTTGTAGCCCCAGTAGTTCGTCAGCTTCTTGTCCAGGAGATATTTGTCCACCACGAACTGGTGCACCGGCATCAGCTCCACCGCGGTGACGCCGAGGGACTGGAGGTACTCGGTCATCGCCGGAGCGGCCAGCCCGGCGTACGTGCCCCTCTGGGCCTCGGGCACCTCGGGGTGGCGGGCGGTGAACCCTTTGACGTGGACCTCGTAGATGATCGTCTCGTTCCAGGGAACCCGGAGCGGCCGGTCGTCGCCCCAGGTGAAGGCGGTGTCGATGACGACGCTCTTGGGGACGAAGGGGGCGCTGTCGCGGTCGTCCTTGGCCAGGTCGTCACTGCTGCCCAGGGGGTAGCCGAAGACGGCGTCGTTCCACTCGACGGCCCCGTCGATCGCCCGGGCATAGGGGTCGAGCAGCAGCTTGGCGGGGTTGAAGCGGTGGCCCGCGGCCGGCTCCCAGGGGCCATGCACCCGGTAGCCGTAGCGCTGCCCGGGCCGCGCCTCCGGCAGATAGACGTGCCAGACTTGGTCGGTGTGCTCGGTCACGGACAACCGCGCCACCTCGGCCTTGCCGTCCCGGTCGTAGAGACAGAGCTCCACCCCCGTGGCGTGCTCAGAAAAGAGGGCGAAGTTGACCCCGCCACCGTCCCAGGTGGCCCCCAGCGGAAAGGAATGACCCGGCTGGCTCTTCATCCCACTCATCAGCAAAGCAACCCGCGTGCCTCGGTGCTGGCGGCCCGCCCTGAGGCGGATGGCCTAGACTGCCGCAAGAGGCACGGCGGGCCGGGGGGTCGGGCTATGATCGGTTGAGACCCTCATGAGCGCGCCGCCGGCCGTCGACCACGATGTGCTGATCGCCATCGGCGCCAGTATCATCGCGGCCTCCGTCTTCGCGCTGGTGGCCCGAGTCATCCGCCAGCCCCTGATTCTCGGCTACATCGCCGCCGGGGCCGTCCTGGGCCCGCACCTGGGGCTCGGGGTGGTCGCCCACGAGGCGAGCATCGAGTTCATCTCGGAGCTGGGGCTGATCCTGCTGCTCTTTATCATCGGGCTCGAGATCAGCGTGCCGAGCATCGCCCAGACCGGGCGCACCATCGTCGTCAGCGGCCTGCTGCAGTTCCCGATCAGCGTGGGCTTGGCCTGGCTGGTCTTCGGCGAGCTCACCTCGAGGACCGGCGGCGCCTACGACAGGCTCTACCTGGCGATCGCGCTCAGCCTGTCCTCGACCCTCATCGTGGTCAAGCTTCTCTACGACAAGTTCGAGATGGCGACCCTGGCCGGGCGGCTGACGCTGGGGATCCTCATCTTCCAGGATCTGTGGGCGATCGCCTTCCTGGCCCTGCAGCCCAGTCTGCATGCGCTCCAGCCGGCGCGCCTGCTGCCTTCCCTGGGCACCGGCGTGGGGCTGATCGCGACGGCGGTAGTGCTGTCGCGGTTGGCCCTGCCGCGGCTCTTCCGGGCGGTGGCCCGGTCACCCGAGCTGATGCTGATCACCGCCATCGCCTGGTGCTTCCTGGTCGCCGGCACCGCCGGCGCCCTCGGTCTGTCGAAGGAGATGGGGGCGCTCATCGCGGGCATGGTCATCGCCGCCTTTCCCTACGGCGTGGAGGTCGTCACGCGGCTGGCCGGCGTCCGCGACTTCTTCCTGACCCTGTTCTTCGTCGCGCTGGGCATGAAGATGCCGGCCCCCACGCCGCGCCTGCTGCTCCTGACGGTGGCGGTGGCCGTGTTCGTGGCGGCCAGTCGCGTTCTGGTGATGTTCCCGATCTTCATGCTGCTGCGGCTCGACACGCGCACGGCCGGCGTGGTCGGCATCAACCTCGCCCAGGTCAGCGAGTTCTCGCTGGTGATCGTCTCGCTGGGGCTGGGCTACGGCCACGTGAGCCGGGAGATCGCCTCCCTCGTCCTCTACGCGCTCCTCGGCACGGCGGTGGCGGCCACCTACGCGATCCTCTTCAACCACGCGATCGCCACGGGCGCGGCCCGCGCCCTCGGCGCGTTGGGGCTGCCTCGGTGGTGGGGCCGCCAGCGGGGGGAGGAGCCGACGGAGGGCGCGGCGGCCCAGCCTGACATGTTCTTCCTCGGTGTCTCGCGCGAGGGCCTGGCCTTTCTCACGCACCTCGATCGCGAGCAGTCACCGATGAAGGGGCGGATCGTAGCCGTCGACTTCAACCCGGAAACGCTGGAGCGGCTCCAGGCCGAGGGCATCGCGTGCCACTACGGCGACATCGCCAATGCCGACACCCTCCGTCACACCGGCATCGAGCGCGCGGAGGTCGTCGTGTCGAGCATCTCCGACTGGTTCCTCAAGGGCACCAACAACCTCCGCCTGCTGCGGCAGGTACGCGCCCTTGCTCCGAGGTCGCGCGTCATCGTCACGGCCGACACCCTCGCGGCCGCCGAGCGGCTCTACGCGGAGGGCGCCGACTACGTCCTCGTCCCGCCTGCGCTGGCCGCCGAGCACCTCTACGAGCTGCTGGTTCCGCGCACTCCAGAGGCGCTGGCCGAGGCCCGGCGACGTCAGACGGCGGCGCTCAAGGCGCCGGTCGTGCGGTCCGCACCCGGGGAGCCAGCTGCCCCGTCGCCCGGCGGCACTCCGTAGTCGCCGCGCCGGCGCCGCCTGCCGGCCAGAATCTCCTCGGTCGCCAGCGGTTCCACGTGGGTCGAGGGGTCGAGGGGGTCACCGACGGTCAGCCGCGCCATCGCCTCGGCGAACCGGCGCTCGAACGCACCGGCGATGGGCTCAGCGACGATGAACCGCTTGGCCGCGATGCAGGACTGGCCGTTGTTGATGACCCGCGCCCGGACGCCGGTTGAGACGGCAGCCTCCAGATCGGCGGTCGGCGTGATGATGAAACGGGTCGCTCCCGCCCAACTCGAGGACGCTCTTCCCGTTCCTCCTCCAGGATGTCCGCCACCCGCTTCATCATCCGCGCGCGCTCGGCGATGGGGACGTGGCGCCAGTGGGGGAAAGCGGCGGCGGCGCTCGCGAGCCTCACCTCGATCTCGGCAGGCGTCAGGCGCGCGAGGGCGCGGATCGTCTGGCCGGTCGCCGGGTTGATGCTGGCGATCTGACTGGCCCGCCCGCGGGCGGACTTGCAGGCCCGGCTTGTCCGAGGCTTGTCCGAGGCTTGTCCCGACTCTTTACCATCCCCGCCCGTGACTGCCCGCATCGACGACCTTCCGCGGGCTCAGCGACCCACCGGCGGCCGCCGCGCGGAGGGGCCGCGCTGAGCGCCGTCGGAGGACGCGCGCGGCGAGGGCGCCCATGGCCGCGCTCACGACGGCGATGATCGCGTCACGAGTCAGTGTCGAGCCACGCGGAGCGGAATGGCGCCAGGGGTGGCCGAGTCTGGGGCGGCGTCTCAGGGTCCACATGGTGAACGATGAGGTGCGAACGGCATGCCACCGACTGCGAACTTTGGGGAATTTCTTGCCGTCACTATGCGGGCGATTTCTCTGGTCATGCCGGTTCCCGGGGCCCAAGTACGCATTGGAGCGGACCCGACCCGGGGCACACGCCTTGCAGCCTCCTGCCCATCCTTCATTGGCAATTTCGTGAGGGCGTTTCAGGGGAGGCGAGGGGCCGACATGCTGATCTGCCGTTGCGCGTGGCACTCGCGGTATTACGGGCACTCCCTCTGGCGCAACGTGGTTTCCTGGCGAGGATGGCGGGTCCGCTTCACTGACGGCATCTGTCCGCGGTGTGTCGAGCGATTCCGGGAAGAATACCGCCACGCCTTCGAGCGTCGCCCGCGCCCCGCCCCCGCCCGCCCGGTCACCGCGGCCTGACCGCCGGCGCGCTCGGGTAGAATAGCCGGGCGTGCCCACCCCCGACGCCGGCTGGACGCTCGTCAACCCCGCCACCGGAGAGCCGTTTCTCACGGTCGAGTTCACTCGCCCGGCGGACCTCGAGCGCCTGCTGACGCGCGCCCGCGCCGTCCAGCGTCAGTGGCGGGAGGTGCCCGTGGCCGACCGGGTGCGGATCGTCGGCGCCATGGTACCGGCGTTTCGCGGGATGGCCGAGGCCGTGGCGGGCGAAATCACGCGGCAGATGGGCAAGCCTCTCGGCCAGGCCCGCGCCGAGATCGAGACGATGATCGACCGCGCGGAAACAATGGGGCGGCTGGCCGCCGCCGCGCTGGCCGACGAGGCGCTGCCCGACCAGGCGGGCTTTCGCCGCTTCATTCGTCACGAGCCGCTGGGCGTCGTGCTCGACATCGCGGCCTGGAACTATCCGCTGCTGATCGCCGTGAACGTCATCGTCCCCGCGCTCCTGGCCGGCAACGCAGTGCTGATCAAGCACGCGCGGCTCACGCCGCTCTGCGCCGACCACTTCGTCGACGCCTTCGACCGCACGGACTTGCCCCGCGGCCTCGTAGCCGCCATTCGCCTGGATCACGAGGCGACCGCCCGCCTGATCCGCGCCGGACGCGTCGACCACGTGTCATTCACCGGCTCGACGCGCGGCGGGCGCGAGATTCATGCCCATGTCGGTGGTGCCGACGCCGGCTTCATCGATCTGGGCCTGGAGCTCGGCGGCAAGGATCCGGCCTACGTGGCCGAAGACGCGGACCTGGACTTCGCCGTCGAAAACCTCGTGGACGGCGCCTTCTACAACGCGGGACAGAGTTGTTGCGCGGTGGAGCGGATCTACGTGGCCCGCCCGCTGTTCGCCCGCTTCGTCGAGGCCTCCGTAGCGCTGGTGCGGCGATACCGCATGGGCGATCCCCTGGACTCCTCCACCACGCTGGGGCCACTGGCCACCCGCTCCGGCGTGGCCGTGGTGGAGGAGCAGATCGCCCAGGCGCGCGCCAAGGGGGCCCGCGTACTCACCGGCGGAGAGCGCTGGACCGGCCCCGGCTACTTCTGTCCGCCGGCCGTGCTCGTCGACGTCGATCACGCCATGGCGCTGATGCGCGACGAGAGCTTCGGCCCCGTCATCGGGATCATGCCGGTGGCCGGTGACGACGAGGCGGTGCGGCTGATGAACGACAGCCCGTACGGCCTCACCGCGTCAGTGTGGACGCGCGACCTCGAGCGCGCCGAGCGGCTGGCCTACCGTGTGGAGGCCGGCACCGTGTACGCCAACCGGTGCGACTATCTGGACCCGATGCTGCCCTGGGTCGGCGTGAAGGACAGCGGCAAAGGCTGCTCGCTCTCACACCTCGGCTTCCGGCAGCTCACCCGCCCGAAGAGCTTTCACCTCCGCGCCCGGGCCTGACCGGACGTCAGGCGGCGCGCTCGCGCAGGGCCCGGACCCGGTCGTGGGCCTCCGTGACGCGCGCATACTGCTGCTCGACCAGCCCGCGCGCGGCCGTCGGCAAGCCCCGCTGGAGCGCGTCCTCGTAGGCCGTTTTGGCGGCGTCCTCGCCACGCTCGGCCTCGGCCACGATGGCGCGGTCGTCGCCGCCCGAGACCGCTGACCGGATGTTCATCCACCCCCGGTGCAATGCGCCGGCGACGCTGCCGCTGCGGTCGGGATCGTCGCCGAGACGACGAATCTCGCCTTGCAGCTCGGTGATGAACTGGGCGCGTTGTTGGGCGTAGGTCATGAAGAGCTGCTTGAGCTGCGGATCCTTGACGTGCTCGGCCGCGGTTCGGAACCCTTCCTGGCCGTCCCGGCACGTCTCGACGAGATTGTTGAGCACCGTGATCGCGGTCTCATTAGCCTGGCTCATGGTCACCCCCGTCGGTGTTGGATGTGGAAATAGGGGTGGGGCCCCTCGTTGGTGACGAGGAGCCCCTTCGCAACTAGAATCCGCGCTTCTTCATGCAGTCGCGGTAGACCTGCTGATAGGCCGGATCGGCCTGGCCGGCCGCCGCCATACCCTGAAGCTGCGCCTCAGCCGACGTGGAAGCGCCGCCGCTCACTGACGTGCCGCCGGTGGTGCCGGATGTGCCGGCGCCGGCCGCCGCGCCCCCGCTCGTGGTGCCGGAGGGGCCGCCGCTGGTCGACGGGCTGGCGCTCGGGGCGCCTGAGGTGCCCGGGCTGGCGGACGTGCCCGCGCCGCTGTCCTTGGTGCCTGGCGATGCAGCTGGGCTGCCTCCCTTGGCCTGCGCCTCTTTGTTGCACGCGTCGAAGTCAGCCGGGCCCGGGTTGGCCGCCAGGCCAGCGCCGGCGAACGCGAGCACGCTCGCCGCCGCGATGAGTGCGATCGCACACTTGCTCCTTCTCATAGTTCCCTCTCCCTCTCTTCTGGTGGTTGGTGTTGGTACCCGCGCCTTCTTCAGGCGCCCGGTCAGGCTTCAAGGCCGGTGCCATCAGGCCGGCTGGCCAAGCACGCGATTTGCCGGGTCCGGCCCCCGGGCGCTGGCGCCGGCGCGGGCGCGATTCTACAAACGCCATTCCTTGCGGGCCCGGCGTGTCCTGGATATCCTAGCCTTCGCGTTTTACATCGTTGCGAGAGTGGCGGAACTGGCAGACGCGCTGGACTTAGGATCCAGTGGGCCTAAAGCCCTTGGGGGTTCGATTCCCCCCTCTCGCACCACCCCGGAGATTCAATGAAGGTCGACGTGGAGACCCTGGACGGCTGTAAGCGGCGCCTCGCCGTGGAGGCGCCGGCGGACGTCGTGCAGCAGGAATGGGAGCGCGCCTACGGCCGTGTGCAGAAGCAGGCCCGGCTGCCCGGCTTCCGAAAGGGCCACGTGCCTCGCTCGCTGGTGAAGGTCCACTTTGCGGACGACGTCCGTCGCGAGGTTGCCGAGCATCTGATCCCCGACGTCTACCGACAGGCGCTCTCCCAGGCGCAGCTGGAGCCGGTCGACGAGCCGGATCTTCAAGACGTCCGGCTCGAAGAGGGCGCTCCCCTGTCGTTCGTCGCGGTGGTGGAGGTCAAGCCGAGCATTGCGCTGGGCCAGTACAAGGAGCTCGAGGTTCAGCACGCGCCCCGGCCGGTCACTCCGGCCGAGGTGGAGGAGACGCTCGGGCGGATGCGCGAGCAGCAGGGACACTTCGTGAGCGTCGAGCGGCCCGCCGCCCCGGGGGACCTCGCCATCATCGACTACACTCTGACCGTCGAGGGCCAGGAACCCTCGCGCCAGACGGGCTACGCCTTCGTCGTCGGTGAGAGCGCCGTCATGCCCGAGATCGATCAGGCGGTGGCCGGCCTGCGGGCCGGCGAGCAACGCACGGTGCCCGTCCGCTTTCCCGACGACCACCGGCGGGAGGCCGTGCGCGGCAAGGCCGGCAGCGCCGTGGTGACGGTGGTGGAAGTGAAGGAAAAGGTGCTGCCGGAGCTGAACGACGACCTCGCCCGGTCGCTCGGCGCGTTCGAGACCCTGGGGGCCCTGCGCGAAGAGGTCCAGCGGCAGCTCGAGGCGCGCCGAACCGCTGAGGACCGGCACGCGCTGGAAGGCCGGATCGTCGACGCGCTGATGGCGCGCCACGAGTTCACCGTCCCCGAGTCGATGATCATGCGCCAGATTGCCCGCCAGGTCGAGCACGGCCGGGAGCAGATGCGGCGGCAGGGCGTGGATCCCGACGCCGTGCAGTGGGACTACCCTCGCCTGATCGGCGAGCTGCGCCCGGGGGCCGAGCGCGCCGTCCGCCGGGGGCTGCTGCTGGCTGCGGTGGCCGAGCGGGAGGGGATCGAGCCCGCCACGGCCGACGTGGACGCCGAGGTCGAGACGATCGCCCGGGCCAGCCAGCGCCCCACGCCGGCCATCAGGCGTATGATGGAGAAGAGCGGAGATCTGGAGAGGCTCCGGCTCAGCCTGGGGGAGCGGATGACGCTGGACTTCCTGATCGGGCACACCACGGTGCACGCGTCGTGACCGCGCGGGGGACGCGCGGCGGCACGAAGGAGAGAGTGATGGCCCTGGTTCCGATGGTGATCGAGCAGACGCCGCGCGGCGAGCGGGCGTTCGACATTTTCTCGCGGCTCCTCAAGGAGCGGATCATCTTCCTGCCCACGTTCATCGAGGACGAGCTGGCCAACCTCGTCATCGCCCAGATGCTCTTCCTCGAGGCCGAGGACCCCGACAAGGACATCTATCTCTACATCAACTCACCCGGGGGATCGGTGACGGCCGGGATGGCCATCTACGACACGATGCAGTACGTCAAGCCGGCCATCTCGACGATCTGCATGGGGCAGGCCGCCTCCATGGGCGCCCTGCTGCTGGCCGCCGGAACCAAGGGCAAGCGTTTCGCGCTGCCCCACGCCCGCATCATGATCCACCAGCCCCTGGGCGGCGTGCAGGGGCAGGCCACCGACATCGACATCCAGGCCCGCGAAATATTGCGAATGCGCGAGGAGCTGAATCGCATCCTCGTCTACCACACCGGGCAGGCCATGGACAAGGTCCAGAAGGACACCGACCGCGACTTTTTCATGACCGCCGAGCAGGCCAAAGACTATAGAATCGTCGACGAGGTCATCTCGTCGAAGCCCACCACGCGGCCGGTCAGCGAACAGGCGGCGCTCACCGCGCAAGTTCAGAAGTAGCCGGCGCCGGAGCGAGGGGCCGAGGAGGGGCGGGACCCGACCATGGCGCGCAGTCGTGAAAGCAACGGCACCCTGAAGTGCTCGTTCTGCGGCAAGAGCCAGAACGACGTGCGCAAGCTCATCGCCGGCCCCACCGTCTACATCTGCGACGAGTGCATCGAGCTGTGCAACGACATCATCGCCGAGGAGTGGGAGGAGGAGAAGAGCCGGGAGCTCCGCAGCCTGCCCAAGCCCGCCGAGATCAAGAACGTGCTCGATCAGTATGTCGTGGGGCAGGAGCGGGCCAAGAAGATCCTCGCCGTGGCCGTCCACAACCACTACAAGCGGATCGAATCGGGCGGTGACGCCGGCGACGTCGAGCTCCAGAAGTCCAACATCCTCCTGATCGGCCCCACCGGCTCGGGCAAGACCCTGCTGGCCCAGACCCTGGCCAAGATGCTTCGGGTGCCGTTCACCATCGCCGATGCCACCACACTCACCGAGGCCGGCTACGTGGGTGAGGACGTCGAGAACATCATTCTGCGACTGCTTCAATCCGCGGACTACGATGTGGAGCGAGCGGAACGAGGAATCGTCTACATCGACGAGATCGATAAGATTGCCCGGAAGTCCGAGAACCCATCGATCACCCGCGACGTGTCGGGCGAAGGCGTTCAGCAAGCGCTCCTCAAGATCCTGGAGGGCACGGTGGCCAACGTCCCGCCCCAGGGCGGGCGCAAGCATCCCCACCAGGAGTTCATCCAGGTCGACACCTCGGACGTGCTCTTCGTCTGCGGCGGCGCCTTCGTGGGCGTGGACAAGATCATCGAGACACGGGTGGGACGCTCGGGCATCGGTTTCGGGGCCGAGATCAAGAGCCGCGAGGAGCGCCGGGTGGGCGACCTGCTGGCCATGGTCCAGCCCGAGGACCTGCTGAAGTACGGCCTCATCCCCGAGTTCGTGGGTCGCCTGCCCGTGGTGGCCACGCTCCACGACCTCGACGAGCAGGCCCTGGTGCGGATCCTCCGGGAGCCCAAGAACGCCATCATCAAGCAGTACCAGAAGTACTTCGAGCTGGAGAAGGTGCGCCTGAAGTTCTCCGACGACGCGGTGGCGGCCATCGCCAAGGAGGCGCTCAAGCGGGGCACCGGCGCCCGCGGGCTGCGCGCCATCCTGGAGGAGGTGATGCTCGAGATCATGTACGAGCTGCCGTCCATCCAGGGGCTCAAGGAGTGCGTGATCACGCGCGAGGTCATCCTCAACCACGAGCAGCCCCTGCTGGTGTCGGAACCTCGCGAACAGTCAGCGTAGCCTGAGCGGCACCCTCTACGTCGTCGCGACCCCGATCGGCAACCTCGAGGACATCTCTCTGCGGGCCCTGCGTGTGCTCAAGGAGGTCGGCCTGATCGCCTGCGAGGACACCCGGCGCACGCGAACCCTGCTCGCCCGCTTCGACGTCCACACCCCGACGATCTCCTACTTCGAGCACAACAAGCTTCGCCGGGGACCGGAGCTCCTCCGGCGGCTCCGGGAGGGCACATCGGTGGCGCTGGTGACCGACGCCGGCACCCCCGGCATCTCCGACCCGGGATTCCTGCTGGTGCGGGAGGCGCGAGCCGCCGGGATTGCCGCGGTCCCGGTGCCGGGGCCGTCGGCGGTGGTGGCGGCACTGAGCGCGGCGGGGCTACCGGCCGATCGTTTCGTCTTCGACGGGTTCCTGCCGATCAAGCCCGGCCGCCGCCTCAACCGGCTGCGGACCCTGAAGGAGCTGGAGACGACGGTGGTGCTCTACGAGTCACCCCACCGCATCGTGGCGACGCTGGAGGCCATCGGGGAGATCTTCGGCGAGCGGGAGATCGTGGTGGCTCGCGAGCTGACCAAGCAGTTCGAGGAGATCGTGAGCGCGACGCCCGGCAATCACCTCGAGCGGCTGCGCGCGGGTCCCATCCGCGGCGAGTTCACGGTGGTGATCCCGGCGGCGTGAACTACGCCGTGCCCGGTCTGGTCTGCTGAATCATCGCTGACGAGTGCGGGTTGTTTGGCCGCTGGAGCGACGCTAGTCTTCGGCACGTACCGCCGCTGGCCGTGGTTCACCGATCCGAAGTCGGACGAGGGCTCTTCTCGTTCTGGAGCATCGGAGCGGTGCTGGGCCGAGTGTTTCTCCTCGGCTTCAACTACGTACTGGGACTCGGGCTCGGCGCGGTCGCGATCGCCATCGCCCTGGGCTGCTGGTGACTCCCAGTCCTCGCGCGTCGATGGTCGCCTTGAGCGTGCGGTCGAGACGTAGGCTCGCGTCAGCGACCTCGACCACGAGGGCCGGCTGCGACGGATGATGGTCTTCGGGGGCCCGCGGCGTCCCCGGCCCGACGGCGACGTCGGGCTCGGGTTCGGAGTCGTCTCCCAAGGCCAGGGGAAGCTGGACGCGAACCCGCCGTCCGGCCCCGAACACCACTCGCAGCGCATCGGTCGCAAGTTCGATGGCCCTGGCCTGTGGCGTGTTCTGCGGCTCGGCCACGACCAACTGGCCCGCGAGGAGCTCGATCGGCTCGTCCTCATGCAGAACTCCCAGCTCGATCAGCCGGTCGTACTCCCGGCGCGTCCAGCGCCGCTCGCGGAGCGCCATCGCCTTCATGACCTCGACCCGACGCCGGCACGCTAGGGCGGTCAACGTCGGCATCCTGATACGTGAACCGCGTTTGTCGGCCCGGCTACCGGCGCGTATACTTCCAGCGTCTATGGCGATTCCCAAGGCGCTGACCATCGCCGGCTCGGACTCGGGCGGCGGGGCCGGCATCCAGGCGGACCTCAAGACGTTCTCGGCCTTCCGCGTGTTCGGCATGTCGGTGCTGACGGCGATCACCGCGCAGAACTCGCTGGGCGTCCAGGGCGTCTTCGATCTGCCGCCCGAGTTCGTGGCCCGGCAGATCGACTCGGTGTTGGGCGATTTCGGCGCCGACGCGGTGAAGATCGGCATGCTGTCCACCGTGCCCATCGTGACGGCCGTGGCCGATCGCCTGCGCGCGCATCGGCAGGAGCGCATCGTGCTCGACCCGGTGATGATCGCGAAGTCGGGCGACCCGCTGCTCCAGCCCGACGCGCGGGCGGCGCTCATCAAACAGATGCTGCCGCTGGCCGACGTGGTGACGCCGAATTTGCACGAGGCGGCGGCGCTGGCCGGGATCCCGGTCGGTTCGGAGTCCGAGATGGAGGAGGCGGCGCGCCGTATCCTGGCGCTCGGCCCCAGGCGTGTGCTCGTCAAAGGCGGACATCTCAAGGAGGCCGCCACCGACATCCTGTGGGACGGGCGCGCGTTCACCCGCTTCAGCGCGCCGCGCATCGACTCTCCGAACACCCACGGCACCGGGTGCACGTACTCGGCGGCCATCGCCGCCGGGCTGGCCGGGGGCCGACCGCTCGAGCCGGCCATCCGGGAAGCCAAGGCGTACGTGACGGCGGCCATCCGCGAAGGGTTCTCGGCCGGCCGGGGCGTAGGGGCGCTTCGCCATTTCGTGGAGCGCTGGTAGCGCCGATGGTGCGCCCCCTCAGCGACCGGATGTCGTTCATGGAACATCTGGGCGAGCTGCGTACCCGCATCGTGCGCGGCCTGATCGCCGTGCTGGTCGGCCTCGTGATCTCCTTCCCGCTGAGCCAATGGATCGTCGACTACCTGGCCCGGCCGGTCCAGGCGACCGGCAACACGCTGGTGTTCCTGGCCGTCACCGAGGCGTTCTGGGTGCAGATGAAGGTGGCGCTGATCGCCGGGCTCTTCCTGGCCTCGCCGGCCATCCTGTGGCAGGTGTGGGCCTTCATCGCGCCCGGGCTCTACCCGCACGAGAAGAAGTACGCCGCGCCGTTCGTCATCGTCGGCTCGCTCCTCTTCGTGGGCGGCGGCGCCTTCTCGATCAAGGTGGTGACGCCCTACGCCGTCACCTTCCTGCTCTCGTTCGCGCGGCCCGGGCTCCAGCCCATGATCTCCATCGGCTCATACATCGACTTCCTGCTGAAGTTCACGCTGGCCTTCGGCCTGGTCTTCGAGCTGCCCCTGGCCATCACGCTGGCCGCCCGCATGGGCCTGGTCACGCCGAAGGGGCTGGCCCGCAACCGCAAGTACGCCGTCCTGGGCGCCTTCGCGGCCTCGGCGATCCTCACCCCGACGCCCGACGCCTTCAACCAGATGCTGATGGCCGGCCCGCTGATCGTGCTGTACGAGATCGGGATCCTCAGCGCCCGCCTGTTCGCGCGGCGAGCCGAGCCGGCCACTGTCGCCGGCGAGACCGCCGCATGAGCGTCGCGGAGGTCCGGCGTCTGGAGATGGGAAGCAACGGTGAGAACGTCCGGTCCGAGCGCGGGCTCCGCCCGCGCGACCGGTTCCGAGGCCTGGGGGAGGTTTCGGAGGGGGCCGGCGAGACCCCCTTCGACGTATGAAAGGGGCCGAACTGCTGGTTCGCTGCCTGCAGAACGAGGACGTGCGTGTGATCTTCGGCGTCCCCGGCGAGGAGACGCTGGCCCTGATGGACGCCCTGCTCGACGCCGAGATGCGCTTCGTCACCTGTCGTCACGAGCAAGGCGCCGCCTTCATGGCCGACGTGTGGGGCCGCCTCACCGGCCGCGCGGGCGTCTGCCTGGGCACGCTGGGCCCCGGCGCGACGAACCTCACCACCGGCGTGGGCGACGCCAACCTGGACCGGGCGCCGGTCGTGGCCATCACCGGCCAGGCCGGGCGCGATCGCATCCACAAGGAGTCGCACCAGTACGTCGACGTGGTCGCCATGTTCCGTCCGCTCACCAAATGGAACACCCGGCTGGCCATCGCCGACGTGATCCCGGAGGCGGTGCGCAAAGCGTTCAAGGTCGCCGAGACCGAGAAGCCGGGCGCCTGCCATCTCGAACTGCCGGAAGACGTGGCCGAGGAAGAAGCAGCGGGCGCGGCGCCGCTCTCCACCGAGCGGCCGCGCCGTCCCTCACCGGACCGGCCGGCTCTCCGCCGGGCCGCAGAACTGATCGACCGCGCCCGGAACCCCTTGATCTTCGCCGGCAACGGCGTGATCCGGGGCAAGGCCTCGCTAGCCCTCCGCCAGTTCGCCGGCCGCACCGGGATCCCGGTGGCCAACACCTTCATGGCCAAGGGCTGCCTGCCTTGGAATCACGAGCTGGCCCTCGGCACCATCGGCCTGCAGATGCGCGACGTCGTCTCCTGCGGCTTCGATCGCGCCGACCTGGTGATCGCCGCCGGCTACGACCCCGTGGAGTTCGCGCCCAAGCTGTGGAACGCCGATCGCGCCAAGACCATCGTGCACATCGACTTCACGCCGGCCGAGGTGGACGAGGACTATCAGCCGGCGGTGGAGGTCGTCGCCGACATCCGCGAGGCGCTCGACCTCCTCACCGACCTCGTCTCCTCGCGCCGGGATCCAACCCGCACCCGGCAGCTCCACGACTGGATCCTGAGCGAGCTCAACACCGGCGCCACCGACGACGGCTTCCCCGTGAAGCCGCAGCGGATCCTCCACGATCTGCGCAAGGTCCTGGGCCCGCACGACATCGTCATCTCCGACGTGGGGGCCCACAAGCTCTGGGTGGCCCGCCTGTTCCAGGCCGAGGAGCCGAACACGGTGATCATCTCCAACGGCTTCGCCGCCATGGGCATCGCCCTGCCCGGCGCCATCGCCGCCAAGCTGCTGCACCCCGACCGGCGGGTCGTCGCCGTGGTCGGCGACGGCGGCTTTCTCATGAACGTGCAGGAGCTGGAGACGGCCGTGCGCCTGGAGCTCGACGTCGTCGTGGTGATCTTCCGCGACGACGCCTACGGCGTTATCCGCTGGAAGCAATGGCAGCGCTACGGCCGCGAGTCGGGCGTGCAATTCGGCAATCCCGACTTCGTCGCGCTGGCCCAGGCCTTCGGCTGCCGGGCCGCCCGCGTCGAGGCCGCCGGCGAACTGGTGCCGGCGCTGGAGTCGGCGCTGACCGGCCGGGGTCCCTGCCTGGTGGACGTCCCCGTCGACTACCGCGAGAACATCCGGCTGGCTGAGCGCATGGGTCAGCTCGTCTGCCCGATTTGATGGCGATGGATTTCGAGTCGCTCACCCTGCCCGAGCCGGTGATGCAGGGCATCCGCGAGGCCGGGTTCGTGACGGCCACGCCCATCCAGGAGGCCACGCTGCCGCTGGCGTTGAAGGGCAAGGACGTCGCCGGACAGTCCCAGACGGGCACCGGCAAGACGGCGGCGTTCCTCATCTCGGCCTTCACCCGCCTGCTGCGCGAGCAGGATCGTCCCGGCCGGCCGGCCAACGCGCCCCGGGTGCTGGTGATCGCTCCCACCCGCGAGCTGACCGTGCAGATCGAATCCGACGCCCGGCTGCTTGGCCGCTTCACGCCGTTTCGCATCGTCGCCGTCTACGGCGGCATCGACTACGCGAAGCAGCGCGAGGCGCTGCGGGATGGCTGCGACATCCTCGTCGGTACGCCGGGACGGTTGATCGACTACCTCAAGCAGCACGTGTGGTCGCCCCGGCACGTCGAGGTGTTGGTGGTCGACGAGGCCGACCGGATGTTCGACATGGGGTTCATCGCCGACCTCCGCTTCATCCTGCGCCGGCTCCCGCCGCCCGAGCGGCGCCAGTCGTTTCTCTTCTCGGCGACCCTCTCGTTTCGCGTGCTGGAGCTGACCTGGGAGTTCATGAACAACCCCGCCCAGATCTCCATCGCGCCCCGGCAGAAGACGGTCGAGCAGGTCGAGCAGACCCTCTACCACGTTGGGCGGGAGGAGAAGCTGCCGCTGCTTCTCGGCCTGCTCCGGCGGGAAGGCGGCGAGCGCGTCCTCATCTTCACCAACACCCGCGAGGAGGCGCGGCGCCTGGAGGATCGCCTGTCGCGCAACGGCTGGGAGGCCCGGGCGCTCACCGGGGACATCGAGCAGAGGAAGCGGCTGCGGCTGCTCAGCGAGTTCAAACAGGGACGCTTGCCCGTGCTGGTCGCCACCGACGTCGCCTCGCGGGGGCTTCACATCGAGGCGGTGAGCCACGTCGTCAACTGGGACCTGCCCGAAGAAGCCGAAGACTACGTCCATCGCATCGGGCGCACGGCGCGGGCCGGGGCCGGCGGCAAGGCCATCAGCCTCGTCGACGAGATGAGCGCGCTCCGGATCGAGGCCATCGAGAAGTTCCTCGGTCAGAAGATCCCCGTAGCGTGGGCGGATGACGACGCGCTGGTCTCCGAGATCATGCCCACGGTGGAGGAGCGGCGCCGGTTCGCTGAGGAGCGGCGGGCCCGCCTGGCGGCGCGCCGCGACGGCGAGCGTCGCGGCCGCCGGGACGACCGGCACCATCGCCCACGCGGCGCCGAGAGCCGGCCCGCGCCCGGACGACCGGCCGCTGCGGGAT